>JBBQXZ010000042.1:0-26277 GCA_038209145.1 Cytophagales bacterium | reverse complement strand
CAGATTTTCCCACATCTTGTCGTGTGTCAATGCTCCAAATTCCGTGATTTTTTCCTGATCCTGAACATCCTCAATGTCGAAGGCACTTACCAAAGCCCCACCCCGGCTCAGGCGGTCCAGGGAAGTTCTAGCCCAGTTGATGACGGGCATCCAGTTATAACAGATCGTGTCTATGCCCACTGACGAAAGGTTTTTCATCAGGGTGACGAAATTCCCAATTTCCTCATCCCGTCCGCTTAATCCCAGTTTGGTGGCTGTACCCAAGGTGGGAGGACCTTCCACCACTTTTAACTTTAAGCCTACGTTCTCCCAGGCAGCTTTTACTCCCTTGATTACGTCCAGGCCCCAGGGATTTGCGCCTTGCAGGTTGGCCATACCGGGGTTTATTCCCCCCACTGCACCCAGTACGTTCATTTGTTTTGCCAAGGCTACTTTGCGGGGGGCTATTCCCCAAAAATAGGCCAGACACATGTCCAACCCCATATCCTGTGCAGGGGAGAACAATCTTCGGCTGCCGCTACCGATTGAGCTAGGTAAGGCGGCAGGGGAAGTAAGGGAAAGAGCTGCCATTGCGGCACTTTTTTTCAGGAACGATCTTCTTCGGTTCATGGGAGTTGAGAGTTAATGGGCATATAGGATATCCGCAAAATCCATAAACTGTTCCCAATCATAGGCGGTCAGGTTATGCTTGCCGGCACGGATATGATGACCCACATAGGGGAAATGGCTCGGTTGATTTATTTCAGGAAGTTGTGCGGGCAAATCCACCGGAAGGTTATAAATGTCCCGGTGAACCCGGGTACCAAGTTTCAGGGAGAGAAATTCCCCCTTGGGATCAGCCCATTCATCCTCAACGGCACTCGCTACATATACCGCCCTGGGAGCGATGCTTGAAATCAACAAGTGCTGGTCAACGGGAAGGGCATCCTCGTTGTCATTGTATGTTTTGAAGTTATCGGTAAACCAATACGGAAAATTGGTATTGATCCGTTCGACTGTCTCTCCGAATTTCCTTCGGGAAATGGCCGCACCTCCACAACCGGAATCGTTACTTACGGTGATGGCCCATCGGGGATCCTGTGCCCCTGTCCAAAGGGAAGCTTTACCTCCCCTGGAGTGACCCACCACACCTGCTTTTGTGGCATCAATATCCGGATCCCGCTCAAAGTAGTCCATCACACGCATGGCGCCCCAAGCCCAGGAACCCAATGCCCGCATGCCGTCCGCCAGTTGCAGTTGCTCGGGATATAATTTCTTTAGAATATCTTCTTTAAAGGTGTCCTTATTGTCATCGGATACATCCTCGACATGAAATACAGCTGCGGCATACCCCCGCTCAATAAGTTTTTCGGCCGGCCAAAAGTCCATTTTCACCTGACGGGTAGGGTCCATATTTTCATGATCCCGGTGATTGATCAATAAGAATACGGGTGAAGGAGTGGTTCGGGCAGTAGGCAAAAACAGAATTAGCCGTATGGATACGTTGTTCCCATTTCTTGTGACGGTGATATCCACCTCTTTCAAGTGGGCCTTTCCATCCATTGCAGCTTTGTCCTCATGGGCTAAATGAAAGTTGATGGCGTCAAAATCTTTCGGTACTTGTCCGTAGACATGGTTTTCAAAAAGGCCTATGATTTCCGGTCTCCGGACAAACTCCCACGCCTGGGGATTAGTAACGATTTCTCCCTTTTGGGTAACAAATGGGTCGGGTAGGGAGTAGGGGGGTACCTTGGTTTCATCGTAGTTGAACTCGTCCTGAGCTACCAGGGTATTTGCTCCAACTAGCAGGAAATAAAAAATCATTCCGCTCAAATAGGTAAAATTCATTGAAGAAAGGTTTAGGTTTATTTGACGTTGTGCAAATATAAAGCAATGGGATTAGGTTACCAACTATCCCATTAGATGAGTTTTTACAATGTGCTTAACGCTAAAAGAATTTTTATTCACGACATCAAAAGTGCGTTAATTTGGGACTTTTTGTATAGGTAGGTCACAACCACAGTATAAAATCCTTGCTAATTACCTGAGTTCGATTGTTACTTACCTAACAGCCCTTTAGGTGCTAAACTATAATAACCACGGGTGCAAGCCCGTGGAAAGTGAATGAAAAGGGCTTTATTTTTGCGGCATTGTTGCCTTTTTCAGCAACAATGATGACAAAATTCAACTAATTCTCTTTCCTTGATAGTTTGCCGAATAAAGTCGGACTCAGGTTAATCGAGTTATTCTTTAATTGAAGCCAAAAAAAACGGGCCGTCCCTACAAAGGACAGCCCGGATAAATGTTGGTGGCGAGAGGAGCCCAATAGTTGGTTTAAATAGGCTATTTCTTTGAGGTGACGATTATCACCCCGTTCTTGGCTGCACTGCCATACATGTTTATTGCGCTTCCATCTTTTATCACAGAGATGCTTTCAATATTTTTGGGGTCGATGTCATCCAAAGAGGCGTTCACCACTCCATCCAATATCACCAGGGGTTGGTTTTCCAACGGGGTGATGGAATTGTTTATTTTCTTACTTCCATCATTCAGTCTGGAACTGGTATAGAGCAATTTGTTGATTTTATTGGTTCTCAGGGCAGCTTGCACTAGGTGGATGGCACCCATTTTTACCTCCGGTTCTGCACTGAGATGGGCAGTTATTTCTTTTGAGTTTAACCCGTTTTCTTCCAGCAACGCTTGGATGGCATCAGATAACTTCGGCCCTATCGGAAGTATTTTTCCATTGAAGTTGACCAGCTTTTCATTGATCACGTTGATGGTTAAAATGCCGTTGTTTCTGGCACTGGGTTCATGGAATTTGGACTGGGATCCGTATCCTACAACAATTAAACCCTTACCCAGCATGGAATGAAAGTCTGGTCCTTCAACTGGTTTATTGTCCAATTTGAAGGTTATGGGATATATCGCCTCATAGCTGTCCTTGGGCTTTTTGACCTCCCAAGCGGGAGCGGCTTTCAAGTTTCTGGTTACCTCCTCATCAATATCATCCCTAATTCCTTTGATGATGGTGAGGTCTTTGATATGGCCATTGCTGTCAAATATGAGCTTTGAAACCACAGTTCCTGTAACACCCTCTTGCCGTGAATCTTTCGGGTATTTTATATTTCGCTGCATGTGCTTGATAAATACCTCTCCAGGTTGAATATCCCCGTTTTTCCAATCGGTATTGGCTGTTTTCAATTCCTCCAAACGGGCATCTTGTCCGACAGATTCAGGCAAACTAAAGCGGATGGGCAGCTTTATTTTGACATTCACCAATTGGCCGCGTTGCATGCCTGGTTTCCAAGTTGGGGAAGCTTTTACTACCCTGATAGCTTCCTCATCCAAGCCGGCACCGATTCCCCGGAGAATTTCTGGATTTTGGAGGTTTCCTTCTTTGTCCACCACAAAGACCAAATAAACGGTGCCTTCGACTTTTTGATCTTTTCCTGCCTGTGTGTATTTCAGGTTTTCTTTCAGGTAAGCATTCCAGCCTTCCATACCTCCGGGAGGTACAGGCATGGATTCTACCACGTCAAAGATTTCAGTGTCATTGGACACGCGGGGGTAGTTCTGTGATCTCAGATACGAATTTGGCTGCGGGAAAAATGCTGTTTGGGGTTGGTCATCTTTTCGGAAATCAAAGCCTACGGGATAGGTCATTACTACCGCAACTGTTCGCTGATTGTCTGTGCCAGGTTCCCAATCAGGCACTTTATTTCCTTCTAAAGCAGCTATCAGTTGGTCATCCAGCCCACCTCCAAAGCTCCTGCGGATCACCGGATGTTGAATTTTTCCTTCCTGGTCCACGATAAATTCCAACTCCACCACCCCTGCAAGGCCAAGAGCCTGCTCCTTTTCCGGAGAGGTAACCTGAGACCTTAGAAAATCTTCCCAAGCTTTCCAGCCACCAACGGGTTTGGGGACACTTTCAACCTCCATTGGGTTTTTGGCATTTTCATAGGTTTTCGTCATTTGGGAATTGGCCCGCAGGATTTGGATGAGTTCCCGGATTTTCAGGTAGTCCCCATCCGTTTTTATCCCGGAAAACTGATACTCCAATTCGCCCAGTTGTGCTTTGAGGATGCCATTTTCCAGTACCTCGATTTTTTCATAATGGACGGGATTTTTTAAACTTCTTACCTTTATCCCCACATTTAGGGAATCCTGAAAATCCAGCATCTGCTGCTTGATTGTCCGGATATTGGCCGTTTCGTAGTTGGTGAAAAGCACCAATCCATTGTCGGTCTTTATGCTTACCAGGCCAAATAGCATCCCCGTAAGGGGCAATACCATGGCCAGTTTGAACCAGTTTATTTTAGCTGACTTCTTCATCATCATTAGTCGTTTTAAGGTAGTAGATCGGATAAAGTAATTGCCGATAGGAAGATCCAGTCCCTTAAATGCCATCTTGACGATCAATTTGGGGTAGCTTGATTTGTTTTCGATTTTTCCCAGAACTTTTTCATCTGCCAGAAATTCATGCAGATCCACCAGGGAAAGCCGCATCAGGTAGATGACGGGATTAAACCAGAATAAGATACTCAGGACTTGATAGTACAATACATCATAGGTATGTTTCTGGTGGATATGCTCAAGTTCATGCTGGACGATATGGGATTGCTCTTCTGGGGAGAGAACTTGCGTATCATCCCAAAACAGCTTGTTGAAGAAGGAAAAAACCGGAGCCAAACCAAAGGTTGGTATCAGAAAATAGTCTCCTTTCAATTTGAAGACCGTCTGATACCAGCCTTTTTCTTCCATCTGCCGGAGCTGAAGGTATTGCCAAAATAAGTTGAATGACAATAGGACAACCATGCTTAGGTAGATGAAAAGCAGGTAATCTTTGATTTCCCACAGCAGGGGAAGTTTGGTGTCTGTCACGGTGACTTCGGGAAGCCCGAAGGTGCCAATAGTTTCAAATTCGGACTGTTCTTTCAGTGCTTTTAACAGGTCGGTATTTTCCAGGGAGATGCTGGGTTTATCAAAACTTACGGGAATTTCCATCAAAGGAAACAAAAGGGCCAGGGCGGGGGTGATCAGTAAATAGGCCCTGTTGAATCGAAACGATTTCTCGTTGCGAAGGAAGACCCAATAGATCCCGAAAAAGAAGCAAAGGCAGAAAAAGCTTTGCCAGAAGTAATTGATAAATTCAGCCATCACCTGTTCATTTTACATCTTTTTTGACCTCATCCATGATTCGCTCCAATTCCTTCATGTTCAAATTTTCTTCTTTGGCAAAAAAGCTTGCCATTTTGGAAAATGAGCCTCCAAAGTAACCCGACAGCAGCCGGTTGATAGAAAAGCTTCTGTATTCATCTTTGGAGACGATGGGGTAGTACTGATGCGATTTTCCGATGGGGTGGTGTTTGACAAATCCTTTTGTTTCCAAAATCCGGATAAAGGTAGAAACCGTATTGTAAGCCGGTTTGGGGTCGTCCATTAGCTCCAGGATGTCTTTCACATATCCTTCCTTCAAATCCCAAAGGATCTGCATAATCTGTTCTTCTGCTCTTGTCAATGTCTTCATAACATGTTTTTTTTCACAACTTAATCACTTAGTTTTAATAAAACAAAAATTTTGGGAACTAAATCTTTCTATTGGCACGATAAAGTTAATAAGAATTTTTTAGTTTGCAACTAAGAAGTTAATAAAATCTTTAATATCTGTAAATTTATGCAATCATAGGTGGATCAAATAGATGGTTTTCATTTGGTTATGAAAATAACGACAATACGAATGGGCAATGTCGCAGGGGAACTTGCCACAAACAGGATCAGTAGGGGCAGGGGATTTTTTTGAGGTAAGGAAGGTGAAATTTGAACGTTAAGATCAATTCGCCGGCTTTTGAACTAATTTGGATTAATGTCAAGGGGGTGGGAGAGGTGTAGGATTTAAGGTAATCAAAGGGATGAATCTGACTCTTAGCTGTTAACCTGAGTTGGATTGTTATTTCCCCTAGCCCTGAATGGGCGGAAAAATCATAGCACAGGGTAACGAACTGTGCAGTAATATGCCTATTAATCACAGCCTTGAAAGGGCGTGATAAAAGGTTTAGCACCCTTACAGGGCTGTCCCTGACTGATCTTTCGAAATGCGGTGGGCTGCACCCACCGCTGTGGTATTTAGCCCTTTCAGGACTGGATTGGATTTTGGAAAACCCAGCATTGAAGGGTCTTAACACAATCACGGGTGTAAATCCGTGGCAAATAAATCAAATTGCTTTATTTTGTTGGCATTTTTGCCTTTTCAACAAAAATGCCAACAAAATCCAACTCATTCTCTTCTTTTTCTATTCTGATGAATAACCTAACTCGTGTTGTTAGATCTTTCCTTATTTACTGCTTCCCTAAACATCTTTTTCAGGATCATGATCAAAAAAAATTAACAATAAAATTCTGGGTACAATTTTTTTCGATCCAAAAAACTTTCATTTGGTTCATGTAGTATTGCCTCAAATTCTGTCAGCCAAAAAAAAAGTTCAAAATATGAAGAATTAATCCAAAAATCACTAAGTTTAAGTTGACATAATAATGGGATAAAAGGTATATACATGGCAAAAGGAAGTGGAAATATCCGGGTGAAAGCCAAACCATCCTCATCCGCACACAATTTCCCGATTGTGGGTATTGGAGCCTCTGCCGGGGGGCTTGATGCATTCAAGCAATTGTTCGAAGCCATACCCGTAGATTCACAGATGGCTTATGTCGTGGTGCAGCATCTGAACCCGGCGCATGAGAGTCAGCTTTCGGCTATTCTTTCCTGGGTTACCAATATTCCCATTCAGGAAATTACCGATGAGGTAAAGATTTTGCCAAACCATATTTATGTGATGCCTTCCGGCAAAATTCTCACTTCGGTTGACGGGGTGCTAAAACTTACACCCAGGGATGGTGTGAAAACCAATTTGGTGATTGATATTTTTTTTACTTCGATTGCCGTGGTTTGGGAGAGCATGGCAGTGGGTGTGGTGCTCTCGGGTACGGGCGGTGATGGCACAGTCGGATTGAGAATGATTAAAAAACACGGGGGCATCACGATTGCCCAGGACGAGTCGGCGGCTTATGGTGATATGCCCCAGAGCGCAGTGAATGCCGATGTGGCGGATTTTATATTGCCTGCCGAAAAAATCCCTGCCCAACTGATAAAGATAAACAACACCTATACGTCTGCGCATGCAATAGGGGAAGAGGAACCGCTGCCAAAAAATGATGAAATTGTATTTGGACAAATATTGCAGGTTGTCTACCAGCTTAGCGGAGTTGATTTTAAGCATTACAAGCAAGGTACGGTTCGCAGGCGTATTGGGCGAAGAATGGCACTGCACCAAAGAGGAAACTTGGAGGATTATTTAACTTTTTTGCGCGGCGACAAAGCCGAACAGGATAAGCTTTTCCAAGATATGCTCATTTCTGTAACTTCATTCTTCCGCGATCCCAAAACTTTTGAGACCCTGACAGAAAAGGTATTTCCCGCCCTGCTTAAAAGCAAACTGCCCGAAGAAGACATCCGCTTTTGGATTGCGGGATGCGCCACCGGGGAGGAAGCCTATTCCATGGCTATTTGCCTGCATGAATATTTGGCAAAAAACAATCTGTCAGCTAAAAAAATCCAACTGTTCGGTTCCGATATTTCAGAAATTGCAATTGACAAAGCGCGAGAAGGCATCTATAGTAAAGCCGAAGTTCAATCCATTTCAGAAGAGCGGCTCAATCTTTATTTCACAAAAACAGGAGGAAGCTACCGGGTAAACAAATTTATACGAGATTGGTGTGTATTTGCCAACCATAATTTTTTAAAAGATCCGCCCTTTTCCAAAATGGACTTGATAAGTTGCCGCAACGCGCTTATTTACATGAAACCTTTTTTGCAGAAAAACGCATTGACCACTTTTCATTATGCGTTAAAAGAAAGCGGTATGCTACTGCTTGGCAAATCTGAAAATTCAAGCGCCGCATCGGATTTGTTTGCTTCTTTTGATAAGCAGCATATTATTTTTTCACGCAAGGCCATTGCAGGCAGCTTTGTGCGGGTAGCTACCGGGCGCAAAGAAGAAACATTAACCACCCAAAACACAGCGGCTAAAGATGAAGCTTCAAAAACCGATTTTCACACTAGCGCAAATGCCATACTCCTTTCAAAATCGCCCGCAGCTGTGGTTATTAATCAAGAAATGGACATTTTGCACATTCATGGAGACATGGAACCTTTTTTGAAAATCTTACCGGTCAAGCCCTATCTTAACCTTTTGGATATGGCAAGGGAAGGATTGCCATACGAATTGCGAAATGCCCTGCACAAAGTAAAAACCAGCAAGGAATCAGTTATAAAAGAGGGCATATCTGTCCTCGCAAACAGCAAACAAATTCTTGTAACCATTGAAATCATTCAGCTTAACGATACAGTTGAGCCGCATTATTTGATTTTATTTACTAAAGTTCACTTACCCGCAAAGGAGGAGATCATGGACTTTTCTTCGGGGAGAAGCAGGGCTGCCTTACAACGCATCGAACAGTTGGAAAATGAGTTGTCAAATACCCGGGAAGACATGCTTTCCATTACCGAAGAAATGGAGGCCGCCAATAGAGAATTGCAAAGTTCCAATGAAAACCTGCAGCGCGGCAATAAAGAAATACAGCGCCTAAATGAGGAATTGGAAACATCCAAAGAAGAGCTTCAATCAAGCAATGAAGAACTAATCAGCTTAAACGAGGAATTGATTGATAAGCAGAAACATTTTAATACTGCCCGTGAGTACTCGGAAGCCATCGTAAGCACCATCAAAGAACCGCTTCTTGTCTTGGATAAAAATCTTCGCATAAAATCTGCCAACGCTACCTTTTATAAAAAATTTAATCTTTCCGAAAGCGAAACAGCAGGAAGGCAGTTTTTTGAATTGCAAAACCACAAATGGGACATTCCTGAACTGCGTACGCTACTCGAAAATTTTTTTATCCAAAGTAGTGAGATTGCGGATTTCGAAATGATACTTGACAAAAGTATCCTGATGCTGAATGCAAGGGAATTTATAACCGGAAAAAATTCAGAGCAACTTATGCTTCTTGCCATGCAAGATGTAACAGATACCAAGCTGGCTAAGAAATTGAAGGTAAGTGAAGAGAAGCTGAATGATTTTTTTATGCATGCTCCGGCCATGTTTGCCATACTGAAGGGACCTGAATATGTATTTGAATTCTCAAATGCCGCTTATGTGGAACTTATTGGAGGCCGTAACCCTCTTGGCAAAAAGGTGCACGAAGTGCTGCCCGAGGTACAGGGACAGGGATTTATTGAACTGTTGGACATTGTGTATGGTACCGGAGAGACCTTTATCGGTAACGAGACGCAAGTCACCTTCGTTACCGATGGCAAAGAGAAGCAGGTTTTTTTGAATTTTTCTTATCAGGCAAATAAAAACAGTGAAGGTGAAATAGACGGCATTTTGGTTTTTGCCTACGATGTGACCGAACAGGTAAATGCCAGAAAGACAATTGAAGAAAATGAACGGATAATTCAGAAAATGGCATCGCATTTAAAACTTGCCACCGATTCTGCCAATGTGGGTATCTGGTTGTTAGACATGCAAACACAAAAATTAGAATGGAGTGCTTTGCATAAAAAAATGTGGGGATATGATGTCCATCGTATAGACCTTGTATACAAAGACTGGCATAAACTTATTCTACCCGGGGATAAAAAAAGGATTTTTGAAAAAGTAGAAAAAGCAAGAGTAAATCATACAGCTTATGATGTGGCGTATCGCATTACCCGTGAGGATGATGAAACTGTTCGTCACATACGTTCCGTTGGAAAATATTATTATAACGAGAAGGGCGAAGCCGAAACACTAACAGGGATTAGTATAGATATAACTGAACAGAAAGAAGCAGAGTTAAAATTAAAAGCTAGCGAAGAAAAATACCGCGGCATTTTTGAAACTATTGACCAGGGCTTTTCCATTGTTGAACTGATTTTTGATAGCGGCAACAATCCTGTGGATTATATTTTTCTCGAAACCAATCCGGTGTTTGAAAAACAAACAGGTTTGAAAAATGCTAAGGGTAAAACTGCAAAAGAGTTGATTCCCAATCTTGAAGAACACTGGTTTCAAATCTATGGTAAAGTGGCTTTAACAGGCGAACCAAACCGATTTATTGAATGCAGCGAAGCATTGGGACGCTGGTTTGAAGTTGACACTTTCAGGTTAGGCGATCAGGGAAGTAAAAAAGTAGCCATTCTATTCACTGATATTACTGAACGGAAACAGGTAGAAGAAAAAATTAAATCAAGTGAGGAGCAGTTTCGCACTTTTGCTGATAGCATCCAAAACCTTGCATGGATTGCCAATGGTGACGGATATATTTATTGGTACAATCAGCAGTGGTATAATTTTACAGGAACCACGCATGAAGAAATGGAAGCTTGGGGATGGGAAAAAGTACATCACCCCGATCATATTGGGGAAGTGTCGGCGTTTGTGGCAGATGCTTGGAAAAAAGGAGAAGCGTGGGAGCAGACCTTCCCGCTGCGTAGGAATGACGGGGAATATCATTGGTTTTTGACCCGCGCCTATCCCGTCAAAGATGCCAACGGTAATATTGAAAAATGGATAGGAACCAATACGGATATTACCGAACAAAAAACTTTTACAGAAGAATTGGAAAAGAAGGTGAGTAAACGCACGGAAGAACTTAGTATTAGAAATCTTACCTTTCAGGCGGCAGAAAAAATTGCAAAATCCGGAAGTTATAAATGGAACATTACTACAGGTTCATTGGAATATTCTGATAATTTATTTTTATTGTTAGATTGTGAGCCAAATGAATTTATACCTTCGCTCGAAAAATTTTTATCTTTCATTCATCCCGATGATATCCATCAGATAATAAAAAACAGGAAGGAAACAATGGAAACCGGTGTATTGGTAGAAACGCCCTATCGAATAATAAGCAAAAAAGGAAAAATTAAACACCTTCGCTCAATCGGTAATTTTTCGGGAGATGACCACAACCGTGTTCTAATCGGCACAGTACAGGACATCAGTAAAGATATAGAGGCTGCTGAAGAATTGAGGACTAAAAATCTTGAACTGGAAATTACCAATGCAGAACTCACCTCTTTTAGTTATGTAGCCAGCCACGATTTGCAGGAACCCCTGCGAAAAATACAGGCGTTCAGCAAGCTCATCTTAGAAGCTGAAAATTTTGGGGAAAGTACACAGAATTATTTTGACCGCGTTATTTCGGCAGCCGAGCGAATGCAAAAACTCATTGTATCTCTTCTTGAATTTTCCCGAGCATCCGAAACCGAATTTCTTTTTGAACCCTGTGATTTGACGGCCATTGTAGAAGAATCCATCCTCATCCTTCAGTTGAACATCAATGAAAAACAGGCTATGGTTGAATATGAAAACCTTCCAACAATCAATGCATCACAATTTCAAATTTCCCAAGTTTTTACCAACCTTATTGACAATGCTATTAAATACAGCCGACCGGAAGCAAAGCCGCACATCAAAATCAATGCTTCTGTTGTGGATGGAAACAAAATTGATAACCCGCTGGCAAACAATCAAAAAGAATACCACAGAATAACCATTGCAGACAATGGAATTGGTTTTAAAAAAGAATATAAAAATAAAATCTTTGAACTCTTTCAGCGCCTGCATGGCAAGAATGAGTATTCGGGTACAGGCATTGGTTTGGCCATCGTGAAAAAAATCGTGACCAAACACAAGGGTTTTATTGTTGCAGAGGGCAACTATGGGGTAGGTTCAACTTTCATTATTTACATACCTACATCATGAACAAATTGTTTTTGATAGATGATGATGAAGATGACTTGTTTTTTTTGAAACATGCCATACGGTCTATAGATCCGACATTGCAATGCGAAACAGCAAAAAACGGAAAAATCGCACTGGATAAATTAATAAAAAGCAAAGCTTTGCCGGACATTATTTTTCTTGACCTAAATATGCCCATTATGAACGGTTTTGATTTTTTTGTCAAAATAAAAAAAGAGGAGGAGCTAAATAAAATTCCTGTTGGCATTTTAAGCACGTCCAATATTAAGCGTGATAAGGAGTTGGCAAAAGAGTTGGGCGCAAAGTTCTTCCTTACAAAACCAAACGACATCCAGGTACTTCAAAAAAAACTGCAGCAAATTCTGTCTTCAGATTTTTCAACCGATGAATATATATCAATTGAATAATTATTCAGCCTATATGGATCAGTTGTTTTTATTAACCTGAGTTCGATTGTTTTTACACCTTAATTTGCAACCACAACAGCCAATCAAAAGTTGTGTAATTTCTACCCAAGAACCATTCTTTCGTAAAACAACCTTCCTCAAAAACTCCAGCGGGGCGGCCGATTTGATAGCCCTGGGTTTCAACCTAGCGTAAAAAACAACGCAAATACCCCTTCCCGTTTTGGCTACATGCCCCCCAATACGGCCAACCCAGTCCCGCCAAAACCCCAAAACGGTTGATCTGACATCCTAGATTTAAAACCAGGATCGATATCGAAAATAACCTAACTAGAGGATTGCATTGCTAGTTTGACGAATAATCGAACTCAGGTTATTAGCAAAATCAGCACTGACGAAGAACAAAAATATGTTGCAAACCTGAACTCGACTATATTCGGCAAATTATCAGGGAAAGATAGTTAGTTGAATATTATCATCATTATTGCTGGAAAAAGAAACAATACCGACTAATTGAACCTCTATTCATTCACCTTCCGCGGGCTTGCAACCGTGGTTAATTATTGTTTAGTCCTTTCGGGGCTTTTGGGTAAATATCAATCCTACTCAGGTTGAAGAAAATATTATCACCGATAAGATACCTGGATGGCAATCTGAGTTCGAACGATCAGCATCGAAATGGGGAAGCCAGGAGAGGACAAAAAAAGCCACCTTGTCAGACAAGATGGCTTGGTGCACTCGGAAGGATTCGAACCCTCAACCCTCGGAGCCGAAATCCGATATTCTATCCAATTGAACTACGAGTGCGTTTGGTGGCGCAAAGGTAAGAAATCTTTGCGCCATTTTGAAATTTAGCTATTAAATCCTTGAAGAACTTGCTGAACTTTTTCAGCGGCTTCCTTCAAGGTGATCGCCGAAGTTACCTTCAAGCCTGATTCATCAATAATTTTCGCACCTTCCACGGCATTGGTTCCTTGAAGTCGTACGATGATGGGTATAGCAATGTCCCCGATAGACTTATAGGCTTCCACCACACCGCTGGCTATTCGATCACATCTTACGATGCCCCCGAAAACGTTGATTAGGATGGCTTTTACCTTTGGATCTTTCAATATAATCCTGAATCCGGCTTCTACCGTCTGTGCGTTGGCTCCTCCTCCTACATCCAGGAAATTGGCAGGCTCACCGCCGGAGAGCTTGATCATATCCATGGTCGCCATTGCCAATCCGGCACCGTTGACCATGCAGCCTACGTTTCCGTCCAACTTGACGTAGTTCAGGCCGGATTCTCCCGCCTCTACTTCCAACGGATCTTCTTCATCCAAGTCGCGAAGTGCGGCGAGCTTTTTATTTCTATACAAGGCATTGTCATCCAGGTTAATCTTGGCATCTACGGCCAGGATCTGATCATCGGATGTTTTCAATACCGGATTGATTTCGATTTGGGAAGCATCGATGCTGTCATAGGCATTATAGAGGGAAAGGATGAATTTCACCATTTCTTTAAAGGCGTTGCCTTCCAGACCCAGCTTGAACGCTACTTTTCTTGCCTGATAGCCCTGAATTCCCAGTTGAGGATCTATCCATTCCTTTATGATTTTTTCGGGAGAATGCTCTGCCACTTCTTCGATGTCCATCCCGCCTTCAACGGACGCCATGATAACATTGCCTCCGGTAGCCCGATCCAGAAGTATGGAAATGTAATATTCTTTGGGTTCGGATTTCCCGGGATAATATACATCCTGCGCTATAAGGATTTTCTTTACTTTTTTGCCTTCATCACCTGTCTGAATAGTGACCAAAGTACCTCCAAGGATGTTTTTTGCGGTTTCAGCCACCTGATCCAGCGATTTGGCCAATACCACTCCCCGGGATCCGGTTTCCTTCACGGTACCTTTTCCACGACCACCTGCATGTATCTGTGCTTTCAATACATACCAAGACGTACCTGTTTCCGCATTTAGTTTTTTGGCGGCCTCAAGCGCATCTTCGGGCGTATCGGCTACAATACCTTCCTGAATCTTGACACCAAAAGACTTTAAAACCTCTTTTGCCTGATATTCGTGTATATTCATCCTTGTAAAATTTTTGCCCGAAGTTAACGGCTTAACTCCGATTATTCAAGGTTTCCATTGGGCTTTTTCCTTAAAAGTAATTATTTTTTCTGTTGAGATTAATTCTATATAGGTGTATGGGGTTAGGAATCAAGGGGATAGATTTGACTTTTTTCCTATCCGTTGTTTCAGCCTTCAAAATTCAAAAAAATAACATAAATTTAACTTTTGTTCCCTGTGGCATCTGCTGCTTGTATAAACAGATTTTAACTGTAAGAAAATAACCTATGCTGCTAGTAGCCAAAGATATACATAAATACTACGGGGATCTTCATGTTCTGAAAGGCGTTGACGTGACCATCAAAAGCGGAGAAATTGTATCTATTGTTGGGGCCTCAGGTGCGGGAAAAAGCACCCTGCTGCACATCATGGGCACCTTGGATGAGGCGGATCAGGGTAGTTTGGTCGTCGATGACGTGGAGCTTTCCAAACTGAAAGGGGATAAGCTCGCTTCATTCCGCAATGAACGGATTGGCTTTATTTTTCAGTTTCACAACCTGCTTCCTGAGTTTACAGGGGAGGAAAACATCATCATTCCAGGACTAATCGCTGGCAAGAACGAAAAAAAACTCAAGGCCCGGGCGGCTGAATTGGGAGAGCTCTTGGGTGTCAGCTCCAGGTTGCAGCACAAGCCCTCCGAACTCTCGGGGGGAGAACAGCAGCGTGTGGCCGTGGCCAGGGCACTGATCAACAACCCCACGGTAATATTTGCCGATGAGCCCAGCGGTAATTTGGATACCAACAACGCGCAGGCACTTCACGAACTTTTCTTCCAATTGCGGGATGAGTTTGGGCAGTCTTTTGTCATCGTCACCCACAACCAGGCCCTTGCAAAGATGTCCGATCGGATGCTGACCATGCAGGACGGGAAAATATTGACCGAGACCGTAAAAGATTAGTTTTCTTGGGGTAGGGAAGGAGACGAACGCGGTAGGGATCGAAACAGTATCAGACTTACGCTGCCTATTGGCCAGCATCATAATCAATGGAAATAACTCAATTAACCAAACGTACCCGATGTACCTGAAACACCCGATTATTACCCTGATTGTCCTGGTTGGCATATCAGCAACCCTGCCGGCCCAAAGTCTGGTCAGCGGAAAATACAGCCAGGAAGAGCTTCGTGAAGTATTGGTCCCCTTTGCTGAATGGATGCCTTTTCCCAAGATCAATGACCGAGCGTCCTGGAATACGGCGGATCAGCAAATCATGCAGGCATATTTGGAAGCAGCCAATGCCCAAATCGACTATGCGTGGCCGTATATTCCCGCTACCAAATCACTCTTGATTCACCGGACCGGTGATCGGGATGAATACCAGTTGATTACTTTCGAAAAACGGCAGGTACTCGGTACGATGATTCTGGCGGAAATCCATGAAAACGAAGGCAGGTTTATTGACCCCATCATCAACGGTATCTGGTCTATTTGCGAAGAATCCTTTTGGGGAGTGCCTGCCCATTTGCCGAATTCTGACGAGTACTCCGGACTGATGGATGTATCCAAACCCTTTGTGGACCTTTTTGCTGCCGAAACGGCTACTTACCTGGCGTGGGCTGACTATTTCCTTGGAGATCAGTTTGATGCCGTATCCCCACAGATCAGAAAGCGAATCAGGCATGAAACAAACCTTCGGATTTTTGAGCCCCTGATGAATCAACATCACGGATGGATGTCCGCAAACGAAAACGGTAGACCGCCCAACAACTGGAATCCCTGGATCGTCTCCAACTGGATTAATTCGGCCCTTTTGCTGGAGGATGATGAAGAAAAACGTACTGAATTGGTATTTAAAGCCATTCAGGTACTGGATGAATTTTTGAATCCCTATCCGGAAGATGGTGGTTGTGACGAGGGTCCAAGCTATTGGGGTGCGGCGGCGGCTTCCCTTTACGATAATATTTCTTTGCTAAATTTAGCATCCAATGACTCCTTTCGCTATGTATATGCCGATGAAAAAGTAAAAAATATGGGTAGGTTTATTTACCGCGCTCAGATCAGTGAAACTTATTTTCTAAATTTTGCCGATGCCGATCCACAACCCATCATGTCTGCGGCCATGATTTATCGCTATGGCAAAGATATCGAAGACTCGGATATGATGAAATTCGGTGCCTATTATCGCAAGCCCCACCAAGGTACGTTGGACCGTTTTCACTATTTTAGAAATTTCTTTGAACTGTTTATGCAGGAAGAATTTCAGCAGGCGGCTCAGGCATTACCCTTGCCCAAGGATGTTTGGTTGAAAGACATCCAGGTAATGATAGCCAGGGATTTGGAAGGGAGTACAGACGGATTTTTTGTAGCTGCCAAAGGTGGTCATAACGATGAAAGCCACAATCACAACGATATCGGAAATTATGTGGTGTTTTATAACGGATTGCCGGTCCTGATAGATGTGGGCAGGGGAACTTATACACGCAAAACCTTCGGCCCAGAGCGCTATTCCATTTGGTATAACCGCTCTGATTACCACAATCTGCCCAGCATCAACAGGCAGGCCCAAGTGGATGGAAGTGATTTTAAAGCAATCAATGTGTCCCATTCCGCCAAAACGAATGCTTCAAGCCTGACATTGGATATTTCAAATGCCTACCCCAAGAATGCGGGGCTTAACTCCTGGAAGCGTACTGTCACGCTAAACCGAGGTAAAAATGTCGAGATAAACGATAGCTACGAGCTGCCCAAAGCGGAGAACATTACCCAGCACCTGATGACCATCTATCCGCCGGAAGTTGCCGATCCCGGGGTATTGACCATTCCTTTCAAAGACAATAAGGGAAACACCCGTAAATTCAGCCTTATGTATGACGCCAAAAGCATGACACCTCAGATCGAAAAGGTATCCTTGGTGGCAGCGGAAGATAAGGGAATTCTCACCAAATGGGGGGACACCATTTATCGCATCAATTTTGAACTGATTGATCCCAAAAATAAAGGTACCATGAAGTTTGTCCTTCAATAATGAGAATATGCTGGGTAAATTTTGGATTCACGGTTCTGTAAGCGGCGTATTCCTGGCTTGTTGGCTGGGAATCTGTTTGCAGTTGAAAGGACAGACCCACCATGATTTAGTTATCTATGGAGGGACATCAGCCGGAGTTATGGCCAGTATTCAAGGTGCTGAATTGGGGCATAAAGTTCTTTTGATCGAACCTTCCGCCCATATCGGGGGAATGCTTGTCGAAGGCTTGGGTGGCTCAGACATTGACAATCACGGAAACTTTCAAAACAGCACTGCGGTAAGCGGATTGGCCTTGGAGTTTTACCGGAGGATAGCCAAAAAATATGATCGGCTCGACAAACTGGAACATGTCATCGCGGAAGGAATAAAAGACCCCTCGGTCTGGCGCTTTGAAAGTAAGGTTGCCGAACAGGTAATCATCAAATGGCTTGCTGAGTATTCCCAAATTGAAACAAAAACTGGAAAAAGATTATTAGAAGGAAAGGGGTCTGTAAACTTATCCGATGGGAGAATCGTATCCATCACCCTTGAAAGTGGTGAGAAAATCGAAGGAAAGGTGTTTATGGATGCTACGATCGAAGGTGATTTGCTGGCAGCTGCCGGGATCAGGTATGCCGTGGGTAGGGAAAGCAATGCGGTATATGGGGAAACCCTTAATGGCATCCGGGGAGAAAATACCTATCGCCAGTTTGAAGTTAAGGTAGATCCATACCGGATTCCCGGATATCCCCAAAGTGGTCTGATTCATACTATTCAAGACGGACCGTTGGGAATTCCCGGAGATGGCGATGACAGGTTGCAGGCCTTTTGTTTCAGGGTATGCCTTACCCAAGACCATGATAACCAAATTCCATTTCATGCGCCTCCCGGTTATCGGAGAGAGGAATACGAAATCTATCTTCGGTATCTACGTGCCGGAGGTAAACTCTATATCCCCAAGGCAACATTACCAAACGGCAAAACGGATTTGGGAGCCTGGCACGACCTTTCTCACAATTTGTATGGAATGAATCGGGGCTATCCCGATGCCTCCTACCAGGCCAGGCAAGAGATGGTGGACTACCACCGCAAATTTACGCAAGGTCTTTTTTACTTTCTTGCCACGGATCCGGAGGTGGGAAGATTGGATTCAATCCTTCAAAAAAACTGGGCTTCTTGGGGGTTGGCAAAAGATGAATTTATCGACAATAACGGATGGCCCAGGAATTTTTACGTGCGTGATGGGAGACGGATGATTTCAGATTATGTGATAACCGAGCACCATGTGAGGAGAGAAAACCCCACTCCCGTAACTGATGCGGTGGCACTGGCTTTCTGGCCGCCTGATGTCCACCATGTTCGGCGAATTGTAAAAGAGGGAGTTGCTTACAACGAGGGATTTGTTTTTGGAGGGGATGCTTGGCGGCCTCTGCCCATTTCTTATCGGGCGCTGCTTCCGCAAGCCACATCCTGCACCAACCTGCTCACTCCCACTTGCGTTTCCAGCAGTCATGTCGCTTATGGAGCCATACGGATTGAGTGGACATTTATGGTGTTGGGCCAGTCCGCGGCCTTGATGGCAGACCAGGCCATTAGCCGTCAAATTCCCCTGCAATCGTTGGATTACGGAGAATTGAAAGATAAAATAGCTGAAGCAGGGATCGTAATCGAGGTGGATGCAAACAATGAGTTGGGATCAAAAAAGGCTAATTGATAGTACAAAATATGATGCACGTTAGCCAGAAGTGGACTTTTTTTGATTATCTGAGTTTACGTAAGTATTAAGCGATATTGATTTGGTAATAAATATGGGTCAAGGAATCCCGGCATTTCCCTTCAAGGGTTTTTTCCGGTTTGGCTTTACTTTTGTATCCTATAGATTTGACTCATTTTTGTTAATTATGGATTTGACTTTGATAATAATCCCAGCACTAGTTGCTACTTCTGTCATGACGGCTTTTAGCTACCTTTATAGCGCAATAATGAAGAGGGAATTTCGTGAACCAGAATTGTTAAATATACTTTTAATGAGATGGACGGATGGATTCAAAAAACTCACAAAAAGCAGCCTGGTTGGCTGGGTAATTCATTATGTAGTTGGGGTGGGCTTTATGTTGGTTTTCTATGTGATATGGGAACTTATAGGATATGAAGCTACCTTGTTATCTGGAGTCATTGTAGGTTTTATTGCCGGAATTTGGGGAGTTGTTGGGTGGCAGTTTACTTTTTGGATCCATTCCAATCCCCCAAACCTGGATTTCAAACATTATTATATCCACTTGATCATGGCCCATATTGTTTTTGGGTTGGGAAGTGTAATTTCATTTAACTGGTTAAACTGATGGAAAATATATTTTTTGACAACTGGGATAGTTTTGTGAGAACCGTGGTAATTACGGTATTGGCTTATATGGGTATGGTTTTCTTTCTCAGGGTTTCCGGCAAAAGGACCTTGTCTAAAATGAATGCCTTTGATTTTGTCATTACAGTGGCCTTGGGATCAACCCTGGCTGCTGTTTGTTTAAATAAAAATATTGCTTTGTTTGATGGAATGACTGTCTTTTTTCTGTTGATTTTTTTTCAATTTATCCTGACATGGCTTTCTGTCAGAAACAAAAAGATAAAAAATCTTATAACAAGCAGCCCCTCCGTGCTTGTCTATAACGGGGAAATCATGGAAGAGGTGATGAAAAAGGAGCGATTGACAATGGATGAACTTAAAATGGCAGCAAGATCTCAAGGTATTGAGGACATTTCAAATGTTGACATACTCATCCTGGAAACGACAGGCGATATAACTATCATTCCTAAGATAGAAGGAACTAAGCGGGGAACTTTTAAGGGTATAAGAAAAGATCAATTAAATGACGTATAAAACTTGAACTGATCTTGGATTAAAAGTTTGGCCGATTTTGCTAAAACATATAAGTTGAGGGTATTTGGATTAAATTGGCTGGTTGATTTTTTGGCTGATCAGAGCGTCCACCTCATTAAGCGCAAACGGATAGACATGAAACCGGACTCCAAAAGGTTTTAGTTCATCAAAATACAACAAAGAGACTATGACTGGATATTATGTTGCTTCAGTTTATTGAAGAGGGTCTTTCTATCAATTCCCAATTTCTGCGCTGCTTTTGTCTTGTTGTAATGGGTTTCTTCCAGAACTTTTTTTATTACCTCCGCTTCGGCGATTGCTGCAATGTCTTTCAGGTTTATGTTTTCTTTCAGACCTTCTTTCGCTTCTGGGCGGATTTCTTCGGCAATGAACCGGCTGGGTATTTCTGGCATGGATTCTTCGCCTGGAAAGGTGAATTTGGAGGAATAGACTATTTCTTGGGGAATGCAGGCAAGTTCTATTTGTCCCTTATCGGTCAACAACAAGGACCTTCTGATGACATTTCTCATTTCCCGCAGGTTTCCGGGCCAATCATACGTGTTGAATAAGTCAATTACTTCATTTGAGAATCCCGATACATTTTTATTGAGTTCGTCGTTGGCAAGATCTAAAAAATGGTTGGCAAATTCCATGATATCTGAACCTCTTTTTCTCAAAGGAGGCACTACGATCGTAAATTCATTAAACCTGTAATAGAGGTCTTCGCGGAATTTTCCTTGTTTTACGGCTTCCCTCAAATCTTCGTTGGACGCAACAATGATACGGACATCAATTTCTTTGTCTTTGATTGCCCCGATTCGACGAAGCTTTTTCTCCTGCACAAGCCGTAATAACCCTACCTGGGTTTCATAGGAAAGGTTGGATATTTCATCCAGAAAAATCGAACCCCCATCCGCTACTTCAAACTGTCCGAGCTTTGCACTCACCGCGCCCGTAAATCCGCCTTTCTCATGACCCCAAAGTTCGCTGCCAGCCAATTCTTTGGTCAACGCGCCACAATCTATGGCAACAAACGGCTTACCTTGTCTTTCGCTCTTTTCATGGATCGTTCTGGCGATGTTTTCCTTCCCTGAGCCGCTTTCCCCATAGATAATTACACTGAAGTTGGTGGGAGCTACCAGGCTTATCTCTTTGAGCAATTCACTGGAAGCCTTGTCTTTTCCCCAAATATAATCAGATTTTGTGACAGGTTTACCTTTTGGCTTTGTCTGGATGGTAGTTTTGACATCTGATAACGAGTCTTTGGAAGGTTCTTTGGTCGCACGATCTATCAGGCTCAAAATTTCATCCGGAATCAGCGGCTTCACGACATAATCAAAGGCCCCTTTTTTCATCACTTCAACGGCAATTCTCACATCCGCATACCCTGTAATTATCGCTACTTTTGTTTGCGGACTTATAGTTTTGACTTGCTGAAGTATCTCTCGTCCCTCCATTTTTCTGAGTTTGAAGTCGCAAAGTACCAGATCATAATTTTTATTTTTTATAAGATCAATTCCCTCAGGCCCGGTAAGTGTCGTGTCTACCTCGTGCCCATTTTTAGAGAGGAACCTCTTCAATAATTGACAGATGTCCAGGTTATCGTCAATAACTAGAATGTTGGCCATGTTTGATTTCTAGGATATAATTCGGTTTATTTCATCAAAGGTAAAGGGTTTGTTCAGAAATGATTTCACCCCCAACTCTCTGGCGTGGAATTGCATTTCATTATCATTGTAAGCACTCATAAGGATGATATCAACATCCCGGTCAATTTCCCTGAAGTCAGGTATGGATTTCAACCCATTTCC
This sequence comes from Cytophagales bacterium, assembly GCA_038209145.1. Taxonomy (GTDB): domain Bacteria; phylum Bacteroidota; class Bacteroidia; order Cytophagales; family Cyclobacteriaceae; genus Lunatibacter. The sequence goes on along the minus strand of JBBQXZ010000042.1, from coordinate 4,341 downwards.
ATCAGGTAAATTTACATCTAAAAACAAATAATCAGGGTGTTTATTCAAAAATTGTTCTTTTCCGTCTTTTAGGCAATTCGCAGTATACACCTCACAACCCTGTCTTTTGAGAAATCTGGATAATAATCCAAGTATCTCAATCTCGTCATCCACCACAAGAATAACTGGTTTATAAAATAAATCCATAATCGAATTAAATAAAGTATACTTTAAAAACAAACCTATTTACTTTATGTTATTCCAGATTATGAAATAAAAAACACAAAAGGTGCGAGGTGCACCTTTCGTGTTTCCCATTCCCCCAAATCCATTGGAACAAGCTTTTTCATTTTAGTTGAATATTAACCTGTTGGAAGTAAAGAATTAGACGTACTTTTTAAAGCCGAATTCAATCTTTCTATTTTCAGCCCAAACTAAACGGCACTTCTTCCACTGATGACCCTAAAAAGGATGGCAATAATCGCTAACACGAGTAAAATGTGTATAAGGCCACCTGCACTGTACACAAATGCTCCCAAAAGCCATCCGATTATTAATATTACGGCAATTACATACAATAGATTTCCCATTACTTTTAAATTTAGTAAATTATTAATAATTTTCATTTCAGTTATCAGTACAGAACCAAATTGTATGCCTAAGGAAAAACAGCTTTGATAAGCATAAATTCAACAGGGACTGGGGAAAATGTCAAAGAATAAAACATTTGTGGGGATTTAATTCCCCAATTATTATGAAAGATATCAAATCGTATACCGCAATTACCTTGACGCTTATCTTTTTGTGTGGCTCCATTTCAATTTATACATTATACAGAGTTAAAAATTTTAATAAGTTAAGTCAAACAACTGAACAGCTTATCAAGCTTACCTATGACCTTCATTCGAAGATATTGGAATACGAAATTACCATGTTGAATTTTGCGACGACTTTTGATTCCGTATTTTTAGACAGCGTGCATGTTGCCAAAACCAAAATAGATGGGGATGTTGAAAAATTGTCTGATTTGGTAGGAGCAGATGAAATCCTGAAAGGCGGGTTGGATTCCATACGATCCATGTTAGCACGCAGACAAGTTGTTTTTGCCGCGTCTTTGCTGGATTACCCATCAGCTGATGATCAATTGCGATATGTCAGGTTGAACAGGAAACTAAACGACCTGAGGTTTGGCAAAGAGATTAAGGGTCGGATTGATGAACTATTGTCTCAGCAACGTAAAAAATTGACGACGGGAGAGATTGGTTTACTTACCAATTTGTCCGCACTGAGCATTGTTATTTTCACCATTACATCGGTTGGAATATTGGCAGCAGGATTGAATTTTTATTCCATACACCAATACAATTTGGCGCAAAAGGGCTCAGATCAGGAGATCAAAGATTATCAGGATAAATTGAAGGTTCAAATTGAACAACTCAATAGCACGAACAGGGAACTGGAACAGTTTGCTTATGTAGCCTCGCACGATTTGCAGGAACCACTTCGTAAGATAACCTCATTCAATGACCTTTTGCAGGACCAATACAAAGGTGTGTTGGAGGGTGACGGAAAGCTTTATTTGGAGCGGATAGCTTATGCTGCCACAAGGATGCGAAAATTAATCTCAGACTTACTGGAGTACAGTCGTGCGGGCAGTTATGCGGAAGATAAGAAGTCCATTAAATTGAATGATGTAATTGATGAAATTTTAGACGATTTGAGTGTACAGATTGAGCATAAAAAAGCATCGGTCCATGTTGACAAGCTGCCTGAAATAGTTGCCCATAGCGCTGACTGGCGAATGGTATTTCAAAATCTTATCAGTAATGCGATCAAGTATGGCAAATCCAATGAAGCTCCAATCATACGAATTATCTATCAGGTTGCTGCGGAAAAACTGATAGCAGAAAAAATTGCCAATCGGCCATTGGATATGAGCTATCACCACATCAAGGTTACAGATAAAGGTATTGGCTTCAAAAATGAATACGCAAACAAAATATTCACGATATTCCAACGCTTACATGGCAAGGATGAATACGAGGGAACAGGGATAGGGCTAGCTATATGCAAAAAAATCGTAGAGCGGTATGGAGGGGTAATTTTCGCAACATCAAAAGTAAATCATGGATCTTCTTTTCAAATTCTGGTGCCTTTTGAGCAAATGCCAACTGGGCAAAATTAAAAAACAAATTTAGAGAATTTTGGCTTTCCTTTTCAACTATGTATATAAAAATATTTTTAATACAAATAATTGAAGTTTGATTGAGATGTTGTAAAAATCCATTGTAAATTTGCATAATTCATACTGATAAGAGTTATTCACATTCACCATCTCCACATGAAAAACGGAAAAAAATTAACGCTACTTATCGCTGACGATGATGAAGATGACAGGATGCTGATTACCAAGGCTTTAAATATAAGCTTTAGTCAAGCACAATTAAAATGCGTGGAGAATGGCGAAATCCTTCTCCAGTATCTAAACAGGGAAGGAATATATCAGGACGACTCCATTTATCCATTACCACAATTAATCTTGTTGGATTTGAACATGCCCAAAAAAGATGGGCGGGAAGCACTGAGGGAAATCAAATCCGATAACCTACTGAAGAAAATACCCGTAATCATTTTTACTACCTCCAAAAACGAGGATGATATTACGGTCACCTATATGATGGGATCCAACAGCTTTATATCGAAACCGGGTTCTTTTGAGGGATTGTTGGCCTTGGGAAAGGAGTTGGAAAATTATTGGGCAAACACCGTTTTATTACCTGCTTGAACTGAAAATATAATCCCAATGAATAACAAAGTCATTCAGGTTCTGTATGTCGACGATGATGTGGATGATTTTCTATTGGTGCAGTCTATGTTAAGACAGTGTCAATCATCCAGATTTGAACTTAAAAACGCAGTCAACTACCAGGAAGCTTTACAGATGCTGTATCAGCCATTTGATGTTTTTTTGGTGGACTACAAATTGGGAAAGGAAACGGGAATTAATGTACTGGAAGCTGTAAAGAAAAAACTCAAACATGCCCCCGTGATCATTCTTACAGGAATGGATAGCGGTCATGCTGATAGGGAAGCCATGGAATTTGGAGCTTCGGAATATTTGGTAAAAGGGGGTTTTAATGCGTCTTTTCTGGAAAGAACCATCCGATATGCCATTCGGGATGCCGCATTGCACGAAAGCTTGGAAATAGCGGGAAAAAAATTCAAGAATATTTTTGACAGGTCCGCAGATCCCATTGTTCTGGTAAACGCAGATTCGTTGGTTTTGGACGCAAATCCGTCTTTTAGCAAAAAGTTTGGATATGATCCATCCAAAGAGGACTTTTATCCCTTGTACCTCCGGAATTTGATCGTAGAACATGAAGACAGAAAAAACTTTACGGACCTACTTGGAAAAATTTCCGAATTCAATGATTTTTTGACGAAGTTGAAAATGCCTTCGGGCCAGAATTTCGATGCCCTTATCAGCATCGCCCAGGATGAATCCAATCTTGAACTTTTTCAGTTGATGATCAAAGACCTGACTCAGCTAAAAGTTCAGGAAGAGGAACAGTTTAACATGAAAAAGTTTTCTTCCACGGGAAGGATTGCCAGAATATTGGCCCATGAGGTAAAAAACCCTTTGACTACGATTTTACTCTCTGCCGAACAACTGCGATACGAATTACCCGTGGAGGTCTTGAAAGAAAGTGGTGATTTGGTTGAAGTGATTAAAAAGAATTGTACACGCATCAATCAGCTGATTATGCAGTTGCTGGAATCTACCAGATTTACCGAACTGGTTATTGAAAATTACAATATTAATACCTTGCTTGACGATGCGCTTGATTTGGTGAAGGACAGATTAATTCTGGAAAAAATTCAGGTTATCAAGGATTATGAGGAGCATATTTGCTCCATAAAAGTAGATAGAGAGAAGGTTAAGATTGCCTTCTCCAATTTAATCATTAATGCCGTAGAGGCCGTGAACCATAAAAAGGGAACACTGAAACTAAAAACCAAATCTCAAGAAAATAAATGTCTGGTGGAAATTTCTGACAATGGCAGTGGTATTTCCCCGGAGCATTTGGACAGGCTGTTTGAACCATTTTATACAAGTAAACCCAATGGATCAGGTCTCGGTCTTACAAACACACAAAATATCATATTGAGCCACGGAGGGTCTATTCGGGTAAAAAGTAAGGAAAATTCTGGAACCACTTTCTACATTACTTTTGACTTTTCGTGAAATTAGCATTAAAAAAGGCATAGAAAAAATATTCAAAAAATGAAGCTAATGTTTTGTTAGCCTCAGCCTTAAAAAATAATTAATCATCAAAAATCACCCTATCTTCAATATTTCAG
>JBBQXZ010000041.1:0-26435 GCA_038209145.1 Cytophagales bacterium | reverse complement strand
CTGTTATACCAGATCTCAATGAATTCGAACAGCTCCCTTTTTGCCTGGCTCACCGTTTCATACTTTTTATAGCATGTTTCCGATTTGAGGATCTTGAAGAAGCTCTCCGCCACCGCATTGTCCCAGCAGTTCCCCTTTCTGCTCATGCTCTGGGTTGTCTTTTCCGGATCCAACCACCTTCTGAATTCGCCGCAGGCATACTGTACACCCCTGTCCGAATGGAAAATCAGGCCTTTGGTGAAACCCCTGTTCATTACTGCCATTCTCCATGCCGCAATCACAGTCTCCGAGGCCTTCATGGTGGTGGACATGGACCATCCGATGATCTTGCGGTCATACAGATCCATGATTATGGTCAGGTAAAGCCACCCCTGTTCCGTCCTGATATAGGTGATGTCCGATACCCATACCCGCGAAGGGCCCCCGGCTGTGAAATTCCTGTCAAGTATGTTCCCGCTGATCATGAATCCGTGGTTGGAATCCGTCGTGCATACCCTGAACTTCCCGGCTACGACACTTCTCAGGCCCAGCTCTTTCATGATCCGGGCAACCCTAGGCCTGGATGCGGCAAAGCCCCTGTCCCTGAGATCCATGGTTATTTTGGGACTTCCATATCTACCCTTGCTGCTGCTGTGCAGAAGCTGGATCTCCGCCGCCAATATTTTCCGCTCTTCGGCCCGTTTTGACGGTTTACGGTTAAGCCAGTCGTAAAAACCGCTTTTTCCGAAACCAAAAAACGCACACATCTTCTCAACAGTATACTCGTGCCTGTGATCCTTCATGAACCCGTAGAGTTGCTGTCTCCCCTGGAGAAGATGCGTACCGCCTTTTTTAGGATATCCCGTTCAATCTCAGCTTCCCTCAGTGCCTTTTCCAGCGATACTATCTTTTTTTGTTCTTCGGTCAGGAGCTGCTTCCCGTTTCCGGGAAAGCTCCCGGATTTACTTTTCGTCAACTCCCCGGACCAGCGACGTACCAGATCGGCTCCGATCCCAAGGTCATTCCCCACTTCAACCGACGTCTTGCCGTTTTGGTAAAGTTCCACGGCCATCAGCTTGAAGGATTTGTCGTAGATTCTTCTTTCTTTTTTTATCATCCTTGCAAATTTAAGAAATGAGCTTAACTTTCCGTACAGTCAAAGGTATACAATTCAAAGTTAGTCGTTTGGGAACTCCCCCTGAAACGGGTACCACAAACACATCCGTATTTCCGTCATATTGGGCATTAAACGCAATCAACGTTCCATCCGGAGAAAAGACAGGGTTGGATTCCACGCCATAATCCATGGTCAGCCTTCTGGGATGGCTCCCGTCTTTCTCCGCAATCCAAAGGTCTTCGGCATAGATGAATGCCACATGCTGCTGGCTTACGGCAGGCTGGGAAAGCAACCGGGTGTCCAAAGTATCAATTGCCAGGAGCGGTGAAGTAATTGTAAGACAACATACAGTAAGGAAAATGCCAAAGCTGAAATAGGGATTCATGGACAGGGGGTTTTTATTATAATCCAATGTAATCATAAAGTGTTGATTTACGCCTTATCATAGGGTTACTTTTTGATAGATGAGAGGTTTCCCAAACTTTTATCTATCGCAGGATTTTAAATATTGGCACTAAAAATCAATTTAAATCCTTTTATAGCCATTTTAAAGTTAAGTTAATTTTCTTAAAAAAAACTTCAAACGAGAATTATCGAAACCAATCCTAAATCCGAAAAATCAGCGCAAATCCGCCTGATCTGAGTAATCTGCGTTCTATCCCGTCATGAGAGACGCTGAACCTCTCGAATTGAATTGTTATGTCCAAAAAACCCCAGCGGGGAGTCTTATTTAATAGCCCGGGATTTGACTGAGGGTTAAAATGATCTGCAGTTTCCCCTGTTTTGGACGCCAAAATTTGCATTCCATCCAATCTCAAAACCCCAACACGGTTGGCACAGCAATACCTATATCTATTCCAGAATCTTTCATCAAAAATCAAAATAATCCGCTTTATCAGTGTTCCATAATGAAATGTTATTGCAGAAAACACAGTAGGGGCGACCTCCCAAATCCCATTTGTTGCGCTACGTTTATCCGATCCCAAAAATTTATACCCGCTAACAAATTGGTAATGCGGCTTCTTGGGGGAAATTGGTTTTTCGTTGAAACACTTAGGCCTGAATTAAACTTATAAATTTTTATATTAGCGGCCTAATTGAAAAAAGCTATGTATCGACGATTCTCCAAAGCGTTCTATGGATTGACAATCCTGCTATTTTTACTCGTTTTCCTGTACATTTACTCCGCTTCTCCGGAATTTGTAACCTATGAGATGTCTGACAGGGGCTTGCCGCTAAAACAGTTCTCCAAAGAAACTTTTTTCTACCTGTTTATAGGCGTATTTCTGGTGGTGAACGCACTGCTAATGCTCCCTGCCAAAATGATTGAAATGGAATATACACCGATATTAAGGCGTGTTTTCCCTCGGGGCGAGGGGTTCCGCGAGCAGGTAATTTCCTGGTTTTACTCCTTTGCCGCCGTTTTGAACATTTCTACGGTGATACTCATCTTTTACCTGCATAGCATTACCAATCAAAATGAGATCAGCAGTTCGGAGTTCAATTTCTTTTTCTACCTTATTCCCGTTTTAATTGCGCTGTGGATAGGTGGTTTTTTCTTTATCCTCGTCAACCGTGTTAGGCAGGTAAAATCAGCAGCTTCATTATAATCGAATAAAATCAACCGTGTATCTATGGCCACAAATGTAACATACACCGAAGACAACATCAAATCCCTTGACTGGAGGGAGCATATCCGACTCAGACCCGGGATGTATATCGGTAAGCTGGGCGACGGAAGTGCCCAGGATGACGGGATCTATGTGTTGGTAAAAGAGATCCTTGACAACAGCATTGACGAACACATGATGGGCTACGGCAAAACCATCGATATCAAGATCACCGAACACCGGGTAGAGGTCAGGGATTATGGCCGGGGGATCCCCTTGGGCAAAGTCATCGATTGTGTTTCCAAGATCAATACTGGGGGTAAATACGATTCCGGCGCCTTTCAGAAATCCGTAGGGCTAAACGGTGTCGGTAGCAAAGCGGTCAATGCCCTTTCGGACTATTTCAAGGTGCAGTCTTTCAGGGAAGGGGAGACTAAAGTGGCCAAATTTGAAAAGGGAATCCTGACTGAAGACAGGAAAATAGAGAAGTCATCTGACAGGAACGGCACCAAAATTATTTTCACCCCGGATGCCTCTGTGTTCAAGAATTACCATTTTATCCCTGAATACCTTGAAAATCAAATCTGGAACTATGCCTTCCTGAACGCGGGTTTGACGATCAATTACAACGGGAAGAAGTTTTTTTCCGAAAGGGGACTTTACGACCTGCTTAACCGAAAAGTGGATGAGGACAGCATCCGGTATCCGGTCATTCACTTAAAGGGCACGGACATTGAGCTGGCCCTTACCCACAGCAACCAATATGGCGAAGAATATTACTCCTTTGTCAACGGGCAGTTTACCACCCAGGGAGGAACCCATTTGGCGGCATTTCGGGAGGCGATAGTCAAGACCATCCGGGAATTTTTCAAAAAAGACTACGATGCCTCCGATATCCGCCAGGGTGTGGTGGCCGCCATTGCGGTCCGGGTGCAGGAACCGGTCTTCGAGTCCCAAACGAAAACCAAGCTGGGTTCCCAAAGTATGGGCACCGACGGACCAACGGTGCGTACTTTTATTTCTGATTTTATCAAAAATGAGCTGGACAACTACCTGCACAAAAATCCAAGTACGGCAGATGGGCTGCTGAAGCGCATCCTCCAATCTGAGCGTGAAAGAAAGGAGATCTCCGGCATAAAGAAATTGGCCAATGAGCGGGCCAAGAAGGCCAATTTACACAATAAAAAGTTGAGGGATTGCCGCGCCCATTACGACGATCCCAAGGCCAATGAAGAGCTGAGAAACCAAACCATGCTTTTTCTCACGGAGGGCGACTCCGCATCCGGTTCCATCACCAAATCCAGGGATGTGCAGACCCAGGCAGTATTCTCCCTGAGGGGAAAACCCCTTAACTGCTATGGCATGACCAAAAAAGTGGTTTACGAAAATGAAGAATTCAACCTGCTACAGCACGCCCTGAATATTGAAGACGGCATAGAAAACCTGCGCTACCGAAAGATCGTGATCGCCACCGATGCCGATGTGGACGGCATGCATATCCGGCTTTTGATTATGACCTACTTCCTTCAGTTTTTCCCTGATCTGGTCAAAAATGGCCATTTATATATTTTGGATACGCCGTTGTTTCGCGTGCGAAATAAAAAAGAAACCATCTATTGCTATACCAACGAGGAGCGGCAACGGGCCATACACAAAATCGGCAAGACGGCAGAAATCACCCGTTTCAAGGGATTGGGAGAGATTTCCCCGGGTGAATTTGGAGCCTTTATAGGTGAGGATATCCGGTTGGAGCCTATAATATTGCAAAAGGAGACCAAAATTGCCGATTTGCTGGGCTTTTATATGGGGAAAAATACGCCGGACCGGCAAACTTTTATCATCGATAACCTGAAAGTGGAAAAAGACATCATCCATGATGATCCGGCAGCCAAGGAAGTAGAAGAAGAAAAGGAGAGCGAGGCAGCTTGATCCGATTTTCATCTAACTAGTGAATGAGCAAGGTAGCTTCTGAAAGCCATGGGATTAGGTTGGCCATGAAACTGGGAATGGGCCAAACCGTAAAATTTGGGAAATACTTGAATTAAAAATGAGCGATACGACTGACAATATACCGGAAGAAAACGGGGAAAGTTTACATCAGTCCATACCCGTTACGGGCATGTACAAGGATTGGTTTTTGGATTATGCTTCTTATGTGATCTTGGAGCGGGCGGTTCCTGCCATTCAAGACGGGTTAAAACCCGTGCAGCGGCGGATACTCCATGCGATGAAGGAAATGGACGACGGAAGGTTCAATAAAGTGGCCAACATCATCGGGCAGTCCATGCAGTATCATCCGCACGGGGACGCATCCATCGGGGATGCCATGGTAAATCTGGGACAAAAAGAGCTACTTATTGAAACCCAAGGAAACTGGGGAGACATCCGGACGGGTGACAGTGCCGCGGCATCCCGATATATTGAAGCCCGGCTCTCCAAGTTTGCTCTCGACGTTGTTTTTAATCCCCAGACTACTGAGTGGCAGCTTTCTTATGATGGTAGAAAAAAGGAACCCGTAACCCTTCCCGTCAAATTTCCCCTACTGTTGGCCCAAGGGGTGGAGGGGATTGCCGTTGGATTGTCGACCAAAATCCTGCCCCACAATTTTTGCGAACTGATAGAAGGATCCATACAAATCCTGGAGGGGGGAACCGCACAGATGTTGCCCGACTTTCCCACTGGTGGGCGGGCGGATTTTTCCGAATACAACGAAGGGAAACGGGGCGGACGTGTAAAGGTCCGCGCCCGGATTGAGGAAGAGGACAACAAGACCCTCCTGATCAAGGATATCCCTTTTGGCACCACAACCAACTCACTGATTGAGTCCATTATCAAGGCCAACGACAAGGGAAAAATCAAGATTAAAAAAGTGGTGGACAATACCGCCAAAGATGTTGAAATCCAAATTCAACTGGCACCGGGGCAGTCCCCGGATATGACCATCGATGCCTTATATGCCTTTACGGACTGTGAGGTAAGCATCTCTCCGAATGCCTGTGTGATTATCGATGAGAAACCCGTTTTCCTCTCGGTCAACGATATCCTCAGATACAACACAGAACAGACAAAAGTTCTACTAAAGCGGGAATTGGAAATCCGCCGGGGAGAACTGATGGAAAAACTGCTCTTTTCTTCATTGGAAAAGATCTTTATCGAAAACAGGATCTACAGGGACATTGAGGAATGCGAAACCTGGGAGGCAGTTATCCAAACCATAGACAAGGGACTCGACCCATTTAAGCCTGAATTTTATAGGGAAGTAACGACCGAAGATATCGTTCGACTTACGGAAATAAAGATCAAGCGAATTTCCAAGTTTGATGCCTTCAAGGCCGATGAGCTGGTGCGCAAGCTTCAGGAAGAACTGAAGGAAGTAAACCACCATTTGAAAAATATTACGGCCTATACAATTGACTACTACCGCAACCTGTTGCAGAAGTATGGAAAAGGCAGAGAAAGAAAGACGGAAATACGTGCCTTTGATACCATTGTTGCCAATGTGGTCGCTGCGAATAATGCCAAGCTCTATGTCAACAAGGCGGACGGGTTTATCGGTTATGGCCTGAAGAAGGACGAATTTGTCTGCGATTGTTCTGACTTGGATGATGTCATCGTGTTTCGTAAAGATGGGGTGTGTGTAGTCAGCAAAATTCAGGACAAGGGTTTTGTAGGCAAAGACATGCTGCATGTGGCCATTTACCGCAAAGGCGATGAGCGCATGGTTTATAACCTGATCTACCTGGATGGCACCTCGGGAAAAACCATGGTGAAGCGGTTTCAGGTATTGGCCGTTACCCGAGACCGTGAATATGACCTGACCAAAGGCACCAAAGGTTCCAAGGTTCTTTACTTGACAGCCAATCCAAACGGCGAAGCAGAAGTTATTACCGTTTACCTGACCCAGGGAGCCAAAGCGAGAATCAAAGTGTTTGATTTTGAGTTTAGCACCATTGAAATAAAAGGGAAATCCGCTGCCGGAAATATCCTGACCAAATACCCAGTCCGAAAAATCCAGCATAAAATGGATGGTGTCTCCACCCTTGGTGGGTTAAATATTTATTATGATGCCTCCATTGGCCGATTGAATTCCGATCAGCGGGGAAAATTGATCGGAAACTTTCTCGGAGATGATAAGATTCTTGTCTTTTGTAAAAGCGGAGACTATGAACTGACCGGGTTTGAGTTGACAAACCGCTATGAACCTTCCCATGTTTTGCTAATCGAGAAGTTTGTTCCTGAGCGGGTGGTTTCGGCTGTTTATTATGATGGAGGAAGCAAAACGTATTTTGTGAAGCGTTTTCTGATAGAAACCACCTCCCTCAACAAGAAATTTAACGTTATCTCTGATCACAAACAGTCCTACCTGAAGCTGGTGTCCACGGACAAGCAACCGCAAATCCAATTGACTATATCCAAAGGCAAAGAAAAGGAAGACCAAGAGTATGATTTGGACATGCTTATCGATGTAAAGGGTTGGAAAGCAATTGGCAACAAGTTATCCCCCCATTCGATAGAGGACCTAAGCCTTCTCTCCTCGGCCAAAGAAGAAGAGAACGAAACGTCGGAGAATGACGATTTGGAAATTGGATCCACCGTAGATTTAAAGTTGAAAAAGGACGATGAGGAAGATCAATTGGGGTTGTTTTAAGGGAATTGGAGGCTCGTGACATATGCTGGGGTTAAATCCGGAAACTCCTGTGGATGTGACTCACTAAACCTGCTTCTAAGCTAGCCTATCTTGAGATAGTAGGTTTTAACTTTTTAAAACCCATGATCTATTCGCATATTTGCAAGAATTAAGAACGCCTGTTTGTGTAGGCGTTGTGTACTTTAAATTGTTTTCATGTCTACCCAAGAAATTAAAATTACCTTTCCCGACCAGTCGGTCCGGGAATTTGAAAGGGGAATCACCGGGCTTCAAGTCGCCAGTAGTATCAGCGAGGGTTTAGCCCGCAACGTCCTAGCCGCCAAAATCAACGGAGAAGTGTGGGATGCAACCAGACCCATTGAAAATAATGCCAGCATAGAATTGCTCACGTGGAATGATACCTTGGGCAAGTCAACTTTCTGGCATTCCTCTGCCCACCTTTTGGCCGAAGCCTTGGAGGAATTATATCCCGGGATTAAATTCGGGATAGGTCCCCCCATAGAAAACGGTTTTTATTACGATGTTGACTTTGGGGAAATGTCCCTGGATGGTGAGGAGTTGGAAAAAATCGAAGCCAAGATGCTGGAGTTGGCAAAGAAAAAAAGTGAATTTGTACGAAAACATGTTTCCAAACCCGCTGCTATAGAATACTTCAAGAAGAAAGGGGACGAGTACAAGTTGGATTTGTTGGAAGGCTTGGAGGACGGTACCATCACTTTTTATGAACAGGGAAATTTTGTGGATCTATGTCGGGGTCCCCATATTCCCCATACCGGATTTATCAAGGCAGTCAAGCTGCTCAATATTGCGGGGGCATACTGGCGTGGTAATGAAAAAAACAAAATGCTTACCCGGATTTACGGGATTACCTTCCCGAAAGCCAAGGAGCTGCAGGAGTATTTGATTATGCTCGAGGAAGCCAAAAAGCGGGACCATAGAAAACTTGGGAGGGAATTGGAACTGTTTACGTTTTCGGAAAAGGTGGGTATGGGCCTTCCGTTATGGTTGCCAAAAGGAACCCTTTTGCGGGAACGTTTGGTTAATTTTCTTAAAAAAGAGCAGGATAAAACCGGTTATCAACAGGTCATCACCCCGCATATTGGCCTGAAGGCACTTTATGAAACTTCCGGGCATTATGAAAAATACGGAAAGGATTCCTTTCAGCCCATTGCTACCCCCAACGAAGGGGAGACGTTCTTGCTGAAGCCGATGAACTGTCCACACCATTGCGAAATATTCAAAAGCAAACCGAGGTCTTACAAGGACCTGCCTGTGCGGTATGCGGAGTTTGGGACTGTTTACCGGTATGAGCAAAGCGGGGAGCTCCATGGGCTCACCCGTGTAAGGGGCTTTACCCAGGATGACGCACATATTTTCTGTAGGCAGGATCAGCTAAAAGCCGAATTCATCAAAGTGATTGACTTGGTGCTTTATGTATTCAAGGCCTTGGGCTTCGATAATTATACCGCTCAGATATCCCTGCGTGACCCCAACGACAAGCAAAAATACATCGGCGAAGATGAGGCTTGGAACAAAGCCGAAAGCGCAATCATCGAAGCGGCAGCAGAAAAAGGGCTTATAACAGTTACCGAATTGGGCGAGGCAGCTTTCTATGGTCCCAAGTTGGATTTCATGGTCAAGGATGCCCTTGGACGAAGCTGGCAGCTGGGAACCATTCAGGTAGATTATCAGTTGCCGGAAAGATTTGAACTGGAATATGTGGGTGCAGACAATCAGCGGCACAGGCCTGTGATGATTCACCGGGCACCCTTTGGATCACTTGAGCGCTTTGTTGCGGTGCTGATCGAGCACTGTGCGGGCAATTTTCCCCTTTGGCTGGCACCCGAGCAGGTGATCATCCTTCCTATTTCCGAAAAATACATTGCGTATGCCGAAGAGATCAAGCAAGCTTTGGAGGATCAGGAAATCACCGGAACCATCGATAACCGGGACGAAAAGATCGGCCGTAAAATTCGGGACGCGGAAGTGAAGAAGATTCCATTCATGATAATAGTCGGTGAAAAGGAACAGGAAAATGGGGAATTATCTTTAAGAAAACACGGTGAAGGAGACCTGGGTAGCTTTACTCCGGGTGATTTTATCACCTATTTTAAGGGGATAATCGCTTCATCTTTACAGAAATGAATAGGAAATAAAAAAATGTTGGATTTTTAATAATCCAAAAATTATTAGATATTTGCAGTTTAAATCTAAAAACAACCATAAACATTTTGAGAGGAAAAAGAACTTATACACCGAGACAAGAAGAACCATACAAGGTAAATTCCAAAATCAGGGCAAGAGAGGTGCGTCTCGTAGGTGATTTTGTAGAGGGTGGAAACGCCGTCATGCCTACAGACAAAGCAATCAAGCTTGCGGAGGAAAACGGACTTGATCTCGTCGAAATTTCTCCTTCCGCTACCCCTCCGGTTTGTAAAGTGATTGATTATGCGAAGTTTAAATACGAGCAAAAGAAAAAGCAAAAGGAAATTAAATCAAACGCAGCAAAAACAGTAGTAAAGGAAATAAGGTTTGGACCGAACACAGATGACCACGACTTTGACTTCAAATTGAAACACGCCATTAATTTCCTCAAGGAGGGGTCAAAGGTGAAAGCTTATGTCCACTTTGTGGGAAGGACGATCGTGTTCAAAGAACGGGGTGAGATGCTTTTGCTTAAATTTGCCCAGGCACTTGAAGAGTTTGGCCAGGTGGAGCAGCTACCCAAAATGGAAGGCAAACGGATGAACATCTTTGTTTCTCCAAAAGCCGGCAAGAAATAAATTTATCTAATATATATATCGCAATGCCAAAAGTAAAAACTAAATCCAGTGCAAAAAAGAGGTTCACCCTGACGGGAACCGGAAAAATCAGAAGAAAGCATGCCTACAAAAGTCACATCCTGACTAAGAAGTCCACCAAAAGGAAGAAAAATCTCACCAAGATGGGCTTTGTACACGTGTCAGATGAAGGGCGCGTAAAAGCAATGCTCAGAATTTAATTTCTAAAATAGTAAGGTTATTTATTTCACCAGAAGCTTGGTAAAAAGTCCGACAGGCACCAAGAGTCAAAAATTAAGCACGTATGCCAAGATCAGTCAATTCAGTAGCTTCAAGAGCTAGAAGAAAAAAAGTACTTAAAGCCACCAAAGGTTACTTCGGAAGAGGTAAAAACGTTTGGACCGTAGCAAAAAACAAGTACGAAAAAGGGTTGCAGTACGCCTATAGGGATCGAAAAGTCAAGAAGAGAGAATTTCGGAAACTTTGGATTCAGCGTATTAATGCCGGCGCCAGAATACACGGCGTATCCTATTCACAATTTATGGGATTGTTGAAAAAAGCAGAGATCGAACTTAACCGTAAAGTGTTGGCCGATCTGGCAATGAACCACCCCGAGGCATTCCAAGCGATAGTTGAAAAAGTAAAGTAAGTTCCGCACAAACTTGCCAGAATCCTAAAAACCCTCTCAGGAGGGTTTTTTTATTGGTCTTTTTCCTGACTAAAAAAATCTTTGTAAAATATTTTCCTTATATTACATTCAACATTTTGCTACTTGAAATTGATACATTTGGCTTTACTGCCGGGCTAAAGGGGCAAAAAAAAGCTTCATGCATGCATGAAGCCGGGTGTAGCGAGGAGGGGAATTGAACCCCTGACCTCAGGGTTATGAATCCTGCGCTCTAACCGACTGAGCTACCTCGCCATTTGGGATTGCAAATATGTGAGGTTATTCCTTTAATTCCAAGGAGGCGTAACAAAATATGACACTTTTTCTTATTACAACAATTACTGCTATGGTTAAGAATAAATTTGTTTCTGATTATCAGATAAATACTTCCAAAAAAGTTATTTATCCTTATTTGAGTACAGCTAGCGGGCTTTCGCAGTGGTTTGCAGACGATGTCACGATCAACGAGGACAAGGTTTTTAATTTTGTATACGACGGGGAAGACCATTTTGCCAGGCCTACCATCATGCGACTCAATCACCACGTGAAATTTGAATTTTTTGACCCCGAGGACACAGAGGGAGTTGAAGAAGACCGTTCCTTTGTTGAATTTAAATTGGAGGAAAACGAACTTACCCAGACATTTTATTTGCGTATCATTGATTATGGGGATACCTATGACGATCAGGAGCAGCAGGAAATTTGGGAGGGGTTAATCACCCAACTCAAGGAAATAATCGGGGGTTGAGATTGGAAAATTATATATTTTGACATAATATCCAAGTTTTTGTAGCGTAATTAACATACGCCCATTTTCCTGAATATCAACTCATGAAGAAATTAGACAAGTTGATCCTGGGGTCCTTTATCGGGCCGTTTATGCTTACATTTATCGTGGTGGATTTTATTCTACTCACGGTAAATATGCTGAAATATTTCGATGAAATATTTGGAAAGGATCTGCCTTTTATGGTATATATGGAGTTGATTGGCTACTTTGTCATCAGCATCTCACCAATGGCCCTACCCTTGGCGGTACTGCTTTCCTCCTTGATGACATTTGGCAACCTGGGGGAGCATTTTGAACTTACCGCCATTAAAAGCAGCGGCATATCCCTGATCCGCGCCCTGCTCCCCATTGGTGTTTTTGTATTCTTTCTTACCATCGGTGCCTATTTGTCCAATAACTATTTGGTTCCCAGGGTAAATCTGAAAACATTTAGCCTCTTGTACGATATCCGCATGAAATCACCCGCATTGGATATTAAGGAGGGTGTCTTTTATAATGGAATCCCCAACTACAGTATCAAAGTCAACAAAAAGTTGGATGAGGTGCGTTTGCGGGATGTATTGATCTATGACCACACCTCCGGTCAGGGTAACATCCATGTAATTACGGCAGACTCAGGCAGGATGGAGCCTTTTTTCAACGAACGGTACATGCAGCTTGTCCTTTACAACGGTTTCAGCTATCAGGAAGGCCAGGGTCAGCGGGGGAATGCTGAGAAAGCGGCAACGTTTAACCGTACCCAGTTTACGACCAACCAAATGGTTTTTAGCTTGGATGCCTTTGACATGAACCGTACACCCGAAAACCTTTGGTCCAACAACCGGTCCATAAAAAACATTCACGAAATCAGGATTGACCTAGATTCAATGGATTTGGCACTAAACCAAAAATATTTCTTCAATTATGTCAATACCGAGGCTTCCTATCCCTTTTTTGGAAGAAACCGTAAGCTGGTTCCCCCAGCGGATATTGAAAGGAAGCGGCTTATCTCCGATTCCCTCCGCAGCCTGAAGTTCCAGGCAGAATTCGAGCGGGAATCCCAAATAAACAATAACGGATCCGGCAGCCCGACAGGGTATTCCCCGGAACCTACTTTATCAGACGACCAAGGGCAACTTCGGGCGCAGGAGTTGGTCGATGCCTCATTATCAGCCGCAAAACCTAGTACTTCAAGGCCAAAAAGCAGTGCCGATTCCGCTAAGGCTATGGTGGATACTATGGCAGTTGTTCCCGCCCCAAATCTGGCGGGGAACCCAAATTTTGTCCCAGCCATCACGGAAAAAGAAATCATACTTACCCCTGAGCAAAAAGCTTCGTTGGATTCATTGAGGCAGACCCGTCGGTACCTGGTCTCCGCAGCATCAGGAGGGCTGACTACGGCAAGGAACATCAAGAACAATTTCACGACCAACAAAAACGAGGTAGATGCCCTCGCCAGGGAATTTCGGAGATTTCAGATTTCATGGTATCAAAAATACACACAAGCCATTGCTTGTTTCGTTATGTTCACGATTGGGGCACCATTGGGTGCCATTATCAAAAAGGGAGGGTTAGGCATGCCTGTTCTTATTTCTATCATATTCTTTGTGTTATATTACATGTTGACAATCACAGGCGAAAAGTGGGCGAAGGAAGGGGTGGCTGACCCACTTTTTGGAACGGCGTTTTCCAATTTGGCACTTATTCCTTTTGGGTTGTTTTTTCTTCGGCAGGCACGCAAAGATGCCCGTATCTTTGAAGCGGACTTTTACTATGCCTTGTTTCAAAAGGCAAAGACATGGCGGCTAAGTTTCAGGAAGGCAGAAAAGATGAAAGAAGAATTTTCATAATTAAAAATAATAATCGTATCTTTGTGGCTGTTTTATTACAATATCCGTAACTAGTTTGACTTAGCATGTATTTAACTAAAGAAAAGAAATCAGAGTTGTTTAAAAATCATGGTCGGTTAAAAGCAGATAACGATACGGGTTCACCGGAGTCACAAATAGCTCTGTTTTCCTTTCGTATCCAGCATTTAACCGAGCATTTGAAAACCAACAAGAAAGACCACTCCTCCAGATTGGGTCTTTTGAAACTTGTCGGTAAAAGAAGAAGTTTATTGAATTACCTGGTCAAAATTGATATCGAAAGATATCGGTCCATCATTGCGGAACTGGGAATTCGTAAATAAGATTTTTGTAAGGTTCCTCATCGGAAGAACCTTACTTTTTTTTCAATCCATATAGTAAACCTTACTTTTATAACTATTCACCTTACAGAATCAAAGGATTTTATGTTACCAAATGTTATCAGCAAGTCCATCCTCTTGGAGGATGGAAGAGAAATTACGATTGAAACAGGTGCATTGGCCAAGCAGGCTGATGGTGCTGTAGTCGTCAGAATGGGCAAAGCCATGCTTTTGGCCACTGTTGTCACAAAGAAAGAAGCTGGGGAAGGGGTAGATTTCCTTCCCATGTCAGTGGATTACCAGGAGAAATTTGCTGCTTCGGGTAAAATCCCGGGGGGATTTTTAAAGCGGGAAGGCAGACTTTCCGATTATGAGATATTAATCAGCCGTCTTGTTGACCGGGCGATTCGTCCCATTTTTCCGGATGATTACCATGCGGATACCAACATCACCATCACCCTGATGTCATCCGATGAGGAGGTGCTTCCGGATTGTTTGGCAGGCCTTGCGGCTTCAGCCGCCATCGCAGTGTCTGATATACCCTTCAATGGTCCTATCTCCGAAGTCCGGGTTGCCAAGATTGACGGAAAGCTTCACCTTAATCCCAAGCCAGCTGATCTTAAAAAAGCATCGTTGGAACTCATCGTAGCCGGATCCGAGGAGTATATCCTTATGGTGGAAGGTGAAGGAGATGAAGTCTCTGAGGATGAGATGGTAGAGGCCATGCAATATGCACATGAAGAGATCAAGCGGCATTGTCAGGTACAAAAGGAGCTGACCACCTTATTGGGCAAGGACGTCAAGCGTGCATACAGTCACGAAAAGCACGATGAAGCCCTTATGGCGAAAATGAAGGCTGAATTGTACGACAAATGCTACCAAGCAGTAAGCAGGCAAATTGCCAATAAAAGCGAGCGTTCTGATCTTATCAAAGCCATCAAAGGGGAATTTGTTGAAAGCTTGGGGGAAGAACATCCGTACAATGCATCATTGATAGGCCAATATTTTGGAAAAATACACAAGGAAGCCGCTAGAAATTTCACACTTGTGGAGAAAAAGCGCCTTGATGGCCGTAATCCGGATGAAATTCGTCCGATATGGTCTGTTGTTGACTACTTACCTTCTGCGCACGGCTCTGCCATTTTTACGCGCGGGGAGACGCAATCTGTCACTACCTGTACCCTTGGCACGAAATTGGATGAACAGATGATTGACGGAGCGGTTCATTCCGGATATAATAAATTTTATCTGCATTATAATTTTCCTGGGTTTAGTACCGGAGAAGTAAAAATTAACCGCGGGCCTGGACGCAGGGAAGTAGGCCACGGCAATTTGGCGATGCGTGCTCTTAAAAGAGTGCTTCCTTCCGCAGCTGAAAATCCGTATACCATCCGTATCGTGTCCGACATTCTTGAATCCAACGGATCTTCTTCAATGGCTACAGTATGTGCGGGATCGTTGGCGCTGATGGATGCCGGTGTACCAATCAAATCGGCTGTTACGGGAATTGCGATGGGAATGATTTCCGATCCCAAGACCGGCAACTACACCATTTTGTCTGATATCTTGGGAGATGAAGATCACCTCGGAGATATGGACTTCAAAGTAACAGGTACTGCCAAAGGAATCACTGCTTGTCAGATGGATCTTAAGGTGGAGGGATTGGACTATAACGTACTGAAAGAAGCGCTTTACCAAGCCAAAAAAGGAAGGTTACACATTTTGGATGAGATCACCAAAACATTGGCGCACCCAAATCCTGACTATAAGCCTCATGCTCCAAGGTCTAAAAACATGGAGATTCCAAAAGAACTCATCGGTGCTGTTATAGGACCTGGAGGTAAAGTGATTCAGGAAATCCAAAAAGATACCGGAGCCACCATCATCATTGAGGAAGTAGACAACAAGGGTAAAATAAATATTTTCTCCAACAATCAGGAATCCATGGATGAAGCCATCAGCAGAATCCGGGCCATAGTAGCCCAGCCGGAGATAGGTGAAGTATATACAGGCAAGGTCAAAAATATCATGCCTTTTGGTGCTTTTGTCGAATTTATGCCAGGCAAAGATGGATTACTTCATATTTCCGAAATCAAATGGGAAAGGTTGGAAACCATGGACGGCGTATTGGAATCCGGAGAAGAAATTACCGTAAAGCTAATAGATGTGGACAAAAAGACGGGAAAATATAAACTTTCCAGAAAAGTTTTGCTTCCAAAGGCTGAAAAATCCGATAAACCGCCCCTAAAATCTTAATTGAGTTCAAAATAGTAACATCCTTTGAACTTATTTAAAGTTTACTTCTGTTATTAATGAGTCAAAAAAATCAGATACTTGAATGAGGCAGCTTAAAATTAGCAAACAGATTACCAACAGAGAAAGTCAGTCTCTGGACAAATACTTACAGGAAATAGGTAAAGTGGATCTTCTCACCGCTGACGAGGAAGTCGTGTTGGCCAAAAGAATCAGAGAGGGAGATCAACTTGCCTTGGAAAAGCTTACTAAAGCGAACCTGCGGTTTGTGGTATCTGTCGCCAAACAGTATCAAAATCAGGGCCTGTCCTTGGGTGATTTGATAAACGAAGGTAACTTGGGCTTAATTAAAGCAGCTCCACGCTTTGACGAGACCCGTGGGTTTAAATTTATCTCTTATGCCGTTTGGTGGATTAGACAGTCCATCCTTCAGGCCCTGGCCGAACAGTCAAGGATTGTGCGGCTCCCCCTTAACAGGGTAGGTTCACTTAACAAGATTAGCAAAACCTTTTCGGAACTGGAGCAAAAATTCGAAAGAGAACCTTCTCCCGAAGAACTTGCCGAGGTGTTGGAAGTGACAGCCGGTGAGGTGGTGGATACCATGAAAATTTCAGGAAGACATGTTTCGATGGATGCGCCATTTGTCCAAGGGGAAGAAAACAGCCTTTTGGATGTATTGGAGAATGAGGGAGAAACTAAGCCGGATGACGGGTTGATGACCGATTCCCTCCGCAAAGAGGTACAGCGTGCTTTGTCCACACTTACGCAGCGCGAAGCGGATGTCATTACACTCTATTTTGGATTGAACGGTGAACATGCCATGACACTGGAGGAGATTGGTGAGAAATTTAACCTGACTAGAGAGCGTGTTCGGCAAATCAAAGAAAAGGCAATCAGAAGACTGAGACATACGTCAAGGAGTAAAACCCTGAAGCCTTATCTGGGATAAAAGCTTATTTTCATAGCATACGGAGAGAGGGGTAGTCGCTACCCCTCTTTTTTGTACCCGCTTTCGTTAAAATTCGTTTACAATGGACATTTTCAGTGATAGAGGTAGATTGTTTATTTTATAAAAAGAGCAAAATTTGCCATTCTTTTAAAAAAGGGACACATGAGTGAAGATAAAGAAAAGATAAAGGTTTTGATTATCGGGTCTGGGCCCGCAGGATATACCGCGGCCATCTATGCGGCAAGAGCTGGCCTAAACCCAGTTTTATACACGGGAATTCAACCCGGCGGTCAGCTCACCATTACCACCGATGTGGAAAATTATCCGGGATATCCGGATGGGGTAATGGGACCCGAAATGATGGAAGACTTCCGCAAACAAGCTGAGCGGTTCGGAACGTCCGTACGTTATGGATTGGTCACCCATGTAGATTTTGATTCCCGTCCTTATAAAGTAACTGTTGACGATTCACGCGAACTGTTGGCAGAAACTGTCATTATTTCCACCGGCGCTTCTGCCAAATGGCTTGGTCTTGAAAGCGAGACACGGCTCAATGGGAAGGGAGTATCAGCTTGCGCCGTCTGCGATGGGTTTTTTTTCCGGGGATTGGAAGTGGCTATCGTTGGGGGAGGGGATACAGCCTGTGAAGAAGCCTCTTATCTATCCAATATCTGCAAGAAAGTGTACATGATCGTCCGTAGAGAGGAGTTGCGGGCCTCGCAGATCATGCAAAACAGGGTCATGAAAAATCCCAAGATAGAGATATTGTGGAATCATGAGACCATGGATATCCTGGGAGAAGAAGAGGTGATAGGAGTCAAATTGAAAAACAACAAGACCAATGACATCTATGACTTACCAGTTGGGGCTTTTTTTGTGGCCATAGGCCACCAGCCAAACACGGAGGTATTTCAAGCCTTCATCACCATGGATGAAAGCGGGTATATTCAAACTATTCCCGGGACTACCAAAACGAATATTCCGGGTGTGTTTGCCTGCGGCGATGCCCAGGACAATGTTTACAGGCAGGCGGTTACTGCCGCTGGGACAGGCTGCATGGCAGCCTTGGACGCGGAAAGGTATTTGTCTGCACATGAACTTTCTTAAATAGCGTTGATGAACCTTACCTGGCCAAACTGCTTAATCGTGCTTTTCCTATGGTTTTTATCAGGAGCGGCGATAGGGCAGGTTAATCAGCGGTTAATTAAAAAATCCAAACCCCAGGAAAGACCGATTCCCGATCAGAAAAAAATCCAGCCTTTTGACGTACAAGAATACTTGTACAATTTGCAAAAGGGAACAGACTCCCTGATTTTCACCGGAGAAGTAGATCTAAATAAGCGCCTATCCATCGTTAATGAGGACACCTTATCAATCGTATGGGCACCCACCAACCAACTGGTGCAGGTTTCTGAAAAAATCTTGATTGACAGTATCTGGGTGACCGCTTTTGAATATTTTGCTTCATGGGACAGTAAGAAGATTGACATATATGATTTTGACCCCAAAGGCTTCTCAGACACCATACCTATCCGGTTGTATGATCCTTCTTATGGCTCGCTTTGGAGTATGCCGTTGAAGGACAGCCAACTAAGTTCTGAATTTGGCCTGAGGAGGTTCCGTTGGCATCATGGCGTGGATTTGAGGTTGACCATTGGGGATGACGTATGTAGTGCATTTGACGGGATTGTACGCATGGCCTCCTATGACAGGTATGGATATGGACATTTTGTTCTCATCCGCCACAGAAATGGACTTGAGACACTATATGGACACCTTTCCAAACTTTTCGTGGGTGTCGGACAGGAGGTTCGTTCCGGAGATGTGGTAGGGCTTGGTGGTAGCACCGGAAGAAGCACAGGTCCACACCTTCATTTTGAAGTCCGGTTCAAAGGACTTTCCCTTAATCCCGAAGATCTGTTTGATTTTTCAGACCACAAACTGAAACAATCTATTTTCACGCTTACCTCCAATAATTTTGAACATATCCTCAAATTGAACGAGGCCATTGTCCACCGCGTAAGAAATGGTGAAAACTTATCAGTGATTGCAAGAAAATATGGGGTAGCTGTGTCACACATTACCCGCATGAATAATATTTCCAGCAACACCACCCTCAGAGTAGGGATGGGATTAAAAATTAGATAGAGAAAGCATGGAAAAACTTGATATTTTGGTGATAGCTGCCCATCCTGATGATGCGGAATTGTCCTGCTCCGGAACCATTGCCTCCCACGTGGCGATGGGATATAAGGTGGGTATACTCGATTTTACCCAAGGGGAGATGGGGACAAGGGGCACGTCTGCAATCCGATTGGAGGAGTCAGCGGATGCGGCCAGAATACTTGGGTTAAGTTCTCGGGACAACCTCGGTTTTGCCGATGTTTTTTTCAGTGAGGACAGGGGCCATCAAGTTGCCATTGCCCGGATTATACGAAAATACAAACCTGAGATTGTATTGGCAAATGCAGTAACTGACCGCCACCCGGATCACGGGAAGGGCGGTAGTTTGGCTACTAAAGCTTGCTTTGTCAGCGGCCTCAGGATGCTGGAAACGGAATATGAAGGCATTGCTCAGGAGGCCTGGAGGCCGAAGGCGGTCTATCATTATATCCAAAACAACTACATTGAACCCGATTTTGTCGTGGATATCACCGCTTTTTGGGAGACAAAGAAAGCCAGTATAATGGCGTTTAAATCCCAGTTTTTTGACCCCCAAAGCCAGGAACCCGAAAGTTTTATATCCAGGCCTGATTTTTTGGATTTCATTGAGGCGAGAGCCAGAGAATTCGGCCATAAAATTTCCGCCAAATATGGGGAAGGATTTACCGTCGAACGCGCTGCTGGGGTAAAGAATCTGTTTGACCTGATATAAATGGGAATCAGGTTAAGGAAAACAGGGACTTTACTGTTCTATCAACTAGGGTGCCAGCCGCTTAAGTGTCCATGAACCGTCAGGCATTTGCGCGTAAATAATCCGATCATGAAGTCTTCCGGGACCTCCCTGCCAGAATTCTATTTTCTCTGCCAGCAGGCGAAATCCTCCCCAATGCGGAGGTCTTTTTAGCTCCTCTGAAGTAAACCGGACTTCCATGGCCTCCTTTCTTTTTTCCAAAAAATTCCTGTCGGGTATTTCCTCACTTTGCGGCGAAGTCCAGGCACCAATTTGGCTTTCTACGGGCCTGGAAAGGAAATATTCATCGGACTCCCCTGCGGATGTTATTTCCACAATACCTTCAATACGTACTTGCCTTTCCATATCTGGCCAAAAAAAAGTCATGGCGGCAAAAGGATTTGCAAGGAGCTCCCGGCTCTTTTTGCTTTGGTAATTGGTAAAAAAAACGAATCCTCGGTCAATTCCCTTCAACAAGACAATCCGGGAAGATGGGCGATTTTCAGAGGTAACAGTCGACAGGTGCATGGCATTTGGTTCATTGACATCGGCTTCGATTGCCGCTTCCATCCATGATTTAAATTGTTCTATAGGATTTGGATGAAGCTTGTTTATTTCTAATATTTTGGAAGAATACTCCTTTCTTAGGCCTGCTATTTTCATTTGTAGATTTATTTTTTCTTCTTATTAATTTAAAAATGTAAAGATATTGGAATTAAATATTTTTACTTTATCTTAAAGCCCTCTAATGAAAAGAATATTAATGAATGATAAGACAAACATACCGCCATCGTCAGGGTGTTTATTAATATCTGAACCTTTTCTGCAAGATGAGAATTTTGTGAGGTCAGTCATATTATTGTGTGATGCCAATGAAAAGGGTTCTTTTGGATTGGTATTGAATAAATTATCCATGTTTAAATTGGGAGATCTGTTAGAAGAGATGTCCTGCCTGGAATCCGAGGTATACGTTGGTGGACCGGTGGAACAAGATACATTGCATTTTATTTATTGTGGAGAAAAAATGCTGGAAGGAAGTGTTCAGTTAGCCCCAGGCTTGTGGTGGGGAGGCGATTTTTCCGAATTGGTAGCAAAGCAAAAATCCGGCTTGCTGGACAAGAAAAATTTCCGTTTTTTTATTGGTTATTCAGGATGGTCCGAAGGGCAGCTGGATGCCGAGTTGGAACAAAAATCATGGATCGTGTGTAATAATCACTTTACGCAACATATTTTCTTTTCAGATCCGGATGAACTTTGGCGTGATATTCTGAAAAATATGGGAGGGGAATACCAGGTTCTTGCAAATTATCCCATTGACCCAAGACTTAATTAAATCAAAATCATTACTTTTGTTTAAGAGCAAATTCGGAAGCAAGTACGCTTGACACATATGGAGAATGACAAAGAGATGTCTGAAGAAGACAAAAAGGTGACCCAAGTAGTAGAAGAAACTACTGATTCGGGTAATGAAGAACGAAATATCAAATTGCAGGACGAAACTCCTGAAGCTGTGGCAGAAGATAACCACCAAGGGTTTTTGGAGGAAATACGCGAAGCCGTTGCAAAAAATGACAGCGATGCCGTAGATATAGAAGTCCACGGGGAGGCGGCAGCTGGAAATCAAGAAGAGGTGACAGAAAATATTCCCGACGCGGAGGCTGTTGTAAGCATTGCAGTTATGACAGAAGAAAGCTGGAAACCGGAAGCAGAAGCTAATCCCGAAGCCGCGGCAGACGAAAGTCATGAAGAGGACAGCTCAGATGGTGAGGATGATTCTCCTGACTTCAGTGGATATTCCAAAAAACAGTTGCTTCAGGAAGTCAAAGACATTTTAAAAGAAGAAAACCTCATAAAGCATGAACGAAAAGTATCCGATTTAAAAGGAATTTTTGAGGAGATCTATCAAAAGGAAAAGGAGGCTGCTTTGGAACTTTTCATCGCAGATGGTGTATCAGCAGGTGATTTTGCTTACCGCGGTGATGACCTGGATAAGGAATTTTTTAGTGCATTTCACGATTTTAAGGAAAGACGAAGCAAGCAATTTCGCGAAATAGAAAGAAATAAAGAACGGAATGCTGTTGCCAAAAACCAAGTTCTAGACAAACTGAGGAATTTGGTGGATAGTGAGGAAACAACCTCAAGCATTGACGGAGTTAAGGCTATTCAGGTAGAATGGAAGAGTATAGGCCCTGTTCCCGGAAATCAGAACAAAAACCTGTGGGCGTCTTTCAACGCACTGATGGACAGGTATTATGATAACAGAAGTATCTACTTCGAGTTGAAAGAACTGGATAGAAAGAAAAATCTGGAGCATAAGTTGGAGCTCTGTGAGAAGGCAGAAGCGTTGACAGGCATGGAAGACCTGAAAGAAGCCATCATGGCACTAAATGACCTTCATGAGGAATTCAAGTATTTGGGTCCGGTCCCCCGGGAAGCGCAGGCAAATGTCTGGCAACGTTTTAAAGCAGCCTCTGACATGGTTTATTCCAGTAGAAAGGAATATTTCGACGATCAGAAAGTGGTTCTGAAAGGGAATTTGGATATTAAGCTGGCATTGATCGAAAAACTGGATACCTTCAAGGATTTTAGGGCCGAAAGGATCAAAGACTGGAATGCCAAGACAAAAGAGATGCTTGCCATTCAAAAAGAATGGGAGATTGTCGGTCCCGTTCCCAAGGAAAATGGAAGGGACATCAATCGTACCTTTTGGGGGCAGTTTAAGCAGTTTTTCACCCATAAAAACCATTTCTTCAAAGAATTGGATGAGGTAAGGAAGCAGAACAAAGACAAGGCTGAGGCACTGATAGCAGAAGCGGAGAAGCTGAAAGACAGTACCGAATGGAAGGATACAACCAATGACCTGATCGGCCTTCAAAAAGAATGGAAAGAACTTGGCCCGATTCCGGAAAAAATCAGGGAAGACCTTTATCACCGCTTTAAGGCAGCCTGTGATGCGTTTTTCCAAAGCAGACGAAATACAAATAAGGAAGCCAATCAGGAGTTTGACGATAATTTGAAGCAGAAGGAAACCATTTGCAAACAAATTGATTCGGAAGCAAAATCGGGTGCAGGTTTGAGTACCGATAGACTGGAAAAATATATCAGATCCTATAATGATATTGGATTTGTGCCTAGGAAAAACATCAAGGACATTGCTGCCAAGTTTTCAACTGTAGTAGACGAATACGTGGCCAAGCTAGGTGTGATGGGGTCTGATAAGGACGAGTTTCTGTTCCGACTTAACCTCAACAAGATTCAAACGGATCCCAACAGTGCCCGTGTGCTGAACAAAAAGGAACACGGTATCCGGAAACAAATTGCCGATTTGGAGAATAATATTACGCTTTGGCAAAACAACATTGAATTCTTTGCCTCCTCCAAAACAGCAGATAAGCTCAAAGATCAATTTGATGAGAAAATAGAAAAGGCAGAACAGGAAGTTGACCGCCTCAAGAAGAAACTGTCGATCATCCGGGAATTTTAAGCGACTCATTTTTAGGGGGATATTTGTTTCCCCTTAATTTTCCTTCGCAATTGCTTGATTGCTTCGATGCAGACGGCTATATTTGCATCGCATTTAAGGAAAAGAAACATTTTTCCTGATTATATTCCCGCCATAAAAGGATGCATTTTGTGGTAAACCAGAATAAAAAGCCTCCTTAGCTCAGCTGGTAGAGCAACTGACTTGTAATCAGTAGGTCGCTGGTTCGATCCCGGCAGGGGGCTCTTGAAGGAAAGCCACTTATGAGTTTTTGCTTATAAGTGGCTTTTTTTATTGCCCATTAACTTCATTAAGCGTTGGTTGTTTTAAGGCGTTGTTTCAGCTGACGGAAAAGCCAATTTTTAGCTGCTTAAGAAATTGATTTTTAAAAATTGGTATTCCAGATACCGTCTACCGTTTCTTCCACTTCCACCAATTGGAGAAGATTGATATTTAAGGCATGTCTACAAATACTTGTAGGAATTTGAAGGTCTGTGGGTATCATATAAAATTCTATCCTTGAATTATAATCCCCAGCACCCCAAAAGCTGGAACTTCCCTCGGGCAACAATGTAGTTTTGCAAATGGGATGTAATCGGGAATACATCAGTCAGAGGCTTCACACTACCGTGCTTTTTTCAAATAAAATGGACAACGAAGTAGTTCTTGAACCGCCAAATTCAGATTTTAAAGACTTCGAAGACGCTTGGCAAAATTTTTTCGCGACTGAACACGGAGAAATAAAAATAAATTTGAACAGGAATATCAGGGATTTTAAAAAAACAAACTTGCCATATTGACACCTGAAACTTACTTAAAGGGAAAGGCAAGTGGATAACATTTGCCATGATAAATTGCATTGATTTTTCAAAATGAAAAGGTTGTGAATTTTTTTGACGAATAAATCCGAAACCTGATTTGGAAAGTGTCATTTAAACTTCCGTATATTTATAAAACCAAGCTTTAAACAGGAACAGGAATGGAATTAGGAACCGACTTTCGCTTGCCGGGACAGGAAAAGCAGTAGGACTATCGAAATTTATGCCCATATTACCTGGGTAGCCGGGGATCAGCTTAATTAGCTGTAAGTTGAATTGGAAAATTGAGGAATGGGAGTAACTTTGGAATGAAAAGAAATAGATTCCCAATACAACTTTTACCAATTGCGATATATTCGGAAGTATGGGGTAAATTTCTGTACAGATATATTATTAAATACTTAAAAACAAGAGAAATATGAAAGACCAAACAATGATTTCAAAATCGATCCCGCTATTATTGGCCGGGTCAATTCTATTTACGAGTTGTGCAAGCACCACAATGATTCAATCAAATCCGAGTGGTGCAAAGGTTTATCTGAATAGTGAATCAGTTGGAACGACACCTTTCACTTATCGTGACACAAAAATAGTAGGTAGCTTAACTACTGTTGAATTGGAAAAAGAAGGATTTGACCCTTTTTACACATCCTTTTCAAGAAATGAAGAAGCGGATGTAGGGGCAATTATTGGCGGTATTTTTCTTTTGTTCCCATTTCTGTGGACAATGAGGTATAAACCCTTGAGAACATATGAATTGATACCAAGTTCTTATAACGAGCAAACAGTACCTACTACAAATTCAAAGGAAAGTCAGGTCAAATCTAAGGCTGATAAGCTTAGAGAGTTAAAGCAACTGCTTGATGATAAGATAATTACGCAAGAAGAATACGAAAAGGAAAAGCAAAAAATATTAGAACAAGACGAAAAGTAGGCCTTGCATAACATTAAGTCCACCATATAAAACCCCTGCAAAAAACCATGGTTGATGCGTTTATCTTTCATGGTCCGTTAAGCCAACGGGATTGCCTTGAAGGAGTCAGGATGACTGCCCTGACTCCGTAAGGATTTGCAAACATCTTCGGGGTGATTGCTGATAGGTGTTTTACAGGGCAGGTTTTTGGTGGTTAATGGAATCAGGGCATTTGTAAAATGTGGAGGTATTTTTTGTTTGGTTTACAGTCCACTACCCAGTAAATGTGTTTTTGATTTTTTATCCTGCCTGGAACAAGCCGCTGTATTCATTTGCCCATTGGAATAAGATGGGGCTGTACAGGATTTGAAAGGTTTTTACTTTTTGTTTGCCCAATACTCTGGTATTGATGATGACGGTCGCCTTGTATGCCTCAGTAGAGATAACTACCGTTAGCAGCCCAACAGGCTCGATACAAGGCTCAAAAGCAGGGATGGATTCAGGTACCTAACCTTGCTGGTTAGAACCTTGGAAAAAAAGCAGAAAAAAATTTAAAATACAACGCATTTTTGATTATCATTAAACTCCGGAAGATGGCTCTGTCACGCCTCCGGTTAAATAAAGTAGCAGTGACTGTTTGAAAAAAACCCTGACTGGGGGGAGCCAAGTATTACTTCTGTATTATATTTATAGATGAAAAATGGATGTAAGATTCCGATAATAAAAGGAAAATTATGCTCCGGGAAAATTTCGACCTTGATGGGGAGATGGGGGATTTTTATAATACCCTAAATTTTCCCCTTTCGTTAACGATTAAATAATTAACCCAATCCAATTCTAAAACAAATGGCACACAACCGTAGAAAATTCCTAAAGTACTCCTTGAAAGCCGGCGTTGGTGCGTCACTTATCGGAATGGACGTCAATGCAGGTCAGAACACGACAGTGTCAGATCCGGATATTAAAATCAACGCCAACCCTAAAAAAATAGTGGTGGGCGGTGCCGGTATGGCGGGTCTCTGCTGTGCCTATGAATTGATGAAAATGGGCCATGAGGTTACCGTTTTGGAAGCGTCGGGTAGGCACGGCGGCCATGTATTTACGGTCCATGACGAACTTTCTGACGGACTTTATGGTGACGGCGGCCAAGAGCATATTACCAGGCCGGGCTATGAACTCTATTGGAACTATATCAAAGAATTCGGACTTACTTCCATTCCTTATGACCGTAGAAAAAGTATCGTGCGAAGGATAAAAGGTAATTTTTATACCAATGAGCAGTTAAAAGATTCGGACGTATTGACAACGATGGGCTTTAACAAAGAGGAAATAAATTTTCTTTCAAAAAACCCGTGGGGCGAACTCAAATC
>JBBQXZ010000040.1:0-26867 GCA_038209145.1 Cytophagales bacterium | reverse complement strand
AAGTAGCCCCCGAACTATATTACAGTACAGACGCTGGAGCAACCTGGGAAGCCTTGGAAAATAACTTTGGCGGAGAAATTCAAGAACCCATTTTCCATTTTGAATGGAATTCATCGCAGCCCGGAGTTTTGCTCGGCACCGGCTATCAGGTAGTAGCCAAATCACTGGACAAAGGTAAAACCTGGCAACCTATCTGGGGAGATTTTGATATGTTTGCCAACCGGATGAGGGCCTTTATCAATCCTGCCAAACCTAACAATATTTGGGCTGGAGGTCAGGGTGGCATCGAAAACGGATACCTGATCCACCTCAGAAATGAACAGGAAATTAATTTTTGGAATGACTTGGTTCCCAATCCCACGACCGTAAAGAAAGTAGCTTTTGACAGTCATACTCCGCAGGGAATATATGTAGGCTGGGAAGGAGAACTTGCCCGTACCACGGATGAAGGTCAGACTTGGGAAACCCTTATAGACCGGCATGAAGAATCTCATTTCTTCTTTGGCATTGGATTTAGCACGGCAAATCCCCAGCTGCTCTTTGCGGGGACGTGGGAGAAGACAGATGCGCCGCAGCCATTGGAGCTGTTTTATTCCCTCAATAAGGGAAATACTTGGGAAGTGAAAAAATTTCCTGAGGTGACTTATGGAGGCGTTCATGACCTGATTGTCAAAACGGAATCGGACAAAGAACGGATCTTTGTGGGATTGGACAAAGGCGGGGTATACGAGATCGTGATGAGCAGATAGGACCTGCCCTTTTCCCCTTACCTATAGTTCGGCCTTCTTCCGAGAGGGCCAGTTATTCAGAATAATAGTTTGTTTTCATTTTTAAGTTGGCTTAAGCTAAGAAGCCATCGTTTTTTACACAAAATCTTTAGGACATAAATCATTAATTTTCATATATTTATCCTATCAAAACCATCGACTTATTATGGCGAATTTCACACTTACTATTAATGGCAGACAACAACAGGTAGAAGCCACGGAAGACATGCCGCTGCTTTGGGTGATACGGGACCTGCTGGATATGAAAGGAACGAAGTTTGGCTGCGGTCAGGCACTCTGCGGAGCGTGTACCGTTTTACTTGGAGATACGGCCGTCAGATCCTGCAGCTTACCGGTTTCCCAAGTGGGGGAACAGGCCGTCACAACCATCGAAGGACTATCCGAAAATGGCGATCATCCCCTTCAAAAAGCTTGGATCGAGCACATTGTCCCCCAATGCGGCTATTGTCAGACTGGGCAAATAATGAATGCGGCAGCCTTGCTGAAAAGCAATCCCACCCCTTCCGAGAATGAAATTGAACAGGCCATGGCGGGTAACCTTTGCCGGTGCGGCACCTACAACCGCATCAAAGAGGCCATACTTACTGCTTCTAAATAAACTTTTCGCTTTAATCCCAATCCTCTATGATGCCTTCATTTCCATTTCTGAAAAATAAATCCGTTGAAAATACCAGTAAGATTTTTATCCCCTCCAGAAGGGATTTCCTCAAGATTGGCTCACTTGCAGGGGGAGGTCTGTTACTCGGGATAAGTTTTCAATGTACCTCGAAGGAACAGACACAAACCTTTGCACCGAACGTTTACCTGAGCATAACTTCGGACAATACCGTCACCATCATCGCCCATCGCTCAGAAATGGGGCAGGGCATTCGGACCTCCCTGCCCATGATCGTAGCCGACGAAATGGGTGCCGATTGGAGTCAGGTAAAGATCGTTCAGGGAGAAGGAGATGAGGCCAAATACGGCAATCAAAACACCGACGGGTCATTTTCCGTGCGCATGTTTTATGAACCGATGCGAAAGGCAGGAGCCACAGCCAGGCAGTTGCTAATCACGGCTGCCGCCCAAGAATGGGCGGTCGATGCATCCACCTGCACCGCCGAAAACAGCATCATAACCCATGCTGAAAGCGGCAAGACCCTAACTTTCGGTGAATTGGCTTCTGCGGCCCAGCAGCTTCCGTTGCCCGATCAAGATACCTTGGAGTTGAAGGATTTTTCGGCTTATAAATTAGTAGGTAAGGATACGCCCATCATTGACCTGAAAGATTTTGTAACAGGCAGGGCGATTTTTGGGGCGGATGTCAACTTACCAGGCATGAAGACAGCCGTTATTCAGCGGACTCCAGTGGTAGGAGCTACCCTTACTTCCTACAAAGATGCGGGAGCCCTGGCCGTACCCGGTGTCCTAAAAGTCGTGAAGATTAACGGATCCGGCAATCCTCCAGGTCTGACGAAACCTTTGGAGGGCCTGGCAGTCATTGCGGACCATAC
Organism: Cytophagales bacterium; assembly: GCA_038209145.1. Classification (GTDB taxonomy): domain Bacteria; phylum Bacteroidota; class Bacteroidia; order Cytophagales; family Cyclobacteriaceae; genus Lunatibacter. The sequence continues at coordinate 24,586 of JBBQXZ010000040.1, read as the reverse complement.
TTGGGCGGCGATCAAGGGTCGGGAAGCGTTGGATATCACTTGGGAACTGGGGGATAATGCCACTTACGATTCCAAAGCCCAGCTGGAAAGTATGAAGCAAAGCACCCTTGAGGAGGGAAAGATCCGTCGGGAAAAGGGTGATTTCAACCAAGCCAAACAGGACGCCGCCCTAGTGATCGAGCGTACCTATGAGGCACCGTTTTATGCCCATGGGACTATAGAACCTCCCGCTGCCATTGCGCAGTTTATCGATGGGAAAATGGAAATTTGGGCACCTACCCAGCATCCGCAATGGGCCCGGGATTCGGTGGCCGAGGCCTGTGGCCTTTCTGCCGACAATGTGCGGGTCAATGTCACCTTGCTAGGCGGTGGATTTGGCCGGAAGTCGAAGCCTGATTATGTGGTAGAAGCTGCCCTCCTTGCCCAGGAGACTGGCATGCCTATTCGGGTTCAATGGACGAGGGAAGACGATTTGCACCACGATTTCTTTCATTCCCACAGCATCCAGCACATACGGGCGACAATCGATGCTGACAAAAATTTGACAGGATGGAATCAACATACAGTATTTCCGGCCATTGGTGCCACTTCGGATGCCAATGAACTTCATCCTTCTGATGGGGAGCTGGGACTCGGTTGCATCGATTTTCCATACGAAGTACCCCACATCCGCATCGAGACCCATGAATCCAAAGCCCATACCCGGATCGGGTGGATGCGCTCGGTAAGTAATATCCAGCATGCCTTCGCTACCTGCTCCATGATGGACGAAATTGCCGAGGCCATCGGCAAAGATCCCGTACAATTTTCTCTCGACATGCTTGCAGATGATAAAAAGTTGGATTTTGCGGGTGAGATCAAAGGTGATTTTGGCAACTATGGCGAAAGCCTGGAAGACTTCCCCTGGGAAACCGCCCGTTTGAAAAATGTCATTCAAAGAGTAGCTCAGGAATCCGGTTGGGGCAAATCCTTGCCGACAGATAGGGCGATGGGGTTTGCCGTTCACAAAAGTTTTTTGACGTATGTGGCTTGTGTAGTTGAATTGGCCCGAGACAGTTCTGGGAAAATCACCATACCCGTAGTCCACTATGCCGTTGATTGTGGCATTGCGGTGAATACGGATCGGGTACGTTCGCAGTTTGAAGGAGGAGCTATCTTTGGCACCAGTATAGCAACTACCTCCGCCATTACCCTGAAGGATGGAAAAGTGGAGCAAAATAATTTTGACAGCTACCAGCTGATACGCATGCCACAGTCACCCAAAAAGATCCACGTTCACATCATTGAAAGCAGCATAAAACCAACAGGCGTTGGGGAACCTCCCGTACCGCCTTTGGCTCCTGCCCTGGCAAATGCGTATTATAAGTTGACTGGAAAACGGGTATATGCCTTGCCCTTTTCGCTATAACTGTCAGAGCGGTTCACCGATTTGAACCAAAGCCAACCAATTTAATGATACAGAAATCCGAATCATGACAGCGTTTGACGTACTCCGATTTTGGCGCAAAGAACCACCTGTTAAACCATCCCCGTTGCCAAAACGAATCCCAACATTATTACCGCTACTATGGGTGAAACAAATGGTTACTTAAAAGTTCATCCCTGTTCACGAGGTAAAAATTTGGGATAAATTGATAATCAACAAAAAAACCCCAAATGGAGTGACCGATATAGTTGCCCGTAGTTTCAACCACGGGTTAAAGAAACATGCTATTTCCCCGTTTTGGCCGCATGGATTCAAATTCCACCCTCACATTTCCGCCAAAACCCGTGAACGATTGGTACAGCGTCTTTGGTTTGGGGCACCGATCTATATCGGTCAATATCAAGACAGAATTGACCGTTTTGGGTTGTCAGATTGTTTCACCGATTTGAACCAGAGCCAACCAATTTAATAATACAGAAATCCGAATCATGACAGCGTTTGACGGACTCCGGGCTTGGGGGAAAAGAATCGCCTATTCAAACATTCCTGCTGCCAAAATAAATCTTTCTACTCTCTCAATTCCGGGGGCACCGCTGCCTCTGCAAACTTGCCCACTGGGATTACGCCCTTTCCTTGGCCACCTGGTTTCCAGATTGTGAAATCAAAAATCAAAAATAGTCCCTAATTTCCATCCCCCCACATAGCCGGCTTTCTCTCGAGGTTCTACACTCCGATTTTTATTGTATTTCTACCGTATTTCCAAAATCAATATAATATTCAGCTATTAATTTTTGATATTTGTCAACGTTTTTGAACTGGACTATTATGACAGAACACGAGGAGATCAGAAAAGATATTAAAAACCGTTTTAACCTACTTTACCTTGTATTTGGAATACTTTTCCTGGCAGTAGTGTATCTCTGGCAAAAGGATCCCGCCTTGGTGCCAACGGCCGCTAGAGATGCAGACGGGAGAGATCAGGTATTCATTGGGCAAGCCCAAGAACCAACTTCTCCCAGGGTCAAAATATTTGAGACACCTGAAAATATAGAATTTGCTGGCGAAAGCGTCCCAATACGTCAGCCCGATGTTCTAGAACGCCTTGAGCGGGAAATCTATGTGAATGCGTATTGGGAGTCTAATACAGTACTGATGATGAAGCGGGCCGGAAAGTATTTCCCCGCAATCGAGAAGATGCTGGCGGAAAATGGGATTCCCGAAGATTTCAAATACATTGCCTTGATTGAATCTGGGTTGCTCAATGTCGTCTCCCCGGCAGGTGCCAGGGGCTTTTGGCAGCTTATGCCCGGTACCGCTACCGATTTCGGACTAGAGGTAAGCGACGATGTGGATGAAAGGTACCATTGGGAGAAATCCACGTTGGCAGCCTGTAAATACCTTCGGGCGGGATATGGCAAATTTGGCAATTGGACCAGTGTTGCCGCTAGCTACAACATCGGCATAGCCGGACTTAACCGCAGAATAAACGACCAACAAGTTCCAGAATATTACAACTTGTACCTCAATGAAGAAACCAGTAGATACATGTTTCGGGCATTGGCCCTTAAGGAGCTTTTTGAGCATTCCTTGAAATACGGATTTGAGCTGCAGGCCAGTGACTTGTACCAATTGCCTATGTTGCGGGAGTACGTTGTAGATACCTCCATTCCCAGTCTGACAACTTGGGCCATACAGCATGGAAGCAATTACAAAGAGTTAAAGATTTATAATCCGTGGTTGAGAAGTGAAAAATTGTCCGTTGGTCGCGGTAAGTCCTATTTGATTCTTTTGCCAGTTTGATATAAAAATAATATTTTTTATTCTTGGTAAATATTGCGTTGGGTTATTTTTGAGAATATCGACAAAGAGTAAACAAAAACCCATATATTGTATACTATTAACCCGTTAATGTATTATTTATTTCAGTTTTGCCCATGCTCAAGAAATTATTACGCATACTTTTCATCCTTCTGGCACTTGTCGGGATACTTTATTTGAGTTTACCACCTCTGATAAATATATACCTGAATCAGAATGCCGAAAAAATTGTGAGCGATATGATCACCCGGACAGGAGAGTTTGCCGGCCATGAGGTCCATTTTGGGGATATTTCTCTTGATTATGATTTTACAGGGACATTTTTACGTCTTAAGGATATCCAGATTTCTCCCGGCGAAGCGCTTAGTGGCAAAGATAAAATCAGGTTTAACCTTTCTATCAGCGAAGCCAACCTCACCGGATTTATTTGGGCAGACTTTTTATTTTCCAATACCATCCGCTTGGACTCAGCCTATTTGGAAAATATGATTCTGGAAAGCATTACCCCTCCACTTGATTCATTGAATCTTTCCCAAGATGAGCAAATCCCACAGGAGGGAAATGACTACGACCTGATAGCTGTCAACCATATCCGCATGAATCAGCTATCCTTTGACAACAGGGACAGCTATACCGATTCCACCCGTTTGTCCATGAAAGACCTTTTTATATTTGCGGAAAATTTCGAACTGACAAAGGAAATGCTGGCAGATCAGGACGGTTTGTTTAAAATTGATCACATCCAAGGATATATGGCGGAAGCTTCCATTCATTTTAATTCATATCGAAATTCCATCACCGCCGAGAATCTGGCTTTTGATACAGCTGATGAAAAATTGTCCGTTGAGAATATAGTTTTTCAAAATAAGCTTGAAAAATACGAATATATACGTCAATTCAGCAAGGAAACCAACTGGATGGAAGTTCACCAAGGAAAGCTGGCAGTGAGAGGGATGGATTTTCAAAAGTATTTTTTGGCAGGTGTCATTGAGGCGCAGCATGTGCTGGTGGAGGGGATTGATCTGGAGGTGTTCCGGGATAAACGCATGCCGGATGATACTGAAAATCGGCCAAAAATGATCCATCAAATTATAGCGGATCTTCCAACAAGAATTTATATTGACACGATTACGGTAGAAGAGATGAAAGTCACGTATGAGGAAAGGCCTGACAACGCGGCTCCCCGATCCGGTTCCATATTTTTGGATCGGATTGGTGCTACAATTACTCCCTTTACCAATTTTGAAGAAAAGCTTGCCGAAAATGATGCGTTAAAAATCAAGGCCAAAGGCCGCATTATGGGAACAGGAAATATTTCTGTGGATGTTGTTTATTTTGTAAAAGATAAAGGCGGAAAGTTTACCCTGAGGGGGAACATCGGCCCCATGGATCTCACAGTAGTCAATGACATGATAGCCCCTGCCACAAAAGTTGCCCTCAAACAGGGGAAAATAAACGAAGTGTTTTTTAACATCACTGCCAATGATTTTGACGGAACGGGGGAAGTGATTGCCAAGTATGAAAACCTGGAAATAGAAATACTGGATAAGAATTTTGGCCGGGATCAAAATATTATTCAAAAATTAGGTTCCTTCCTGGCCAATAAGCTGGTAATTAAATCACAAAATCCCAACAAAAGGGGGGAGTTGAAAAAAGGCGCCGTTTATGAACGGCGGAATGAAACCAAGTTTATTTTTCATTACTGGTGGCACCTGTTACTCAGTGGGCTCAAATCCACCATTACCGGAGACTCCGAAGCGGACTTGCGGGAAAAGGCTTCAAAAAATTAATTAAACCCTTTGTCCCAAACCAAATGACCTGCCGGAAGTTTACTTAAGGTTACTGGGGTATTCTCCCATTATTCTCTAATTTTGCGAAATTGCCTTTTCGGAGGGAGAAGTAAGCCAATTATGACTGATACGAATCAAAGCAACCAAGAAATTATAGAGATTTTTGGGGCTAGGGAGCACAATCTCAAAAATATAGACATTACCATACCTAGAAATAAACTGGTCGTTATCACAGGAATCAGTGGGAGCGGCAAGAGTTCACTTGCTTTCGACACCATCTATGCGGAAGGTCAGCGGCGATACATGGAGAGTTTCTCCGCCTACGCCAGATCTTTTTTGGGAGGCATGGAGCGGCCTGATGTGGATAAGATCAACGGGCTTTCGCCGGTCATTTCCATCGAGCAGAAGACTACATCCAAAAATCCCCGATCCACGGTAGGTACTGTTACTGAGATTTATGATTTCATGCGACTGCTGTTTGCCCGTGCGGGGGAAGCCTACTCCTACCTTTCTGGAGCGCGGATGGTGCGGCAGACGGAAGACCAGATCATCGAGCAGTTGTTTCAGCAGTTTGGAGGAAAGAAAATTTATCTTTTAGCCCCTGTAGTCAAAGGAAGAAAAGGCCACTATAGAGAGCTTTTTGAGCAAGTCCGCAAAATGGGGTATTCCAAGGTTAGGGTAGACGGCGTCGTCATGGATGTGGTCCCCAAAATGCAGCTTGACCGGTATAAGATTCACGACATAGAAATCGTCGTCGATCGCATAATAGCCGAGGAGGGAGACCGCTATCGCATTGTACAATCCCTGAAAACAGCCTTGCAGCTGGGCAAAGGAATCATTATGCTGCGCGATGAGCAGGGAGAGGTGTCCCATTTCTCCAAATACCTGATGGACCCCACTACCGGGCTAAGCTATGACGAACCTGCACCAAACACCTTTTCCTTCAACAGTCCCTATGGGGCATGTCCGACTTGTAACGGTCTGGGAGTTATCGAAGAGATCACCAAAGAAAATATCATGCCGGATACGAGCCTAAGCGTAAGCCGGGGAGGGATCGCTCCGTTGGGAGAATTCCGGGATATTTGGATTTTCAAGAAAATTGATGCCATTCTAAAGCACCACAAAGTCAGCATTTCCACGCCCATCAAAAACCTCCCCAATGAAGTCATTCAAACGTTACTCTACGGGGATAAGGTAGAGGTGGCGGTGAACTCGGTCAAATACCCAGGCACCCAGTGGAATACTACTTTTGAAGGAATCATCAACTTCCTCCAAAAACAGCAGGAAGGAGGCTCGGATAAGATCCAGAAATGGGTGGCGGATTATACCACTTCCCGAACTTGCCCGGACTGTGCCGGATACCGCCTGAAAAAAGAAGCACTCCATTTCAAGATTGCCGATACCCATATCGGAGAATTGGCCCAAATGGGCATCCAACAGTTGGCAGATTGGTTTGGGGACATTGAATCACGCATGACCGAGAAGCAGCGCATCATCGGTACAGAGGTCCTCAAGGAGATTCGGAAACGCATTGGTTTTTTACTCGATATAGGGTTGAGTTACCTAACGCTTGACAGACCGCTGCGTACCCTTTCGGGAGGGGAAGCCCAACGGATCCGTTTGGCTACGCAAATAGGTACCCAACTTGTCGGTGTATTGTATATTCTGGACGAACCCAGCATCGGGCTTCACCAGCGGGACAATGTCAAGTTGATCAAAGCACTGCAAGAATTGCGGGATTTGGGCAATTCAGTGATTGTTGTGGAGCACGATAAGGACATGATGATGGATTCCGACTTTGTGATAGATATTGGGCCAGGCGCAGGAAGACACGGAGGGCAAATTGTTGCCAGCGGTACACCTGCGGAGATTTTGCAGCTCAACAGCCTAACCGCCCAATACCTCAATGGGATAAAGCAGATAGCAATTCCTGCTGTGCGGAGAAAAGGAAACGGAGACAAACTGGTATTAAAAGGTGCTTCCGGGCACAATTTGAAGAATGTTACAGCAGAATTTCCTTTGGGAAGCATGATATGTGTCACCGGTGTGTCTGGTTCGGGAAAAAGCTCCCTGATCCATGAGACCCTTTATCCACTGCTCAATCAGTTCTTCTATAATTCAAAAAAGGAGCCCCTGCCTCACAAAAGTATAGTCGGGCTGGAACTCTTGGACAAAGTCATCGAAGTAGACCAATCCCCCATCGGAAGAACTCCCCGTTCTAATCCCGCGACCTATACGGGCGTATTTACGGATATCCGGGCCTTGTTCACCGATCTTCCCGAATCAAAGATTCGGGGATATAAGCCGGGTCGTTTTTCGTTTAACGTAAAGGGAGGACGGTGCGAAGACTGTGAGGGGGCAGGTATGAAGCTGATAGAAATGGACTTTTTGCCGGATGTGCATATCCCCTGCGAAACCTGCAAAGGCAAACGGTACAACCGGGAGACCCTTGAGCTTCGTTTTAAAGGCAAGTCTATCTCAGATGTGCTTGACATGACGGTGGAGCAGGCGGTGGAATACTTCGAAAACCAACCAAAAATTTTGAGAAAAATTCAAACCCTCTTTGAAGTGGGGCTCGGATATATCACCTTGGGGCAGCATGCAACCACACTTTCGGGTGGGGAAGCCCAGCGGGTAAAACTGGCAACGGAACTTTCCAAAAAAGATACGGGCAAAACCTTCTACATCTTGGATGAACCAACTACTGGCTTGCATTTTCAGGATATTGACCATTTGCTGGAAGTATTGAACAAACTGGTAGATAAAGGAAATACCGTCCTGATCATCGAACATAACCTCGACGTGATCAAGGTGGCGGATTATATCCTGGACATCGGTCCTGAAGGGGGAGAGAAGGGTGGTCAAATCATCGCCAAAGGCACTCCTGAACAGGTAGCGGCAAATAAGGATAGTTACACCGGGAAATTTCTGAAAATGGAAATGAATCATAAAGTAGCGGTAAACTAAATGGAAGTTAGTTGATATTGATTTTTGAAGTATGCGGGTGAATTTATCCATATCATTGTACAAGTATGATTTGAAAGCCCATACTTGGATTTCGGATTTGGAGATCTCTTGGGTCATACCCTGAGGTCTTTAAAGGTAGCGTAACATGAAAAGTGGATTTAAAGGCCTGATGGCCTTATTTCAAATTTAATGTTAACCTAAAGTTAATTTTCGAAATATAATTTTAAAATTTGATAATTTCTTTTTCTCTCGGTCTACGATTAATTAAGTCAATTTTGCGGCGGTAATAATTTTGACTTACTAAATCTAACACCTATTATGAAGAGAATTTTCAAAGTAATCATGTCATTCATGCTGGCCGCAGTCTTGTTGGTCGCTTGTGGCGAAGACGAACAGCCTAATAATCTTGTTTCCATTAGCGGAATTCCCGCTACAGCGGTAATTGAATCCGGAGGAATGGTAGGTCCTGTAACTGCCAGTATTTCTGCAATGGATGGACTTGTCTCTCTGGTAATCCTAAAGGATGGTACTGCGTTCCAAACCATCAATTTCACCGGAGAAACTTCTGGAAATTATGTATTTAGCTACACCGCTTTGGCAGGCGATTCAAACAAAAATCTGGTATTTCAATTTACCGCTACAGACCGCAATGGTGATACCCAATCTGTAACCCATGTATTGACAGTTGGAGAAGCAGCCACTATCATTCGAATTGCGGGAAATATAGATGATGACGCTACCTGGAAAACCGGAAATGTATATATCCTTGGAGGTAGAATTGTAGTTACTGCCGGCACTACCTTGAATATTGAGCCTGGCGTAATTGTCAAAGGAGAAGCTGGTTCAGGACCCAATGCAACGGCTTTGATCATTGCGCGAGGAGGCAAAATCAACGCGGTTGGTAACGCAACGCAACCCATAATTTTTACTTCCGTGGCCGATGAGATCGAGCCTGGAGTTATTGCAAGTCCTAATTTGGATCCTGATCTGGACGGACTTTGGGGTGGTCTGATTATATTGGGCAGAGCACCAAGCTCCTTTGCCGGTAATGTCACTGAACTTCAAATAGAAGGCATTCCACCATCCGATACCAATGGCCTTCACGGTGGAAACGTACCGGGCGATAATTCCGGAGTGTTGAAGTTCATTTCCATTCGTCATGGAGGAGCCAATATTGGAGAAGGTAACGAAATCAATGGTCTTACCCTTGGTAGCGTAGGTTCCTCTACTGTCATCGAAAATATTGAGGTAATCGGAAATCAAGACGATGGCATCGAGTGGTTTGGCGGAACCGTCAATGTTAAAAATGCGATAGTCTGGAATGCTGGTGACGATGGAATGGACACAGATCAATCATGGTCGGGAACGTTGGACAACTTTATCGTCCTTTGCGGACCCAATACAGACCATGGCTTGGAAATTGACGGGCCGGAGGGATCATTTCTTGGCGCGCATACGCTTACCAACGGAACTGTAAGAGGAAACCCTGCTTCAGAATTTGGCGATTTCAGGGATGGTGCCAGAGGAACTTTTCAAAAAATTTACTTCTTTGGTTTTAGCAGTCCTGCCCTTACCGAAGGAAGGGGTGATTTATCAATTAGCGGAGCTGCAAGCCTTGCGAATTTTGAAAACAATTTACTTAATTTTAATAACCTGCAAACTACGTTGGTTGAAGGAGTTGCGCTTACATCTGTTTTCAGGAACGGAACCCATATACATGCCAGCGCTGTGGTTCTTGGAGAAAATACGGTAGGCGCTGACAAAACGGCGTTTGCCGGTTGGTCTTGGGCCGCTGTTGCCGGAGAATTGGATGATTTATAATCCGCTAATCCACTAAATCATTTTTTTAAGGGATGGGTCAACCATCCCTTTCTTTTCTTTTTTACCTACTCGCTGTATTTCTAACATAATTCGTTCGATGAAAAAAAATATAATCTTAAGTTGGTATTTCTTTGTACTGGTACTTACGTCAACCCCCGCATTGGCTCAAAATGGGACAGTACGCGGCACCATTTATGACGGAGGGACCGGTGAACCCTTATTTGGGGTGGCCGTTTCGGTTGTGGGTACTCAATTTGGAGCCGTCACGGACTTTGACGGGGATTTTGAACTTCAACTGGCTCCGGGAACATACACCTTTCAGGCCTCATTCATTTCCTACAATACCCTTAACTTGGAAGGGATTACCGTGGTCATGGGTGAAGTGACGGTCTTGGATAACTTGAAATTGACGGAGTACACCTCAGAGTTGGAGATCGTCACCATTTCCGCAGAGGCCATTCGAACAACAGAAGCCGCTTTAATGACCGTGAAAAGAAATGCAGCACAGTTGATGGACGGAATCTCCTCTGCTGCTTTTCGGCAAATTGGAGACGGGGATGCAGCGGCTGCCATCAAACGGGTAACCGGCGTTTCCATTGAAGGAGGAAAATACGTGTACATTCGCGGCCTCGGAGACCGATACACCAAGACGGTGCTGAATGGGGTGGATATACCCGGCTTGGATCCGGATAGGAATACCATTCAGATGGATATTTTCCCAACCAATATCATTGACAATATTATCGTTTCCAAATCATTTACCAGTAACCTATCCGCTGACTTTACAGGAGGTGTGGTAGATATAGAAACAAAAGATTTTCCTGAGGAGAAATCCATGAGGTTATCCCTTGGCGGAGGATACAATCCCGCCATGCATTTTAATAATAACTTCTTGACAGCAGCGGGTAGTGGTACCGATTTTTTGGGGTTTGACAATGGTTTTCGGGAAATCCCTACCAAAGGCATCGCCGAAATTCCCCAATTTGCCGGTATTGTTGGTAATCCTTCCGGAGAAAAAGGCCAGTTGTACCAGCGTATTTTAAGGGACTTTAACCCGGAATTTGGCGGGAGAAAAAACCAAAACCTGGCGGATTTTAGCCTGGGATTTTCTTTGGGTAATCAAATGAGACTGGGTGACAACAAGTTGGGTTATAACCTGGCCATCACTTACAAAAATTCCACCGAATATTTTAAAGATGCACAATACAACCTGTATGCCAAGCCAAGAGAGAGCAGTATGACTGACCTGGAGCCTTTGGAACAATCGATGGGGAATTTTGGAGTAAGAAATGTGTTGGTTGGAGGTCTTGCAGGACTGGCCTACAAAACGGATTTTTCAAGATACAAACTGAATTTGATCCGGCTGCAAAACGGTGAATCCAAAGTGGGTGTTTTCGATTTTGTAAATACCAATTTGGGGGCAGTTTTTGAAGCAGACCAATACAACATAGAATACAGTCAGCGGTCTTTGACAAACCTGATGCTTAGTGGTGCCCATTTCCTCAATGGAGGAGATTGGGAGATCAATTGGAAAGTCTCTCCAACCCTATCCACCATTGATGACCCTGATGTTCGGATCCTGAGATTCCGTAGGCCAAATAACACGATTTCTTCCGAAGTGGGATTGCCACAGCGAATCTGGAGATCTCTCGAAGAACAAAACCTCGTGGGTAAACTGGATCTGACCAAAACCCACAATTTATTCGGAAAAACTGCCAAATTGAGGTTTGGGTCTTCTTATACCTACAAGCAAAGAGATTTTCTTATCCAGGATTTTCAGTTCTCCACAGGAAATACCTCCTTTACAGGAGATCCCAATGAAGTGATGAACGAAGGAAATCTTTTCTCCCAAGACAATAGAAACGGTGTTCGTTACAGCCCCTTGTTCATCCCCAACAACCCCAACAGCTTTGCGGCAAATCTAAACAACATAGGGGTGTATGCCCATAGTGAATTCACTCCATTGAAAAATCTAAAAGCAATAGTTGGATTGAGGGCTGAAAAATATGAACAATACTATACCGGTTCTAACCAGACCCAAACCATTGTTTTTGACAATGAAAGGGTTTTGGATGACATGGACTTTTTCCCTACCATCAACTTGATCAACAGCCTAAAGGAAAATCAAAATCTACGGTTTTCTTTTTCCAGAACCATTGCCAGACCATCATTCAAGGAAATGTCTTTTGCAGAAATCCTGGACCCCATTACTGGTAGGACTTTCATCGGTGCCCTTTTTCAGGAAACCACCAATGGAGGTACAGAAGTGCTTTGGGATGGACAACTGGAAGCTACCAGAATCAATAACTTTGACCTGAGATGGGAACAATTTCTTACTGGCGGACAACTGTTATCTGTAAGTGCTTTTTACAAAACTTTTGATAAACCCATTGAAATGGTGCAGTTTTTATCGGATCCAGGTGCTTTTCAGCCCAGGAATGTAGGAAACGGTACGGTGGCTGGATTGGAACTGGAACTGAGAAAGTCCTTGTCTTTTGTCGCTCCAAAACTGGAAAACCTGTTTTTCACTTTTAATGGCACGATTACCGAATCCAGCATTCAGATGTCAGAATCCGAATTGAGATCCCGGCAACTGACCGCAAGAGAAGGGGAGGAAATTTCAGCGAAACGGGATATGGCGGGACAGGCTCCCTATATTCTCAATTCCGGCATTGCTTACAATAATTTTGTTTCTGGTCTTGAAGCGGGAATCTATTATAACGTGCAGGGATCTACCTTGAACTACATTGGTTTTGGCAACCGGACAGATACTTATACCGTACCTTTTCATGCCGTGAATTTGAGTTTCAATAAGACCTTTGGTCAGAAAGAAAGGGTAAAAGCCGGATTGAATATCCAAAACTTACTGAATCAATCCCGGCAAGAAGTATTCCGCTCCTACAAGGCGGAAGATCAGATTTTCTCTAGCCTCAATCCAGGAACATTGATCAATTTTAATTTCTCCTATTCGTTCTGATTAGGATTTGTTCTACTTAAACAAATATCTCTTCTAAACAGAAGGGATATTTGTTTTGTTTCTATGTTAAGAAATTGTTAACTTTAGTTAACATTGTAATAATATAGAAAGATGCGTTGGTTTTTTCTCTGGACAGGACTGTTTTGTTTCTCGGGGCTTCTGTCCGCCGGGAACGGGAAGGATCATGGATTAGCGAACTCCAAGTCACTGGAAAACCAACCTTTGGTTCAAACCTGGGTTGCTGAAAGTGAGCCATTTGCGGCCTTGTATCATAAATTACAAAAGGATTTTGACCGCTTTGGCCCTTCACAAAGGATGGTAAGATCCATTTTTTACCGTTCGCATCAACAGCTATTTCACCACTACAAGCAATATACCCTAGATTGGGATACCTTAACCGAGGGATTTTATGACTGTGTCAGCGGGTCGCTAATTTTGGCGGCTCTTCTAGATGATTTCGGGTTTTCTTACGAAGTCATAGAAACTTCCTATCATGTTTTTCTGCAGGTAGCCGTAGCGGAAGATTACCTGCTTTTGGAAGTTACTGACCCCCGGAGCGGTTTTATCACTGATCCGGATCAAAAGGAGAAATACCTGAGCGGTTACTTGGAGGAGCTGGGGAATAAGGTGTTGTGGGAGGGCGAAAAAAAAGCGGACTCCTTTGCATCTCCCAACGTTTACCAGACGATCACCCTTCAAAACCTGTTGGGACTGCAATATTTTAACCAATCCATCCGATTCTTCAATGCAGGCAATACCCTTGCCGCCTATCAGTTTTCCATTACAGCCCTGAGGTATCACGATTCGGAAAGGATCCGGCATTTTAGCAATTTTTTAAAACAGGAATTGGTGCTGGCGACCAACTAAAAACCGCTTAGTGACGTGCCAATTTTTATTTCCTTGAAAAATGGGGACAAATTGGGTATTGTACAATCGGGCATGTTGTTTGGGAAGATAGATGAAGTAAATGCGAAAAATGGAACGCATACGATGGATAAAATCTACCTTTGCCCATGCAGCTATTCAAATGCGATCATTGCAATCATCCCGTTTATTTTGACAACACGTATTGCAACGATTGCGGGTCAACGCTGGGTTTTTTTCCTGAAAAGATGGAAATGCTTGCCTTGAAGGTGCCCAACGAAGGGAGCTTTATCAGTCATGCCTATGCCATTTCACTTAATTTTTGTTCCAATTATTCCCATGATGTCTGCAATTGGCTGATTCCTGCAGATCAAAGTAATCCGTTTTGCCCGGCTTGCCAGTTAAACGGGATCATTCCAAACCTATCCAAAGCCGAGTTTCGTGTCCGTTGGAAAGTCATCGAACAGGCCAAACACAGGTTGGTATATGCGCTTTTGAGATGGGAGCTTCCCCTGATCAGCAAATCCCAAGATTGGGAGAAGGGATTGATTTTCAATTTCAAATCGGACGATCATATGCCACCCGGAGACCGCGTACTTACCGGCCATGCGGAAGGGGTCATTACGATGAATATCGCAGAGGCCAACGATGTGGAACGAGAAATGGCCAAAAAGGAAATGGCAGAAGTCTACCGAACGGTGCTTGGTCATCTCAGGCATGAGGTAGGTCACTATTATTGGGAACGCCTGATTCTTAACTCAGATTTTTTGGGGGAATTTAGGCAACTATTCGGTGACGAACGGACAAGCTATCAACAGGCCCTGGAAAATCATTATAAAAACGGCCCACCGTCAGATTGGCAAAATAATTTTATTAGCTCTTATGCCACCATGCACCCTTGGGAAGATTGGGCTGAAACCTGGGCACACTACCTGCATATCGTAGATACGCTGGAAACGGCTTACAGTTTTGGGACAAAGATCCACCCAAGAATACAACAATCGGGGAAATGGCTGAGTAGTGATGTGGATGAAAATGCCTATCTGTGCGGAAACTTTAATAAAATCATTGCCATGTGGATGCCCTTATCCGTGGCACTGAACAGCCTGAACCGAAGTATGGGAGCCAATGACATTTATCCCTTTGTGATCAACCCCTCCGTCATCAAAAAGTTGGACTTCGTCCATCAGGTCATCCGGAGCTACGCCGGAAAATAACCGGTTAAAGGAATTTCAACGGAGTTTTTCATTGTTTTTGTGCCGGTCCTTGTCCCGGATATTCTTCTTTTCAAAGTTCTTCTCCAACGCATCCGTCAGATCCACGCCCGTTTGGTTAGCCAGGCATATTAGCACCCATAGAACATCCGCCATTTCATCGGCCAGGTCCTTGTCCTTTTCACTTTCTTTGAAGGACTGCTCCCCATATTTGCGGGACATGATGCGGGCCACTTCTCCGACTTCTTCGGTAAGGATGGCCATGTTGGTCAGTTCACTGAAATACCGGACACCAGTTGTCTGAATCCATTTGTCCACTTGCTGCTGAGCTTCTGCTATCGTCATTGGTCAATATAGTTAGGATTGAGTGTATATTCGGAATAGGATTACTTAACCTACTCGTTTCCCTTGTTCCAAAAGGATTTCCTTATCTACCGCCAGGGGAATATCATCGGCATAGTGGCTAACATATATCAAGCCTATTGGCGTATTGGTACAGATAGTATCCACAATCTGCTTGAACCGTTGCCGCTGATCATCGTCCATTCCTTGGGCAGCTTCGTCAAGGATCAATAAAGCCGGTCTCTTGATCATGGCACGTGCGAGCAGACAGAAACGCTGCTCTTCCAAGGAAACTTGTCCAAGTCTCAAGTCAGCAATATGGGGTATCTCCAAGGCACTTAGCCATTGTTTAGCAAGAGTTTCGGCTGGTTCCGTAGTTTTACGAAATAGCCCGATGGTATCAAAGAGGCCTGAAAGTACAATTTTAAGGCAGGTTTGGTTTTTGGGAAAATATCGTCCCAATTCGGGAGAGACAAAGCCAACGGGACGCTTGATGTCCCAGATACTTTCCCCCGAACCTCGCTTACGGTCAAAAAGCGAAAAGTTATTGGCATAAGCTTGGGGATTTTCTCCCAAAAGCAAACTAACCATTGTAGATTTTCCGGCTCCGTTAGGCCCTTTGAGCGCCCAGCGTTCTCCCGGCTTTACTTCCCAGTTCACATTTTCCAAGAGCATCTTTCCGCCATAAGCGATGTTGACTCCGGTCATTTGGATTAGGGATTTATAGGATGCTGTAGGATAATTTACCAATAAGGCTATCAGCTCCTTGGATGCCGCCTTGGGCGAAGGAGCAACATGCCCTTCAATTCCTTCTTTTCGGGATATCGGGAAAAGTTTCCCGTGTTTCAACTGCCCCACATGTGTGACGGCACTTGGAATTTCCCCTATTGAAGTAGTCATGACCACCTGAATGCCTGAATCAATGATAGTTTTCAATATACCGTCAAATTTTAGCCGGGTTTCCTGATCCAACCCGGTAAGGGGGCGGTCCATGAGAAATAAAAGGGGGTTCTTCAGCAAGGCCGCAGCTATTGCCAATCGACGTGTCTCCCCATTGGATAGCTTAATCAGGGATTTGTCGGCAAGTGGCCCCAGGTCCATTGTCTCCAGGACTCTTGCTATATTCCAGTGACCACCTACATGCCCATCCACCTCCTTCAGGTAGTCCGTGACGGTTGCGGCTGCCCCAGATTCTGCACTGTTGAAGCGTTGCTGGTAGTAAAAATCCCTTACATTGGATTTATTTCGAAAGGTATAGGTTTGGGAAACGTAGGCGATCAAGTTGCGAAAACTATTGACCTTGCCCCGTTGACGCTGCTTCACTTGATAGGCTTCTGCAAAGGGCCTCAATACCTGCCCATTGGTCACCGATGTACGCCCAAGGAGCGTTTCTAAAAAAGCCGTTTTTTCGGAACCTGAAGCAGCGATGATGGCCCAGTTTTCTCCTGCGTGCATATTAAAATCCAAGTCCTGAAAAATAATCCGCCCGTTTTTTTGAACGGTGGCCTGGGTTAGATTCAAAAAGGCACTGGGTTTATTCATATTAATTTGGGGTTGGTTTCTAACGGTTTTTGTGGATGTGCAGAAGAGGATTAGAACTTGAATTAAAAATTCACCCTTCACCCGATCTTTGGCCAAAGTTATTTTCTTTAACCCTCCGTCGGACACTGAGGTAAACCCATTCTGCTGCTAAGCATGGGTTTTATTGTTAGCTCTTGTTGCCTGACAATGATTGTCGATTTGGTGGCATTATGATTTCAATAATTCAGCTAATTCTTCAAATGAGGAAATTCCGTAAATCTCTGTTGTGTTGATCCAATCTATTCCACCTGCGGGAAAATAGTATATAATACCCGTTTTGAAATTATATTGTTCGTTTATTTTTTTCATATCAATAAACCAATCCATTGGAAGTTTTTTCAGTCGCAGAATTTCCTGAAAATCGTTTGAAAGTTTATTGGCTGATATTCCTTTTTGAATAAGAAGTAATAAGCCTAAATCTATTGTTTTACCTACTTGTAAATATCCAACCAATTGTGAATAGTCTTTTAAACTCAATTGGTATAAATATTTTACTTCTATTAAAATTAATCTAACTTTTCTATTTACGTCACAAATTGCAAAAACTATATCTACTTTCAGTTTCGGAATATATTTCCCTTTTTCTTTGATGGTAATCCCAGAAAGGTTTTCTAAATCTGAAATAATGATGTCTAATGTTTTATTAGAAGAAAAATAGACGCTGTGATTTTCCCCAAGATAAGTTTTCAGGTATTTGGTGAATTTTTTAGAAAATTCTTCATAAAAGCTTATCTCATTAATTATCACGATACCAAATTTACTGTTAAATTCTCAACTTCAATCTTCGATTGGATGAGTTGTTGGTTAAAACTGTTGCTTACGGATGAGCAAATGAAAGCTCGGTCATTTATTTGGTTAATAATCAGCAAAGGACCGTCAAAAGTGTCTCCAATAGTTTTTATCGTCAACACTTCGTTCGTATGGCCATTTATTATAGACTTCATAGAACCAATATGCCTTTTACCTTTTAGAGTTTCTGCAAAGAGATAAGCGATTCCTTGGCCAATACCCGCAAAATTTTTAAATTGTTTGCTTTCTATCAGTGTTAAAACGATAAATTTATGCGTTGATATTTTTAAATCTGGGAAATACATTGCTTGCAGATCTTTCAATTTATTAAAAAGTACCTGACTTGTTCCTTTTGATAGTATTGAGAAAAAATTAATATATTGGTTTTTGTCATTCACTAATTTTTTGATTTCTTCAACAGGTGCGTGAGGACAACCCATTTCAGCACAAATATGATGGTAATGAAAAAATAGTTTGCTTCTAACCTCAGTTGGTAGGTCTTCTGAATTTTGGTCAGTATGAACGGAAACAGGACTTGGTGTTCTTAGTTTTCGTAAGAGACACGGGATTTGTTCTTCTTTTGTTTGGTGTCTTTCAATCTTGCCAACATCAATAGACTTGGCTTGTAATGCAAAAGAATATTGAGTAAGAAATGACCGAACCAAGAAGCGGATCTTAAACCCTTTTTTCCAACCTTTATAATCCGGATCAGAAGCGGAATGTTGGTTTGGATGATTGTATAAAATTTGATCGGTTATTGAACCCAAATCCGTTAACCAGGGACACAACTGTACAACTAATTTAAAATTCCTTGTACTTCCAGGAATTTCAACTGAAACAACTGGTGCAGTATCAGTAAATCTTCTGTGTGACAATGTCAAACTTGCTCTTGTGTCAAAAATTCCAGATAGGAAACTCGCAGTATTTACACCTTCTAACTTACATTTTGCAGTTGATAAGTCAGCAGAAGAAAGTAAAAACCCGCCTAATGGTAAGCCCAAATATTCCAAGTCTTTTTTTAGGCTAGAAATATCTGAATTGTTAATAGGAATAATTAACCATTTACCGTTACCTATTTCGTAAGTCACATTGAAGTTATACGAGGAATTGAAATAATGACAAATTTTCGTTAAAATATCAGTTGCAATGATATGCATACGTTTAGGTTCCATTCCCCATTTTTTGAACGGAAGGTCAATAACGAAAGTATTTTCGTCTACTCTCCCGCCTCCAACTAACAAACCAATTATGTATGCTTTAATGTGATTAATTTCTCCCATTTTCTAGATGCTTTTCTAAAGCTTTGGCAATAACCCATGCAAAAACAGGTGGTACTGCATTGCCGATAACTTTGTAAGCGTTTGCAATTGTTTTGTAAGGAAATTCAAAATTATCAGGGAAGGATTGTATCCTTGCAATCTCCCTAATCGTAAATCTCCTATCCTCATATGGGTGAGTAATCCCACAATTTTCTGGTTGTGCTGAAGCCGTTATTGTGCCATTGATTTCGCCTAAAGCAAATCTTCGATAAAAATTAGGTGCACGATATTTTTGTGGATTATCCCAAATCTTCCTGAACCGTTCCGACATATCCGCAGGATTCATATTTTTCCAAGATTTACCTTTGGAAATAGTTTTGCTTATTTTACTGAGCGGAATTTTCTTTTCGAACTTTGCCAATGCATCCATTCCGTCTTCACAAGGACCTATTTTATCAACCATATATTGTCCTCCTGGTGAATATTTCCAAAAATCATTAGTCTGAGGGGCACTTTTGGGAATATCACACAGCGCAGAACCAAGATATAAGTCATATGGACGCTCTGTTTCATTAGGCAGATTAAATTTAGAGACAATTTCCTCCAACAAACTGAAATCAAAATACCCATAATCTTCTCTGAACCCGATAATTATCAATCGCTGACGGTTGGAGGGCACGCCATAATTACTTGTTTTCAATAGTTTATAACAAGTTTTGAAACCCAATTTTTCAGTTCTCTTAACAATTTCATCAGGAATACTTGTACCATCATCCATTTTTGATGACATTATTCCTTTTACATTCTCGAAAACAAAACCCATAGGTCTATTTTTTCTTTGCAGTCCGACTTTTAACAATCTTTCGCATTCTTCAAATAGGTTTCCTCTATCATCATTAATTCCCTTTCTCAATCCTGCATTAGAAAACGGCTGGCAAGGAAACCCTGCAAGTAAAAAATCAAAATCAGGAATATTTTCAAAATCCACATCTTTTATATCTTCTCTGTGTAATTGGTGATTGTTGAAGAATGATGTATTCGCATTGTAAACAAACTCGGCAGCTGGGTCAATGTCATTAGAGTACTCAATTTTGAATTTTGTTTTTTCGAAATGCCTATCCCGAAAATCAAAATTTCCTGAAAAGCCTAAATCTAATCCTCCGCAACCACTAAAAAGCGATACGATTTTTAGTGGTTTGTTCCGAATTTGAGAGGTCTTATGGTTATTTTTTTTGAAGTCAATAAACATTTGTGGTTCCTCGACAGCCGAAATTGTTTCTAAATCAGTTTGATTGTACATAATGTTTAAAACTTTAAAGTTGATTGTTTTGTGTTCTTCAGCCTAATGTATTTCACTTTTTCTTCTGCAAGAGAAAGTACATTATCATTGCATTTGTATTGATACAGTGTATTTGCTATTTTTTCACTTATCAATTCCGATTTAAGCATTTCCACATCAAGATTAAATGCCTCTGCAAGGTTAGGTAAAAACCCCTCGTCAAACTCTTTTTTACCTGTTTCGATTTTACTCAAAGCACCCGAGTCAATACCAAGTTTTGCCCCTAATTGAGTAAGGGTCCAACCGTTTTGATTTCTTAGTTTCCTGATAAATTCTCCAAAATTTGTTTCCATTGTCTTGAATTTAAAATCTTGACGATTTTCACAAAAATACAAAACTATTTATAAAAGCTCTGAAAAAATTTAAACTATTATGATTGGGCTAAGCATATTGGCTAAAACCAAATATGTCTGAATGGCCCGTTGGCTTCCTATAATGTGTTACAAATTGGGGATAGGTGACACAATTAAATACTTCACCCCAATTTACGTTCTATTTTTAGAGTCTATAATGATCGTTACCGGACCGTCATTGACAAGGGATACCTGCATGTTGGTGCCAAACTCACCGGTCTGAACTGACTTGCCCAACTCCTTACCAAGCTGTTGGATGGTTGCCTCGTACAGGGGAATGGCTACCTCCGGTTTGGCTGCTTTGATGTAGGAAGGCCGGTTGCCTTTTTTCGTACTTGCATGAAGGGTAAATTGACTGATGAGTAAAATGTCTCCCCCGACATCCACCAAACTCCGATTCATGACGCCATTTTCATCCGGGAAAATCCGCAGGTTGACGATTTTTTTACCAAGCCATTGAATATCTTCTTCGGTGTCGGCATCCTCGATTCCGAGTAGAACCAGCTGGCCTACCCCGATGCTGCCTTTTAGCTGTTCGGCAATGCTTACCGAAGCTTCGCTCACCCGTTGAATGACTGCAATCATGAAGAGAATGATTAACCGGAAATCATTTCCAGGTTGGGGACAGTTTGTACTTTTTTGTCGCTGGGATTGAGGGCGGACCGGAGCATGGCTTTTGCGACCTGGTGGTCATAAATGGGTTTGTACTTTTTCATAATACCAAAAAACGTAACTGCCTGCATGGCCTTTTTCCCGATTTCCTCCCCCAACCGGGTTTTCCTCCGGTTTCCAAGTAATACAGAGGGTTGAAATAATCCCAAATAATCAAAGGGAACCAGCTTGAGATCCTCTTCGACTTCGCCTTTTACCTTGTTGTAGAAAATAGAAGAACGGGGATCGGCACCCATAGCACTCACATACAAAAATTTCGTAGCCCCCTGATTAAAGCTCCAATTTGCAAAGTCCACCACAAAATCATGGTCTATCTGCCGAAATTTTTCTTTGGACCCAGCCTCCTTGATGGTAGTGCCCAAGGAACAAAAGGCATGGATTTCAACACGCTTTTCCTCCAACCCCTGGATGAGGACGTGGAAATCGCCTCCCCGGTTTTGATCCCGTATTTTTTCTGTCAAGTTGATAAGATGCAGCTTGTCAAAATCCACCTTTAGCTGTATCAGCTTGTGGTTCTTGAGGGCAAGGTCACGTCTTCCCAGCGAAATGACATAAGAATAGGAGGGCTCTTGGAAAAGTTGATGCAGTACTTGCATGCCCACCATTCCCGAGGCACCTGAAACGAAGGCTATTTTTTGGTTCATAGGTTCAAGTCAGTTTGTTCACTTTCCCAAAATAGAAACTGTTCGATGTCCGTCTGCAAACTTTTATAAATACCCACTAAAACGGACAAGTCATCCACATATCCAACGAAAGGTATGAAATCCGGCACAAAATCCAAAGGCAAGGCAAAATAGAAAAGGGCCAAGACCAACAATCCCAAGGAACGGTTGGATAAACCTTTGTACCTGCCCTTGACATGTGCTGTGAGCATGCGGGTAAATATGTCTAGTTGCCTTCTTATACCCGCTAATGCAGGGCTATCCATAAGTTGTTGGACTTTGAGGGATACTTGATGAAGTAGGCTTTTGATTTTGACCTGCGAGGCGGCTATCTCCTGAGCCTTTTCGTAATAGAGGGCCTTCGCTTTGTGGAGAATTTGCTGGTATTCTGATTTTAGTTTCATGCTGATGGGATTAATAATAGACCCTGATTTCTGATTTTACATTTTTCCTGGCCTGGGCCAAGGTGTCGTTTTGTTGTTCCATAGAGAGGTGAAAGATGCGTTTTGCCAAATCCAAACCTACGGCTTCTCTATTAAGATCTTGATATGCACGGTTGATAAGGGTAATTACCTGTTCTACGGCATTTCGGATACTTTCCCAGGTCTCATCCGAGAAGTATATCTGTTGGGAAAGATTGTGGCTAAATTCTTCCCTCACTTCTGCGATCAGCTGAATGTGGAGTTCAGTGGCGCTTAATCCCCCTTGGTTGATTCTGCGTATCAAATTATTTGGTGTGATCCGCTCCAATAACAGGCACAGACGCTCACCAGCCTGAAGCCGCACGGGCAAAATTACTTCGACATTTTTTGTTTTCAATTCCAATTGCTTCTGATCCCATTCTTTCTTCAAAAATGATACCGTGATGATGTACATGCCATAAATAACCAGGCCTGCCGGTAAAATGATTTTCAAAAGGTCAACAACGTATTCCATGAGTTTGATGAATTTTGATCCGAATATCTTAAATATACGCAAGGAAAGCTATGTGCCTTCCATTTTTTCTAAGGTAATTTTGAACCATTAAACGAATAAATGTATTTTGTTGACATGTTAAATCCGATAACTATTACTTCAAAGGCATTGGAGGAAATAAAAAATATCCTTACCAACAAAAACATTCCAGAAGGGTATGCGCTACGCGTCGGCGTTAAGGGTGGCGGATGCGGTGGTGTCTCTTATGCGTTGGGTTTTGACATGCCTAAGGCCGAAGATCAGGTTTTCCCCTGGCAGGGCATAGAACTGCTCATCGAAAAGAGGCACGTGATGTTTTTGATGGGTATGCAAATAGATTTTTATGAAGGAAATGATGCCCGCGGATTTACTTTCGTGAATATTGCCCTTCCCAAACGGCATGATATTTAAAAGGATAGTTTCAAACCAGACCCTCAAACCCGTATTTCACGTTTGACCAAAAGCTATCAAGGGCCATGATGCGGGGTTTGAAAAAGGAAATGATGGATGGCCAGTCGTTTTGGTCCAGCACATTGACGCATTCCAACCTCTTTTCTATTACAGACACGGTTTTTCCAAATCCGTCCACACCTAGCAATCTCCACTCCCAAGGCTCTTTCGTTTCCATTTCCAACAATTTTTTGAATTGCTCAAACTGGCCAAACAGCAGTTCTTGAATATCCGGATCCGGGTGGGTAATTTCAATCCCGATGGACACAAAATCCCGTTCGGCCCGCATCCTGAAAAAGATACTTTTTATGCCGGTTTTATAGTTTTGCCATGATATATGAAGGTTTTCGGCTGTTGGGACGGGTTTCATATAACCTCCAAATGCCGTCCAGAATTCCTGCTTTGTTTTACTTACCTGACCTTTGCTGTACATGTAGGCTAATGAGGTGACTCATAATCATCCGGATAAGTGACCTCTACGACCGAATAATTAACTACTCCCCCAAGGGCCGGATTGTGTTTTTTGATTACAACCCGTACCTCAAATAGGTCAGGATAGGTTTTCAGGATATCCTGAATCATCAAATGAGCCAGATGCTCCAGTAACTTTACAGGCTCCAGCATGTGGGATTTGGCAATTTGATACACCTTGTAATAATCTACAGTTGCCTTGAGGTCATCATTCAGCATGGCCTGCTGAAAGTCCGTTTGCACGTGTATGTCCACCGTAAATCTGTTGCCCAATTTTTTTTCCTCCGGAAAAACACCGTGATAGGCATGAAATTCGATTCCTTCCAGCGATACCCTTCCCATTAGTCAAACTGGTCAAAAAAGGATCCTGACTTTTTCTCTTTGGGTTTCTCGGAAGAATGAGGTGCTTCTTCGTTATTCGAATCGATTATTTTGGATACTTCGGGTTCTCTGTTAGGTGTTGGTTCAGGTTTCTCCTCTTTAAAGACATCACCGATTGATTCTGCAACAGTAGCAGGTTCGATATTGATAATATTTGAAGGCTTTTCGGCGGTTAAGGAATTGCGGGTGACAAGGTAATTTCCCCTCCGTTGAAGCTCCTTTACCCGTTGCGTGTGGGTGGAAAGATCTACTTTTTGAAATTCGTCCTGGTTTTGCCGGACATTTTCCAGGGTGTCATTGGCTAAGTTTTTTATGTTTTTGAGAATGATTTCCCGTTGGTTTACCAAAAACGAGTAACTGTCAATTAGTGATCTTACTTCGTCTTTTAAGTCTTCGGTGATTTCTTTGGACTGGTTTTCCGCCTGCTCCAATACATTGCGTGCTTTAGCTTTGGAA
>JBBQXZ010000039.1:0-26980 GCA_038209145.1 Cytophagales bacterium | reverse complement strand
CTATACATGGGTGGATGAAATATGGCATACACCCCAACATCATCAGAACCTCCTAACCCTGATATTCCTAAAATAAACCTGGTCCCCATGATCGGTTAGGAGTATATGGCCGGATTTCAGTTCACCGTAGTTTGCGTCGTGTTTGAATTTGGTGGCCGATTTGCGTTTAAGATAATCCTTGCTACCCCGAGTGTAGCTAACTACTTTCACGCCATTCAACCAGTGTTCCACCTTTTTGCCTTTGGCAACGATCCTGCCGCTATTCCACCCGCCATGGCGGTTTAGCTGTTTGTTTTTTGGGGGGTAAAGCAGGTAAGCCGCACCGGTGGAGCTTAATCCGTTGAGGTCATTCTTGATTTCGGGATAGTTGTAGTCGTCGATAATTTGGTATTCGGGACCGTTGACCACAGAGGTGCCAGTTTCTTCATTGACAATTGTTCCTACAAAGTATTTGATGCCGCTGTTGGCATTTTCGGTGAGGTTGAACTCAAACTCCAATTCAAAATCCCCGTACGTGTCTTTTGTCATGATGTCCCCGCCTTTGCCATCGAGAAACAGTACCCCGTCGGCATATTTCCAGGCATTGGCAGGAAAAGCCGGGTCTGTTTTTCCGCGCCACTTGTCCATGCTGGTCCCGTCAAAGAGGACTTCCCAGTCTGTCTGGGCGTAAATAGACTGCTGCGTGATCAACAGGGTAATCAATAAGGTTACTAATGAGCTCACTTTGTTAGGAGTATTCATGTGGTCTTGTTTTATAATAGATTGTCAATCGACTAGATAGTACTATTCCGGCGTATTCACAATACCCATGGATGCGGCCAATTCGTCAAAGCTTGACAGAATATGGTCCTCGATACCTTTTTCCCACTTACTGGGGAGGCCGTAGACCATTTGGGAAGAGTAGCCTTCATAGCCTCCTTCCTCCAGAATTATTTCAGAAGGTATGTATCCCATGACGTCATTGCTGTAAGCCATGACAAAGATATCTTCTCCATATTTTTCTTTTAGGGCGATGGTGTAGGCGATGGTGACTTCACCGCCCATATTGAAGAGTGTTTGCCCTCCCAGCTTCCAAATCTGTAGGGGGTAGGGATAACTTTTCAAAAATGCTTTCCCCTCGGTGGATTCCTTTAGCATGCGGGTAGCCCAGCGTTGCATGTATCCGGTTTGTTCATTGGCCATTTTGACGAGTTCTTGGGAGCTGGGTGAGGGGTTCAGGGCAAGGTCGATTTCAATGTAAGCGGTTTGGAGTTGGGCGGGAAGTGGAGTCATTTTTTCAGCCAACACCCGCTCTACAGTGGCGGCAAGAATTTTGCCATACTGAACGGCGAGGGGCAGGGTACGGCGGGGCATTGGGTTCTGATCACCTGAGGCCCCCTGGAAAAACAGGGCAACGGTTCCGGGAAAGGTTTTTTCCAGTTCAACCTGGGCAAATCCCGGATAGTCACCAGACCAGCCATAGTGATCCAATACAGTGGGGTGGCAAGCGTATCCGAAAACAACGGAAATCAGGTCTCCATTTTCGTTCTCCACTTTGATGACAGGCACGGCATAATCGTTGGGACCTGCAAGGTCTTTGACTTTGGTGATTTCCGCCTCCTTATTATTGCGCCGGTTTACCTGAAAGCGGGTAACTCCGTTGGCCGAAGCAAGCCTGGCTGCTGTTTTTTCGGACATGGCAGACGCTACCAGTTCCACCACCTTCACTTCCAGCCACGTACTGTATTCGTTGATCAACTTTCGCTGGGCTTGATCAAGTGGGTAAATGTCATAGAGTGCCTCCTCCAGCACGGGTCCGGAGTGGGTATGGGAACCGTTAAGGATGACCTGGCTTTTTTCCAGCCCAAACTTTTGCTTCAGCTGGGTTCGGATGCGGTCGGACATTTTTTTTGGAAATCCAAGGATATCTGCCGTTACCAACACAACTTGGTTTTTGTCCTGATCTTCCAAAACAAGTACTTTGGCATACAAGTCGTTGTATGTTTCCGTAGCCTCGTGGGTACGTGCGGCATAGCCTGCCATCCACATGGGATTCTTCGGGGTAATGATTCCCTTGCTTACCCCGGCTTTCCAGGTGAGGGAGGGATCCGATTGTCCAAAAACTGCCGGATAAACCGGCAGTGTGAGAAGGAGCATTATGAGTAATTTTTTCATTTGGGAGTTGCTGGGAGGTGAATTGGAAATAGAACAGGGTGTTTCAGAAAACTTTATTTAAGTGCCCAATCTACCGCATTGGTGAGTAATTGGATGAAAGGCGGGCTGCTGAAATCCGTGGGGAAGCCCAGGGAGGTGTAGAAAATTTTACTTTTGCCAACCTGCCGGATAAAGGCTACTGGTTCAGCGTGTGTGGATGAAGTGCCCTGCATTAGGATTTTGGTGGAGTTGTCGATGGCCAAGGGGCTGACCAAGTATATGTTTCCCTTGCTGGTCCAAGTGTTTTTGGGGACACCTTTAAGGATGGGGTGGTTTTTGTTTTTTCGGTGAATGCTCACGGTGGTGGGAGCTGTAGCCGGGCCGTAGCCCTGGTTGTCGTGGCCGAGAATGTGGGGAACAAAGTCCGACCATGCTTCGTGTCCAGTGTTCACCGTTTCTTCCGGTAGGGAAAAAGCATGGTTGGCCGTACGGATACCGATCAGGGGCTTGCCCAGGGCAAGGTGGTCTTTTATCAGTTGCAGTTGGGTCTGCGGCAAGGCTACCCGGCGGATAAATACCACCAAGAGGTCTGCCTCGGCAATTTTTTCCTCATGGGGGAGTTTATAGCTTTCTCTTGGACCTTTGCCCAGCAGGACTGTAGTTTGGTAGCCTTTTTCCTTTTCGAGCAGGTTTGCAAATCCCGGAATGGTCCAGGTGGCCTCGTAGTTGTTTGGGTCTTCGCTGATCAGGAAAGTGATTTTCTTCTTGGCAGCTTGGTTTTTTTCCTTCGCTGTGGATATCGGCCGGTTGAAGCTGACCTTACCATTTACTGCCAACTCATAGTCCTTATAGGTGGTATATCGTCCGCTTAACCACAGAACCACTTCTTTCTCTGAGTCCGCCAACACGATGGGACGGATATTATCCGCTGCAGACTGGTAGGTGATGGGAGTCCAGGTCCATGCCTTGTTGTTTGAATTTCGTTCGCCCCGGAAGATCTCATACCTGCGTTGGCCCTGGACTTCCAGTGGTTTCCCTGTAGCCGGATCCACATCGGCGGAGATGTAGACCACCTGGGTATTGGTTGGGTGAAGGCTAATTAATCCCGTGTATTCGTTTTCGCCCGGATATAGGCGGCTTCCGGCAAAGGCGATTTCCTGCTCCGACCAGCTGAATCCGTCCCAGGTTGCGTGGTGGTAGCGGTGGTCCATTCCTCCCAGGGAAGTGTTGCGGGTTTCACCGCGGGTAATGGGATCCTTGGTAACCGAAAATACGATATATGGGTGGCCTTGGGCATCTAACTTGATGTCGCTGGTCCAAGCCACATCTGCACGGGTGCTGGCATTGCCGTCATACACCTTTGTAAAGTCGGTAGGTTTGTAGGGGCTTTTGGCGGTCCGGCTTATGGGACCTACCAGGGTCCCGTCGGAGCGGTAGAGGCTACCCGATTCGTAGTAGCCGTGATAGATGCTGTTGTTATAATGCCGGGGATGCTCCTCGGTGGTGATAAAATGAATCCGGCTTTTGCCGTCTGAGGCATAACGCAGGTAGGCCCGTCCAAAATCTTCAAACAGTCTTCCCCCGAATTCCCAGCTGTCTCCATCATCGCCAGAAAGCAAGAAATGGGGGTTGTTTTCATTTCCCCGGTAAAAGTTTAACGTTTCTCCGGTGTCTTCTAGGCGATAGACATTGGAATAGCATACCCTGCCATTGGTTTTTACTGTGTTTTCTTTCGACCATGAGCCGATGTCCCCGGCATTTTCGCTGATTCGGTACCGGATTAGCGAATCAACGGAGTGTCCGGCGTAGATGCTAAGCAGCTTCCCATCAGGTCTTACCATCAGCGCACTTACATTGTGGTCGTCTGCGGGGAGCGTATTTTCGGAGAGGGCAAAAGCTTTCGTTTGGTTCTTCTTGAGGTCCCACTCGGTGACGGTATTGGCACCGGATGAGGTGACTCCCGAAAAAATGACTTTATCTTCCAGCAAAATAGCCCGGTCATCCTGAAACCAGCACCAGCTACCATCTTCGGAAAGACGGATGGTTTCACCAAGCCGGACAGCCGTTGCCGCTGATTGTTGTCCCAGTAAGGGTCGTAGGTAAAGGGTGCATGCAGTAAAAAGTAGAAGGAAAAGGAATTTGGGGGTCATGGGTCTTTGGGATTAACCATCAATTTGACCTCTAAAATAAATGATATAATCTTTCCAACCACCATAAATGATGAAGGAGCGGTAAAAAAAGTATAAATGGGGGATTTTAAGGGTAGGAAGTCACTCGGAATCACTGCCGGATATGGAGAACTTTTTACTTAGTACCCGGATGTAAAGCCCTAGTGTTTTTCGAATTGAAGTTCCGGCTCCATTACTTCGACCACACCCCGCTCATTTATTGCTTTCAAGGTGACCGTCTTGATTTCGTTGATGAGAAGGGGGTCATA
This sequence comes from Cytophagales bacterium, assembly GCA_038209145.1. Lineage (GTDB taxonomy): Bacteria > Bacteroidota > Bacteroidia > Cytophagales > Cyclobacteriaceae > Lunatibacter. The sequence goes on along the minus strand of JBBQXZ010000039.1, from coordinate 22,410 downwards.
TCTGGCCGTAACACGTATGTAGTTTTCCGTAAATCCGTGCATCATACCAGCTTCAATGTCTTCTTCAAACAGAACCTCAAAGGATTGGTTAAGATTTTCCTCGTAGAATTTCCTCCGTTTTTTTTCCGAAAGGATGCGTAGCATTTTGGAGCGTTCGTTTCTTTTTTTCATGGACACTACCTGGTCCATTTCTGCGGCTCGGGTATTTGCACGTTCGGAATAGGTAAATACGTGGAGGTACGAAATGGGCAGTTCGTTTAGAAACTGATAGGTTTCCAGAAAAAGTTCATCCGTCTCGCCGGGGAATCCCACGATGACGTCTACCCCGATACAGCAGTGGGGCATCAGCGTTTTGATTTTAGAGAGCCGATCTTCATAGAGTTCCCTTAAGTACCTTCTTCCCATTTTTCTCAGGATGGCATTGCTGCCGGACTGGAGTGGAATGTGAAAATGGGGAACAAAGTGCTTTGATTGGGAAACGAAGGTGATGATTTCATTTGTCAGTAAATTGGGTTCAATGGATGAAATCCGAAAGCGGGGGATTCCGTCTACCTCATCCAAGGCGTGGACCAAGTCGGCAAAGCGTTCTTTTCGCTTGCCCTCTTGTATGCCAAAGTCACCTATATTTACTCCCGTAAGCACCACCTCCTTCACAGGGGTATGGGCAATCTCCCTTGCAGCTTGTAGGATGTTTTCCATACTGTCACTCCGGCTTTTGCCCCGGGCAAGTGGGATGGTACAGAAGGCACAGCTGTAGTTGCATCCGTCCTGTACCTTCAGGAAGGTCCGTGTGCGGTCATGCATACTGAATGCCGTGTTGAAAACCGTGGCTTTCTCAATCTCTGAGGCCAGGACTTTGGTTTCTTGGGCATGGGCAAAATCATCGAGCAATTCGATTAATTGAAATTTTTCCGCGGCGCCCAACACGGCATCCACCCCCTTGATTTCGGCGATCTCCTGAGGTTTAAGTTGGGCGTAGCAGCCGATGATGGCCACATAGGAATGGGGAGAGATTTTTTTTGCTTCGGCGACTATTTTTTTACACTTTTTATCGGCATTTTCCGTCACAGAGCAGGTGTTGATGATAAATATGTCCGGGTTTTCCTCAAAGCCTACTTTCTGATAGCCTTTTTTCTCAAACATGCGGCTAATGGTGGAAGTTTCGGAGTAATTTAACTTACATCCCAAGGTATAGAAGGCAACTTTTTTCAAAACTGGATCATTTTTATATCAGGATACAAATTTAGGGATAAATCCGGATTTTTCAATTTTCGTGAAATTAGTCGAAATGGGGCTGATTTCGGCAGTTTGGTTTGATATTGACGTGAATATTATGGTAGTAACTGCTATTTTTACGTACAAAGCCTCTATTTTTTACCAAAATACTTGTTATATAAGATATTTTTTTACTTTTGTGTATCGTTTTTAAACCACAAATTTAAACAATGGCAACATTAAGACAACTAGCTTTGATGAAGGTGCAAGAAAGGGAAATGATTATTCCCCAAGCCCCTTCACTTAAAATTTCAGATTATTTCGGGTCGCAGGTGTTTGGTCTGAAAGAAATGCAAGAATCCCTTGCTCCTTCAGTATTCCAAAGGGTAAGCGGTGCGATAGAAAAAGGCACTAAAATAGACATGTCCACTGCGGAGGAAATTTCCACTGCCGTGAAAACCTGGGCAATGTCTAAAGGTGCTACCCATTACACACACTGGTTTCAGCCATTAACCGGATCTACTGCTGAGAAACATGACACCTTTTTTGATGCATCTTCCGGCATGGAAAAGTTCAAGGGGTCTGCGTTGGTGCAGCAGGAGCCTGATGCGTCTTCTTTCCCGAGTGGAGGTATTCGGACGACATTTGAAGCCAGGGGTTATACTGCATGGGATCCAAGTTCTCCCATATTTATTTACGATCAGACCCTGTGTATTCCCACGATCTTTGTGTCCTATACCGGCGAGGCGCTGGATTTCAAAACTCCCCTGATAAGGTCCACCGAGGCAATCAACAATGCGGCGGTTGACATCTGTCAGTTTTTTGACAGAAACGTACGCAAGGTAACCCCTTCCCTGGGTGTGGAGCAGGAGTACTTTGTGATTGACAAAGCCCTTTACGCTACCCGTCCGGACCTGGTCATGGCCGGAAGGACAGTATTTGGTCATAACCCCGCACGTGGTCAGCAGTTGGATGACCATTACTTTGGTTCCATTGCGCAGCGGGTGAAGCAGTACATGAAAGACTTCGAAATCGAAGCCTGGAAACTGGGGATTCCTGTATCTACCCGTCACAATGAGGTCGCGCCCGGACAGTATGAGGTTGCTCCCTTGTTTGAGGAGATCAACAAAGCATCCGACCATAACCTGTTGCTGATGGACTTGATGGAAAAAGTCGCCGATAAGCACAATTTTAAGGTATTGTTCCACGAAAAACCCTTTGCCGGCCTCAACGGAAGCGGAAAGCACAACAACTGGTCCCTGATCACGGATACCGGTGTCAACCTGTTTCAACCGAGTAATTCTGCCCGTGAAAACCTGCAGTTCCTTTGCTTCCTGATAGGAACCATGAAGGCGGTATATGTCTATGCGGACTTGTTGAGAGCCAGCATTGCTTCGGCTGCCAATGATTTCCGATTGGGTGCCAACGAGGCGCCTCCGGCGATTATCTCCGTATTCTTGGGCACCACACTCAACAATATTCTTGATGAGCTGGAGCAAAACGGCAATGTCAAAATTGAAAAAGGAGACAACATGTATATGAAATTGGGTATTACAAAAATACCTGAAATCATACTTGACAATACAGATAGGAACAGAACTTCTCCGTTTGCCTTTACCGGCAATAAATTTGAGTTCAGGGCAGTGGGATCTAGTGCCAACGTAGCAGGACCAATGACAGCGCTGAATGTGATCGTCGCCGATGTGTTGAAAGACATGAAAGTGGACATCGACAGGGAGATGGAAGCAGGTAAGGAAAAGAAAATTGCGATTGTAGATGTATTGAGGAAGTACATCAAAGAAAGCAAGCACGTTCGTTTTGAAGGAGACGGATATTCTGAAGAGTGGGCCAACGAGGCTAAAAAACGAGGACTTTCCAACCTGAAGAGCACGCCATTCGCTTTGGACGCCCTCACCACCAAGAAAACAGCTGACCTATACAAGCGTCATCACGTACTCAATGAGAAGGAACTTCACGCCCGTCACGAAATCAGGCTTGAAAACTATATCATGCGGGTGCAGATTGAATCAAGGGTAATGGGGGACTTGGCCTTAAACCATATTATACCTACCGCTATCCAGTATCAGAACAAACTGATCGAAAATGCCAACGGATTGAAAGGCCTTGGCTTGGACCACCGGGCGGCTATCGAAACGATTGAGCAGGTGAGTAAGCACATTGAGTCTCTCAAGTCCAATGTAGGTGAAATGATCGAAGCCAGAAAGCGCATCAACAAGGAAGCGGACATCGTCAAAAGAGCAAAAGAATACAGTACAGATGTAAAGGATGCTTATTTTGAACCCATCCGATATGCAGTCGACAAGCTGGAATTGCTGGTGGACAACGAATCATGGCCTCTGGTCAAATACAGAGAGATGCTGTTTTTGAAATAACAGGTATTCCAATTAAAACCCGGTCAATTGACCGGGTTATTTTATTTTATTGGATTTTGTTTTTTTTTGGGCAATGATTGAATATTGGCTAAGCCACTTAATTTCCCCATTAGACATAGCTTTCAACAACTACTCGAATCTGCAATTCCAGTTTGAGGTCAACTTTAAGCTCTGAAACAATGGCCAAAAAAGGTGGGACATTTTTAAATATTTATCAATACAGAAAGGGTGACCATTTATAGCCTGGGTTTCCTACCTCTGGTAAAAAGTCACCATCTTCTCCTTTTTGGCCGATATTATGCTCCCCTGAAAACAGTCTGTAGCATCTCAATAATAGCAAGATTTTCCGGCCAAAACCCGATCTAGTTTGGTGAGGCTAATCAAAGTGATATATAGTCTCGCCGAAAATCTACCTCATTTGCAAGATCTGGATTCTTTCTTCACAAAAACGCCAACAATTTACATAACCGGGTTTTGGAGGATGACAAAGGCCACCGTAGACATCTTTGCAGCCAAAACTCAACTTCCAATCCTTCTATTTCCCAAGGTTGCGCCATCGCTCCACCTTGGGTTTTTAGTATTGAACCCCTAGGGTTTTGCACAATAAATACCTGAAAACCCTGAAAATCAGCATCCCATACCATTCCCAAATTAGCTATTTCTCTCAGAATCTCCTCAACGCTCCGATTTCCAGCATATGTCCACCCATTCCGATTCGCCATGCCTTTTGGGAACTCCGCTACGCTCCGATTTCATCCGTGGGCATTATTTCCGTCTCCATTATCCACAATCCCCAACTCCACAAATATTAATGAAATGGTGAATTGCCATTGGTTGTAAAATATGCTGTAAATTGCCTGGCTTGTACACGGTATATCATTCTTTGTTGATAACACAGATTAGATCTCAGCAGCCAAATAAAACATAGAACAGATAATTTATTTTATTCACCAACAATAACCCCATTCCTTTATGAAAAATCTTTTGCTTGTATCGCTAGGCCTGATTCTTTTATCTCCCCGTGCTTATACCCAACAAAGCCGTGTCTACGATAGGTTGACCATGGAAAGTAGCATCCTCAACATGACGCGTAACTATGCCGTATACCTTCCTCCGGGATACGATGAATCTGAGCGATATTATCCGGTTCTCTATTTGTTACATGGAGCGGGGGATGATCAGACTGGTTGGATACAGTTTGGAGAAGTGCAACACATTACGGACAGGGCTATTGCGGACGGGAGCGCTACTGCCATGATCATCGTCATGCCAGATGCCAATACCGGTCAGCGGGGTTACTTCAATGACGTCAACAATGAGTGGCGTTATGAAGATTTCTTTTTCGACGAGCTGCTTCCATTTGTGGAGACAAAATACCGGATTAAAACTGAAAAAAGATACCGCGCCATCGCCGGACTTTCCATGGGAGGCGGAGGCTCCTTTTTCTATGCGATGCATCGTCCGGATCTCTTTTCCTCGGCCTGCCCCCTGAGTGCTTCGCTGCGAAACAGTACCCTTGAGGCATTTAAACAGGGGATGGAAAATAATAAAACCCCCATCAAATCCCCCAACACCCTTCAGTCTTATTATGACAGGCATCAGGCATTGCGCCAAATCGAACTCAATTCCCTGGAAGAAATGAAGTCTGTCCGTTGGTATTTTGACTGCGGGGATGATGATTTCCTCTATGAAGGCAACAGTCTGGTACATATTGCCATGAAGCAGAAGGAGGTTCCCCACGAATTCCGTGTCAGGGATGGTGGACATACTTGGGGATACTGGAGAACTTCTTTGCCGGAGGTATTGAGTTTTGTCTCAGAAAGCTTTCATCAGCGTTGATCGATTACAGTTGTGTTGTGAGTCCTATTCTTCTGAATTGAAAAAAACGTTCTGGAGAAAAAATCATTCGAAATCTACGAAATACCAAACTGATTGATTCGATGAAAAGAGGTGTATAGGTAATTGCTGTAGGATTGGCATGGATCGGCTGCCTTGTGAGCATAATTGGAAGGATAGGATAAAAATTTGGAAAATAAACCCTAAACAATATGAAAAACCGGAAAATTGAATTGAAATGGGCATTGGTTTTTGTAGGCCTTCAGCTGGGCTGGATGCTGCTAGAGCGGGTGACCGGACTGCATGGGGAACGTATTGACCAGCATGTTACCTTTACCAATTTTTTCGCTATCCCTGCTATTGTCGTTTATGCATTTGCCTTGGTTGATAAACGCAATAATTTCTATCTTGGGACCATGACCTACTTGCAAGGAATGACATCAGGGTTGATCATTACGCTTTTTGTAACGGTAGTAAGTCCTTTGACTCAACTTATCGTATCCGAAGTGATTTCGCCGGAATATTTTGGCAATGCCATAGCCTATGCCACGTCCGAAGGTATACTTACCCAAGAAGAAGCTGTGGAATACTTTTCATTAGAAAATTATATTATCCAGGGTCTGGAGGGTACACCCCTCATGGGAATTCTTACGTCTGTTGTAGTGGCTTTTTTTACCCGCAAAAAAACTATTTAACGGACACTGAAAGTCGGAGAAAAACGGGATTTTTATTTGGGAGTTTACTTATTGGGAGGTTTATTGTGATAAATTGCCAAAGACATACAGCGCGGTAAAACTAAAGAATCATCATGGCAAAAAGAAAATATAAAAGAAAGCTAAAAGCAGGATTGGCACCCGGAACGCTATTATTTACCGGGGAAAAAAAAATGGAGATTGTTGACTTTTCTGTCATACAAGCGGGGGAGGATTTTTATCATGAAGATAAGCCTAAAACCGTGTTGGAAGTTACCCAGTTTATTTCTGATGGATCGAACCCATTGGATCAAAGGACGAGATGGATAAATATCGACGGACTTCACGACGAAGACAAAGTGGCTGAAATCTGTCATCACATGGGGCTTCACAAGCTTACCATGGAGGATATTCTGAGTGTGGGCCAGCGACCCAAATTGGAGGAGCACGAAAACTACCTGCATATCGTGCTAAGGATGTGCATGCTTCACCCGAATGACAGCTCCATAGATGAAGAGCAGTTGAGCTTTGTGTTGCAGGGAAACTTGTTGGTGACTTTTCAGGAAAAAACAGGGGACGTATTTAAGAATGTCCGTACACGATTGAAAGAAGGAAAGGGATTTATCCGAAAGCGCGGTGCGGGATATTTGCTATATGCGTTGATGGACGCTGTTGTCGATCATTATTTTGTTGTCTTGGAGGTGTTGGGGGAAAGGCTGGAAAACATGGAGCTTGAGCTGTTGGATAATCCCGGTAAGGATTCTATGAGCGGACTGCATCATCTGCGTCGCGAGATCATCAGCCTTCGGCGATCTGTCTATCCATTGAGAGAGGTTATCAGCCAGTTTTCCAAGATCGAGGAACCTACTATCGAAAAGAGTACCCAGGTATTTATCCGGGATCTATATGATCATACGATCCAGGTGATAGAAACCATTGAGGTTTTCCGTGATATGGCTACCGGCTTGTTGGATTTGTACATGAACAGTGTATCCAACAAGATGAATGAGATTATGAAGGTACTTACCATTATCGCCACCATTTTTATCCCGCTGACCTTTGTGGCAGGGGTCTACGGGATGAATTTCCAGTATATGCCCGAGCTAACCTGGCGGTATGGGTATGTTGGCTTGTTGGGGTTTATGCTGCTGACGGCTCTGTTGATGCTGGTTTATTTTAAGAGGAAGAGGTGGTTGTGAGTTTTTTGGTTGATGTATAGTGGTAATATAGCCTACGGCTGAAATCAGGGTGCGTCTGAGATCCGATGGTGGTTGCGAATTGGGATAGTTTTGAATTCGGGGTGCGTAACGGAGAACCTTGGGATGGTAGCAATTTGGGATCGGATTGGGACATGATTATCCCAATTTTTTGGTCTTACCTTCTGCCAAACTACAAAGGGGTTTGGCCTTCAATAACTAGGGGTGTTGCCATAGCGGAGGTTCGACTCCGCTCACCCGCCGTGGAAGCATCCAATTTCTTTTCCGCCAAAACCCAGTTCTGTTTATCTTTATTGTTGATTGTCGGGAAAGTATACGGCTGAATATGATGATGACAATTTTATCGTCTCTGTCATATCTATAACCCTTTGCGCATAAAAAAAATCCCCACCCGAATGGGCAGGGATTGGTTGTCAATCAAGCGGCGATAAGGTTTTTTTCCCTATCTTCTCCGGCTGTTGCGCTGGGGGCGGCCCTGCGGTTTTGATTTTTCCTTTTCGTGTTGGATTACCCCGTCAAAGGGAAACGGGTGGTTGTCTTCCGTGGGAATGCGCTTCCCAATCAGCTTTTCGATATCCTTCAATTCCTTTCGCTGCTCTCCATCGCAGAACGAAACGGCCTTACCCGAAAGACCTGCCCGGCCTGTACGACCGATTCGGTGGACGTAAGTCTCCGGAATATTGGGAAGGTCAAAATTAAAGACGTAGGACAGATCGTCAATATCTATGCCTCTGGCAGCGATGTCCGTTGCCACAAGCACCTGTAAGCGGTTGTTTTTGAAATCATTCAGGGCATTTTGACGGGCATTTTGGCTTTTGTTGCCATGTATAGCGGCAGCGTCTACCTGACTTTTTATCAAGTATTTGACCACCTTGTCCGCACCGTGTTTTGTGCGGGTAAAGACCAACGCCTGGTCGATATTTTGCTTATTTATAAGGTGAAGAAGTAACTGGGGTTTGTCTCCCTTGTTGGTATAATAAAGTTTTTGGTCGATTTTATCCACCGTGGAGGATGGTGGGGTCACTGCTACCTGTGCGGGATCAGTCAGCAGGGAATCGGCCAGTTTCTGGATCTCAGCGGGCATGGTGGCGGAGAAAAACAAGGTCTGCCGTTTGCTTGGGATTTGGGCAATGATCTTTTTCACATCGTGGATAAATCCCATGTCCAACATCCGGTCTGCTTCATCCAGTACAAATATTTCAATTTTTTTGAGACTTATAAATCCCTGGTTCATCAAATCCAGTAACCTGCCAGGTGTCGCAACCAAGATATCCACGCCACGCTTTAGGGCATTGGTTTGCTTCAGTTGGGAAACCCCTCCGAAAACAACCGTATGCGTAATGGGTAAGTGCCTGCCATAGGCAGAAAGGCTTTCGTCTATTTGGATGGCTAGTTCACGTGTTGGAGTAAGAATCAGGCTTTTGATCCCGGGCTGCCGTTGTTTGTTTTCAAACAGCAGTTGGAGAATGGGAATGGCAAAGGCAGCGGTTTTACCGGTACCGGTCTGGGCACATCCCAAGAGGTCTCTTTTGTGGAGCACCAAAGGGATGGATTCTTTTTGAATGGGAGTCGGGGTAGCATACCCTTCTTCAGCAAGCGCTTTCAGAATAGGCGCTATAATTTCTAATTGTTTGAATTCCATAAAGGATGTTTGGATCATTCGGCCGGCCAGGATGTTGTATGGTCTTTGGCAGCGGGAAAAGATAGATTTCGGCTTACAACCTGCCGACTTTTCATAAAGTGGAACAAATGTAGGCAATTTTTAGGTAATGCCCGCTATCCGAGTTATTTGAATGGTGGTTTGGTGATTTCCGGCAGGTAAAACTGATTTCTTGTAGGTTAATGGGCCCCTCTTTGATTTTGAATTTCACCCCAGCACCAAATTTTGGGTGAAATAAAAATTATAGGAAATAAATTTGTTTGGTAAATAGTGACAAAACCTTTTACTTTTAGATCTGATTTAGAAAACAACCACCACTTACTAATACTTATCAATGCCTCAGGTGAATACCACCAATCAAGAAAATCCCTCTTCCAAGGTAAGTACTGTCGGCATATGGCTGGCCCCCATTATTTTTTGTTTGATTATGGTCTGTTCTTGGATGGAGATTTGGACCGATTCACCCGCCATCCGTGTTATCGCCTTGGCGGCTTGGATGATCATCTGGTGGATTTCAGAAGCAGTTCCGATCCCGGTCACGGCCCTGTTGCCCTTGGTACTTTTTCCGTTGTTGGGGATTTTTGATATGCGGGGAGCTACCCTTCCTTATTCCGATCCCATCATCTACCTCTTTATGGGGGGCTTTATCATTGCCCTTGCCATGGAGAAAAACAAGCTTCACCTGCGGATAGCACTGAACCTGATCCGGATAACAGGAACCAAACCCGATGGCATTATTCTGGGCTTTTATCTCTCTACGGCTTTCCTCAGCATGTGGATAAGCAATACGGCCACCGCGGTGATGATGCTTCCAATCGCCATGTCCATCATTCAGCTGATTCAGGCTGACAATCAGGAACTTTCAAAGCAAAAGGGCTTTTTCAACTTTGCCTTTGCGCTTATGCTGGGGATAGCCTATGCCGCCAATATCGGCGGAGTTATTACCCTGATCGGCACACCGCCCAATGTGGTCTTGGTGGGTTTTATGGAGCAGTTTTACGACTATAGCCTGGATTTCAACCGGTGGCTTTTGGTAGGCTTGCCCGTGGGTGGAGTGATGCTGGGAGCTATGTATCTGTTGCTGGTAAAGGGGTTTTATCCAAACCGGCTTGGCCATATTGCGGGTTCGGACAAAGTGATCCGGCAGCAGCTGGCTGAACTCGGCCCAATTTCCAAGGCCGAGGTTCGGGTAAGCCTGATCGTGGTTTTTACGGCGCTGTGTTGGATTTTAAGGGAACCGTTGAATACGCTCTTTCAGACTAACCTGCTAAATGACACCATCATTGCCATGGTGGGCGGACTGTTGATGTTTGTGATTCCAGCCAGGAAACCCAGGAGTGAAAATCTTCTGGATTGGAAAAGCATGCAACGGCTTCCCTGGGGGATTTTGTTGCTATTTGGTGGGGGGATGTCCCTGGCCAAAGGGATGGAGGCCGTAGGTATCATCCAGGAGATAGGGGCCTACGTGAGTGAGCATTTTACTCTATCCGTTGTTTTATTGGTGCTGGCCTTGGTTTTTGTCACACTTTTTCTCACGGAAGTAATGAGTAACGTGGCCTTGGTGACCATCTTTATCCCCGTAGTCATGGGGATTGCAGACGGGTTGGGAGAGTCGGTACTGATGTTCGTTATTCCTGTGACGATGGCATCAAGTTTTGCCTTTATGCTTCCCATCTCCACGCCTCCCAATGCCATTCTGTTTTCCAGTGGGTTTATCCCGATCAAAGAAATGATGAAAGTAGGCGTCTGGTTGAATCTCATCAGTATTTTCGTACTCTGGTTGGCTGCATTTACCCTTATCAAATGGGTTTTTTGAAACATAAAACGGGTACTTCGAAAAATTAAACCCCAATTAAAATCGACATCAAGTAGACTATTTGAAACTTGCTGCTTATTTACCCCTAAATAATCCGGCAGCAAATGAGGAATTACCAGAATGAGATCCTCGCTGTCCGCCTTATGAGATCAGATCTGTTTAAACGCCTTGGGCCATAGGACCCAGCCGGACAGCCTCAGGCAGCACCAACCTGCTCACCAATTGCTATTTACAATTCGACAATAACTTCATTTTTGCGGTTCAAAACTTCAAATGGCGGGTTATAGCCCAAAAAGTAAAATCGGTTTGTATACGTAATTCCTTCGGCATCCAGGGCTGCTTTCAATTTCTCTTTATAGGCCTCAATTTTTTCACCATTAGCCCAACCGCCGAAGGTAATGGCGGCGACAGTTTTTGCCGGTTCATCCCGAAATTCAATCTGCGGTTGGTTCGGCTGAGGAAGGGTTTCTTTATTGAATTTTTTTGGCACCAAAAACATCATCGTCATGGAGTCTTCCAAGGACATGGCCACAGGTGAGGTCATGGCTATTTTTTCGTTTCTTTCATTTCCCCCGAAAATGTATCCTGCCAAAATAGAGAAGCCTTTGTTTGATGCGGCTTTATACTCCTTCATATTGAGTTTGACAGTAGTAAACAAACTGGCTTCGTAGCTGCGGATTTCAAAACTGTCGTATTTCTTTTTGACTACATACGGATAAGTTTCAATATTTTTTTGTCCACCCGCAACAAAAATTTGAATTATAATAATGCCTAAAATGATTACAGCGAGTACGATTAATACTATTTTCATTTGTTAACTTTAGTTAGACTATTTCCTTAAATCCGCAAGCGGGTTGTAAAAAAAATCGAAAAACCGACCAAACTATTTCCAATTTTATTCGGATTTTTTCGGCCCGTTTTTTTCATTTATTTAAGTGGCATTATACAAATCAAATTAGTGAATATGCAATCTACAAATTCAGCTGGTAAGATCATACTTTTAGAGGTTTTAATTTTTCTAGATCTCAAAGCATTAAACCAATTTTTTTGGATTATATGCTCTATAGACTATTTTTTAGGCAGCTGTTTTGCCATGAGGGAAACGAATGCTAAAAAACTTAACTTTACACATTTTAACGAATAGCTTTAATTCCTGGGAAGTTCTGGCAGCCCGAGCCTACCGGAACTGGTTTTGCGGAGTTGGTCTCGGGATGAGCCGGACTTCAGAGGTGTACCTTTCACTGTGGATTTAGGCAGTCTACCCGGTTAGCCGCTAAGTTTTTTGTTGTTGTTCGGACCGTCTATTATTTCAATATTCTTGTCGTCATCTTCCTTGTTAGTCATAAGTCCAACCATCATTATTATAGTTGTCAAAATTATAACCTGAATAACTAATGACTTGTTAGACAAGTCTGTCAATTGATTTTTTGGAATCGATAGAAAAAGTAAAATTGTTATCAAACCTCTTGGAGCAATGTAAAACAGTGTTTTTAAATTTAACTTGTAGGATTTTAGCAATATAAACCGTAAGATATAAATTCCTGTACAAATACCCAAGGCCCAAATTATAGTTTCGGTATTTAGTAATTCATTCATCTCAATTAAATATCCAAACAAAAGAAAAAACAATGCCCTTACTAAAAAGGATATCTCAGTTGTTAGTTCCTTAAACTTGTGAACCTCTTTATTAAGTATATTTGGTTGTAGTTTTTGAATAAATCTATTTGATTTTAGTTCATCCAGATTTCCAAGAAAAAGTCCAAAAAGTAATATGAATACCAAAGCTGGCAAATGATAAATCTTTGATACCTCGTAAATCATTACTACTATCAGAATGATTGGAATGAATTTTACATTGTGTTTTATTTTACTTAAAAGAAAAGCAAGTCCAAGTGTGGCTACAAATGTAATAGTTAGAATAATGAACAATTCAAAAATAAAATAACTAACAGATTGAGTGCCAATGTTGTCATTAAGGGTAATAAAATTGAATAGAATTACTCCGAAAATATCGGATAAGCTACTTTCGTAGGTTACAAATTCTTTATCCTTAGACACAAGTTTTTGAACGCTTGGAATGGCAATAGCACTACTAATTACACCAAAAGGAATAGCATTGGTAAGGCCTTCCTTTAAACTAATATTTCCAAAATATTGAAATGCAAACGCAAGCCCAAAACTAAAAAATAACATTGGTAAAAATGCAATGAGAGCTGTTTTTCGGACAAAGGGAAATTTTGATTTGTTTAGTTCCAATTCCAAAGATCCTTCTAAAACAATAAGTACCAACCCAACTGTTCCAAGGATTGGCAGTATAGGTGTCAAATCTGGAATTAATACTTGAAATGTGTTTGTCCCTTGTTTTACAGCCCATCCAACAATTAACAAAAATATTATGGACGGTATTTTTGTCTTTGAAGAAGTTATGTCAAAAACATATGCAAGAAGCAGTAAAGAGCAAATGGTTATAATTAATGAAATTGTCATTTTTCGATTTAATTTTCAAGTATTGTAGGCACACGTAGTGTTTTAGCCAAAAAACGAATGTATAGGAGGTATGCTCATTTAAGCTTGCATGTGTCCCTTAAAGGGTCAATATAGACCAAAAAGTTGACCGCTCCAATGGGCGGGTATGAAGTGCGGAAATTTTTCTATATCTCTAAAGTGCGGGAATTGATACCCTGAATCAAGTAAGGGACATGTCTGTCTGGCTTTACTGGGTTGCTCTGTCGTAAAAGTAATGCCGAAAGAGAGAAGTTTAATTTTGATTTTTTGAACAGCGTCGATTATTCCCGGAATTGAAAGTCCTGAAGTCCCAGGTTATTGCGCATTCTAGATATAGTTGTCTAAAACATCCAGAAAGGGGCTGATAGTTTGAAATTCCTGTCATGGTTCCCACTGATAATGAATCCATATTTGGAATACGTTTTCCATAGGTTGGAATTCTCTGTAATGACATTCTTTTGCCCAAAAGCTTTCAGGATCCTACCTTTTATATCGGAACTTTATATCTATCCTTGTTACTGTTGTGGGGACTCTGGTTACCTGCTTATAAACTTCTCCGTTGCTTGACCCATTTCCATGGTTTACGGTTAATCCAATCGTAAGGGCAGCTTCTTACCACCCAAAAAAAGCACTGCGGCGATAAGCCTATGGACTACAATCATCCACTCCATAATCGGCGGTGGTTCTTCTTGTTTTCAAATAAAAATTCTTTATCGTCTCTATTAAGGGTTACAATAGTCACAATACATAGGATCTTCGGTTGTTTTTTTATGTGGATACATTTCTTCCTTTACATATTGACAATGCTGACAAACATAAATGTAACATAACGTTGAGTTGGTCGGTGAACCGCATAAGCCACATTCCAATCCTCTTTTAGCGGCTGTAATTCCAAAGCCCGGGTTGCTACATTGCGGGCATAGTGAATTTATTTTGGCAATTAATTTTTCGGTTGCCGATCCAATTACCTTCATACGAGAGGGATTATACAAAGCTCTCATATCTGTTTCTGCATAAACAGAATTATACTTATCAAACAATTTATGGAAAGATTCATTTAGGTGATTTACTTCAGTAATACCTTTGATAATTTCATTCGTATCTCCTTTCGCTTTGCGAAGAATTAGACCGTGAGACGGGAAGTTAATTGAATGGGCAAATTCTAAAAGTTCTTCTTTCGTTTTAACCTCTTTGCCATTGAAGTTTGTAACAGTGCTTAATTCTCTTACTATAAATTCAAAATTATTCTTCTTGTCAATAAAAATTAAAAATTCATCGTCAGCACTAACAAAAAACAGTGAAGGGTGTGGCCCAAAAGAGCCTTCACTTGCTACTCCCAAATCGCAGTTATTTAACTCCATTGCCATCAGACATTTCTTTCTTGCAGTAGCGATTGGATCAAGTTCCCGTCCTATCTCGCCGGTAAAAGTGCCTAACGTATCCGTGTCAAAATTTTCATTTACAAAACAGAAAACACCCAATTCTTTTTCTAAAAGCGGCGCCATCACTTTTTCTTTTTCGTGTTTTGTGGCAATGATTAAACTTCTGTTGTTGAACATTGGGTAATAATATTATCTAGTTTACTTTGACAGTTAATTCTTGCCCCTTCACCCGCTCATCAAAAACACCATTGTTGAAAACCAAATTTCCATTCACAAAGGTATTTATGACTTTGGTCGTAAAAGTTGTTCCTTCCAATGGCGACCAGGCACATTTGTATAGAATATTGTTTTTTGCTACTGTCCAATTTGAGTTTAAATCAACCAAAGTTAAATCCGCATAATATCCTTCTCTGATAAACCCTCTTTTCTCGATATGGTATAGTACTGCCGGGTTATGGCACATTTTTTCCACAATTTTTTCCAAAGAGATGAGACCTTGTTTGTAAAACTCCAACATACAATTTAAGGAATGTTGTACCATTGGTGCTCCCGACATGGATTGAAAATACGGTTTTTGTTTTTCTTCCAACGTATGCGGGGCATGGTCTGTGGTCACAATGTCTATTCTATCATCCAATAAAGCTTTTAATAAACCTTGTTTGTCCTTTTTTGTTTTTATGGCAGGATTCCACTTTATCAAATTTCCCAGACGTTGATAGTCTTTATCACAGAACCAAAGATGGTGAACAGATACTTCTGTGGTAATATTTTTCTCGTTCAATGGGATATCGTTTCTGAATAAATGCGTTTCTGCTTCCGTTGTCAAATGCAAAATATGCAATCTTGCGCCATGTTTATTTGCCAAATCTATTGCTTGTTTGGTTGCTTCATAACAGGCCTTTTCGCTTCTAATCAATGGATGATACGCAATAGGCACATTTTCGCCATATTTTTCCCTAAAAATAGATTCGTTTTCTTCTACCAGTTGTTCTTTTTCCGAATGGATAGCAATAATGGACTTGCAGTTGGTAAATAATTTTTCCATTGTCACGGGATTGTCCGCAAGTAAATTGCCTTTTTTGGTGAAATACAATCCATCGTCAGACACACCCATTAATTTTGAAGTATCTGTGTTAATTATTTCATCAATATTGTCCCCATTCACGCCCAAAAAGAAGGAATAGTTTGCCAATGATTTGTGTGAAGCCAACTCATATTTGTTTGCAAGGTCTTGAACCGTCAATACGTTGGGAATTGTATTGGGCATATCGATAAAAGAAGTTGTGCCACCGGCTACGGCTGCTTTGCTTTCAGAATAAAGGTCCCCTTTGTGCGTTAACCCCGGGTCGCGAAAATGCACTTGCCCGTCAATTATTCCTGGAAACAAATGCTTGCCTGTCCCGTCTATTACGATAAATTCGGCTTCAGCTTGTATGTTTCCAATTTTTTGGATAACACTTTCAAATAAAAGAATGTCTGTAGTAACACAGCTTCCTTCATTTACAATCGTTACATTTTTTATTAGATATTTGGATGTCATATTATTTGATGTTTGTTTTGATGAGATCTTATTAAATCGCCGCCAACGGTGATTATAAGAATATTTTAAATTTGCTTATTTTTGTTAAACATATTCATTACTATACTAATTTGCTTTTTAATTCTTTATACCAAGTTATTTGACTAGACAAAATAAAATGAATTTGTGGAAAAATATTCTTTTATTTCGTTATACAGTTTAATCAATGATTTTAATTGTTCTTTTTAACAATTGTATTAACAGAACAGGCGTAAAACTTGTACCTATTATAATCAACCAAATAGTTGTATTGAGCGTTTGAAGGGCGAGTATTTCATTTAGTGGAGGCACTTTATAAAAAACTGCCATAATTAGTATACATAGTACCAAGGCGTACCACACAAATGCATTACGGGTAATCTCATTTTTTATAAATGACATTTTACGAGATGATAAATTGAATACATGCCACAGTTGGGCTAATGCAAGACTAAAGAAAGTAATATTGTTACAAATTTCTGTTTCGTACTTGAGGTAATAGCGACAATACCAACTTACCAGCATAATAGGCAACGCCATTAAGAAGGCATAAACGATTATATTAATCCAATCCTTTTTGACAACAATGGCTTCCGCTGGATTACGCGGAGGATTTTTCATGGTCAACTCATTGCCTTTTCCCATGCCCAATGCCAATGCCGGAAAAATATCTGTTACTAAATTAAGAAATAGAATCTGCAAAGGCAGAATAGAGAATGAGAAGTTTAATAAGCCTAATGTAAACACGATGAAAATTTCACTCAAATTGCAAGAGAGCAAATACACCAAAAACCTTTTGATGTTTTGAAAGATTGCCCTGCCTTGTTCGATGGCCGAGACAATAGAAATAAAAGAATCATCTTTCAACACCATCTCAGCTGTTTCTTTTGCTACCTGCGTACCCCTCAACCCCATTGCTATGCCGATGTCCGCTTTTTTTAATGCAGGTGCGTCGTTTATGCCGTCACCTGTCATGGCCACAATATCCCCTCTTTTTTGGTAAAGGCTAACCATGTCCAACTTCTGTTTGGGATCTACTCTTGCAAATATAGTGGCGGCAAATAAATTCTTTTCGGGTTGATTACTCTCCAATTCTTTGCCGTTGACAACCACATTTTCTTTTTCCGATAATTTTATTTTCTCAGCAATATGAAGAGCCGTTGCCGGATGGTCGCCTGTAATCATAATGACTTTTATGCCGGCATCTCTGCAAGATTGCAAGGCATCTACCACATCCATTCTTGGAGGATCTAAAAATCCGATAAAGCCGGCGAAAGTCAGATCCTGCAAGAAATTATCGGTTGGAATACTGTTTTCTTCCTTAAAGGCAAACGCAAGTACCCGTGTGCCTTTAGCTTGTATTTCTTCTGCTTTCTGTAAATATATTTTCTTTTCCTTTTCTGTTAATTTTTCGATGGCATCTCCCTTACAGTAAGTAGTGCACTTTTCTATGAGTACTTCCACAGCGCCTTTGGCAGCTACAAAATTTCCGTTGTCTGTTTTGTGCAAAGTCCCCATTAATTTGGTTTCAGAACTAAATGCCTCTTCAGCTACACGGGGATATTGTTCATTGATTTCAGCAAGATCAATTTTATTAGCAGCGACAAATTGCAACAGTGCGATTTCTATCGGGTCGCCCAACTGTTTTTCCTCATTTCCTTTTACATTGACTACCGCATTGTTACAAAGGGTAGATATCAGGAGCAGTTTATCAATAATCGCTTTGTTATTATCAGCGCTTATTTTGTTTTTATCAACAGGTATTGACGCATCAAAAATTGATAGATTGCTGACTTCAATTTTGTTTTCCGTAAGTGTGCCGGTTTTATCCGTGAAAATCGTGTTGATTCCACCGAGTGTTTCCACAGCAGCCAACCTTTTTATCAATACATTTTTTTTGGCCATCCGCAGCATGCCATACGTCAACGCGATGGTGGCAACAATGGGCAACCCCTCGGGAATGGCCGCAACGGCAAGAGCCAATGCCGTTTCGACAATCAGGTAGATATCTTTACCTTGAATAGCTCCCGTAACAATAAAAATAAAGGCAAACCCACTCGTAATCCAAATCAATTTTTTCGTTAGACCCTGTAGCTTTTTCTCGAGTGGTGTGCTGCTTTGCTCTGCAGTTTCTACCAGCGAGGTTATTTTGCCCAATTCAGTATGAAGCCCGGTGCCTGTTATGATTGCCTTGGCATTGCCTTTTACAATGGCCGTCCCCTTAAATATCATATTGGACTGGTCTGCTATACCCTCGTTTTTTTCATGCTGTTCCAGATTTTTGGTTACTGGCAGGGATTCGCCTGTCAGCGCTGACTCGTCTGCTTCGAATTGATTGAGTTCAAATAAGCGACCATCAGCAGGCACTCTATCTCCGGCCTCTACCAGTCAGATATCACCGGGTACAATCCTTTCTGAAGGGATTTCAACTACTGAATTATCTCTTACTACTTTAGAAACGCTAACGTCCATTTGTTTTAAAGCATTCATGGATCTGCGTGCCTGTAATTCCATAAAAAAACCCACGGCTGCCGTAATGAATAGAACGCCAACAATCGAAAAACCTTCAATCCAATGTTCGAAAAAAAATGAAAGGGTTGCGGCCACTACCAACAACAAAACGATGGGGCTTTTGAACTGAGCAATAAGGATTAGAAAAACATTTTTTTGTTTTTGTGCTTTGTAACTATTTAATCCATATTCCTCAATTCTTTTCTGTACTTCCTGTTCAGTTATTCCACTTTGTTGATTTGCCTGAAGAAGTTGAGCAATTTTTTCTACACCCTCTGAATGGGGAAATTCTATGGGATAGGTGTTATTAATACTTTTTTCTGTCATTTTTTGCTCACTCTTTATGATGATATTGATTGTTTAGTCGCAATGATAGCAGAGTCACAAAATGCTTGCCGCTAACGTTTAGTAGATGAAGTGTTGCATACCGAATGGTGCTATGATTTCATATGAAGTGTTGAACACTTGCCCTTTCAAATTTCAAATTCAGTTCCATATCTCAGCCCGATTTCTTTAATCTTAGCCATATCTCGATCTAATTCGATAAACATATTTTCTATTCCAGCTGGTGCAAAAGTTACAATCAATTCTGCATCCTCATTTAGTTCATTCTTCCAAGTATGTTTCTCCCTTTCAATGTTTAAAAAATCACCCTCATTTAATTCAAACTCTTCTCCGTTGCTGATATTAATAATTTCGTAACCGTCCAATTACTGTGTCAAGAGAAGTTTTCATTTTGTCTATGGCATCATCCACAGCGTTTTCAACGCTATCTCCATGGCTTGTAACAACTATAGGTTGCATTCCTTTAGGACGCACTTCGAGCACACATCTTTTATCACTGTCACTATTTTTATCGCCATTTTCATCGCTGATTTTTACTTCTATCCTTGTTAAATGTTCACTGAACCTATCTAATGCATTTGCTATGGCGGCTTTCAAAGGTTCTCTCATTTCTTCAGTTCCTGATATATTTTTATCAGTATTTATTAAGATTTCCATATGTAATACTTTTTAGTTGTTTGAAGTTTCAATTATATACTTTCGTTTTAATAACGAAACACACAGGCGATACCTGTGTGAGTAGGCATTTTTTCATGTGGAATAACCATTACTTTGCCGCCCATCTTTGTTACAAGTTCGCCTAAGTCATCCAACAAATCATCGATTTCAGGGTTTTCTAAATCGCCTTTTTCAATACTGCCTGTGTCGTTTATTATTTTACCCGGAATTTGGCGGTCGTCTTCTATTATTAGGGTTTCAACCCTGCCGGCTGCCGCTGCCGCAGCTACATCTATTATACTATCACTGCCTTTACCTTTTGATTTTGCCTGTTGGTATACATCACAAGCTTTGTCGATGATATCATTATAATAGGGTTCCATAACTTTCCAGGCACGTTTTTCCAGTTCATCCGTTTCTACGGACTTTGGGTTTACATCAATGCCACCGGGAAGTAATGAAAGAATATTGCTTACTTTATGAAAAAGATTGTGGTGCTCCGGCAAAGCAGCCAGTATAAGTGGCAAACCGGAAAGACTGGAATAGTGATCGTTAATCGTTTTTGCGACAAAGCGAAAAAATCTTTCGGCATCAATGTCCACTTCCGATGCTTTGCCACCGTGCCCGTGGTGCATGTTGTTGCTTTCACCGCCTACACCGCCATAAGAGGCAACAGTGAGATGCTTATCGGTTAATTCATAACCCAATGCATCTTTTATATTTTTTGGAATACCTTGAGGTAGCACTAATTCTGTGAGCGAATGCCTGTTACCTTCATAAATATGGAAATCGTGAAGGCTTAAACCCAACACATTGTAACGCTCTACCGACTGTAAATATTTCCGAAGCGGTTTTGTATGAAAGCTGTCAGCAACCACGGTTAATTTTTCTGAGGATATCGGCAAGCCTATTGTTTTGAACGTCCCGGATGTGCCGAGTACAGCCAGTCCATCTAAGGTGTGATTCCAAAACTCTTCATTATTTGCAAGCGCTACAAATGGCTGCAGCAGCATCGTAGCCTCTGAGGCTGAATATTGTTGCAGCAGGGATTGTTCCAGTTTTTTTACCAGGTTTTTAAAAAGGATGGGATCCTGAAGATTGTCAGGGTGAGTGCGGTGCGTGGGCATATATAGTGATAAGCATGTTCCGGCATTGACGCTTAATAATTCTGGCATCATATCATTAGTAAGTAAATTCATATAAGTTTGATTTATGAGTGGTTATATAATTATTAGGATTGTTTTCTTGAGTTGCTAGGTACTCCGTTTTATTTTTCGTTGAGTTTATTATTTTTCCCCTCGCGAAGGTTAGTTTCAATTCTGTCAGACAAAGAATATACCATCTCTTCTGCTAAATTCTGCAATTACTCTTTTCTGCTTCTATGAGCAGATTTTTCAGTAATACTATATCTTGGGCATTTTTCAGTGTATGTCATATGTGTATTTTATGAAACACTTATACAAGGACAAGGACTGTTTTTTCAGTGGCCAATTTCTCTAATGTACTTTTGATTGACAATGATGGTGGGCTTTTTACGATTGGCTATAACGTTTGTGTTTATACAGGGGTGGGAATAAAATAGGCTTCACTGTTCCATGAAATCAAACGTAAATTGAAAACTAAACTACAAACTTAAACTGCACCCCGCAATGTCCACATACATTTTGTTAGTGGCTGGCTGTTTTGCACTTCACGTCAAAGAAAGAATTTAATAAATAGCCTAAGTACATTTTAGTTTGTACAACTTTGGTGTCACCTGTACTTAATCCCCTTACGACACTATGATATTTTCCCAAATCATTAAATTCATATATTAAAGTCTCTCCATCGTGAACCCCCGGTCTTACGATTGGTGCCTTTTCCGGTTGATTCCAAAATGTTGTGTCTGCCAAAAGATTAAAATTGTCCCACAATGAATTGTCAAACGTCTTAGTGTGCACAATGATTTTGTTTTTCCTTAAATTCTTAATCATCTTAATGGTTAAAGTGCATGTAGAATCCATTTTTTCTAACACTTTAATTACAATTGATTGATCGTCTCCTGGTGTACCCATTGAAACTATTCTAAACACTTGTCTTCCCAACTCCTTGTCAATTGATTGCTCTTCAAATCTTTTTAATTCACTTTCAATACTTAGTGAGCTATCTGTATCTCTCGGTTTAAGGTTAATACAGTAAGTATCTTCTGATATGTAGTCACGATTAAATGAAAAGATTTGTCCAAATGTCCAATTACAAACAAATAAAATTAGGATTGTCAGCGCTACTTTCATGTTTCTCATTTTAACAGCTTTCCGCTAACGTTTTGCAGCTACAAGAAGTTGGCGATTTCGAAGCACTAAACTGTCTGCCACCACAAAACTTGAAACGAAGCTCAAAGCTTCATTTAACCACTGAACCGCCAATTTCTTGTAGGTGCTGTTAGCGGTTCGTTGTTCTTGATTGTAGTTTTGCGTGACTGTTATTGTATATTTTTCCTTTTTTTGGATGGGTAAATTTTATTGCCGACCAAGTCGAATTAATACTTAAACAAGTGCTTTCTACAAGTCCAAATTTGTAGCCTATACTAATTACTTTTGGTAATGATAGGTCTGTGTCCAACTGTCCACCTTTGGGCCAAGAA
>JBBQXZ010000038.1:0-27061 GCA_038209145.1 Cytophagales bacterium | reverse complement strand
GACAAATATATTTCGAATGCGCTGAAACAGGTAGGCGAGAACCGCGAAAAACTGGTGGAATGGATGAAGTCGATGCTGAATGCGCCCGAAACCCACAGCAACAAATTCGTGATGATGGATTCAACCCATGCCACAAGCCTCCCCGAGCAGCTTGCCATCAATGCCAAGGGATATAATCCCGACCATGATTATGACCGACAGGTCAGGCTCATGTATTTGTTTTCCGCACAATTGAAGCAGCCGGTTTACTTTCGGCTTGTCAACGGCAATATTACAGATTCAAAATCCATGTCGCTATGCGTAAAGGAAATGAATATAAAGGATGTGATCTATATTGCCGATAAGGGTTTTTTTAGCGCCCAAAACATCAGGGAACTCAATCAGGAAAACCTACAATACATAATCCACTACACCGAAACAACAAACTGATAGATTTTGGGCCTTTGCTTAAAGCCAATTTTCAAGAAAGAGCTTAAAACCTACTTTATTTACCGGGAAAGGGTGATTTGGTATTATCAATACGAAAGGGACTCGATGAAATTGATAACTTTCTTGGATGAAAAACTGCAAATAAAGGAAGAAAGCGACTATTTGCGGCGTATTAATGCGATAACGTGAAGCCTTATTGCAATGGCAATTCACAAAGAAGAACTTAGGGGATTGTTGGCCCGATCGTCAACTTATCTAGGCCGCATGTTAATTTCGGATACCCAAACCAAAAAAGAATTCAAAATAAAGTCAAATTAAACCGACATCAACTTAAAATGAAAATCTCCCTGCCCGTTTTTAACGTGTGAAATTTCTCTCCTCAGATGATAAACAGCCTCCAGCAAACAGGCATTTTTTAGCTTTCCGGCATCTATTGCCTTGAATCCAATCAACTCAATAAGCCTTTTCATAAGGATCCTATCTTCTATCCCATCTCCACAAAAATAGGTTTCTTTGATTAATTCCAACGGATCAGATTTGGGATAGTCTAATCCAAGGTTGTTGAAAGCTTTAAAAACTATTGGGTTGTTGGTAAGCGTTTGGATATAAGTGGTATTACATCCAAGTTCAGGATCAGACTGTCCATTGGTGCAATCTACAAAAAGTTTCTTAGAGGTATCTACCTCGTTAATAGCCAGACACACATCTGGAAGGACTTCATTCTCGCAGCAAATAAAAACAACATCAGCTTTCTCAATGGCTTCTTTGAATCCAAGCATGTTGTGATTCTGCATTTTAAGCATTTTCCAAGCTATCTGTCTTGAACTAAAGCCATCCCTTAAACCAAAAACAACGTTCATTCCCCGACCAATATATTTATTGCCAAGAGCCGCAGCTAAGTTGCTGCCTCCTAAAATCGCTAATGTCATTTCACTTATTGGTAAATTGATAAAATTTCTAAACTCTTCTCGTGTGGGGATAGATTTTTGGAATTGATTATGGGTGATTTATTCCTTAATCCTGCCTGTAAAGAGATAATTTTTTGAAAGCTAATTATTTATATCGAAATTAAAAATTTTATTTCCTATAACCAAATATTTTGTTTAAAATATCTTTTCTGTAGTTAGACCCGAGAATTTAGCAATTTTTTTTCTGATAAATTTGTGATTGAATAAAGAAAAAAGCCTATTCCAAATTCTGAAATATTTCTTCCAATTTTTGGCGTAGTGGCTCATGGATGTGTCCATTGGTACCGATTATTTCACCCCCAAATATATAATTTTCACCGCCGTTGAAATCGGTAACTTTTCCTCCCGCTTCTTGTAAAATTATAGTTCCTGCCGCTACATCGTACGATTGGAGGTTATATTCCATATAGGCTTCAACCCTTCCGCTAGCCACATAGCAAAGATCAACGGCTGCGCTTCCCAATCTTCTCAACCCATGGGAGTGCAAGAGCAGGTACTTCAACAGCTTAAGATAACGGTCTATTTTTCCACCTTCATGATACGGAAACCCTGTGGCTATAAGCGATTCTTTCAACGAAGTCGCTTCACTTACATGAATTGGTGTTTCGTTGCAAAACGCACCGCCACCCCGGTAGGCATAAAAGCATTCGTTGAGGTTTACCTCATAGACTACTCCCATCATAATGCGGCCTTCAAGTGATAAAGCAATGGAAACTGAAAATATCGGCACGCCGTGTACGAAATTGGTAGTCCCGTCCAAAGGGTCAACTATCCATTTCCATGCGGTTTGCGTTTGATCCACAGTACCCTCTTCGGTGATGTAGCCTGCATCAGGAAAGATTACCCTCAAGCCGGAAACGATCATTTTCTCAGCTTCTTTGTCAACATAGGATACCAAATCGTTGAATCCTTTGTTTTCTACGCTTACAAGTTTGAAATTTTGCCTCTCCTTTCGAATAAATGCTCCCGCCTTTTTCGCAATTTCAATTGTTGGTTTTATTAATTTTTCTAAATCCATCTCAGTTTTTTCCTGCTACCGTTAATACAATTTCCCCTTTAATGGGGTTTTCTTCATAGTAAAGAATCAATTCTTGTAAGTTGCCCCGTACATTTTCTTCATAGATCTTGGTAAGTTCCCGACTTACGCAGGCTTGTCGATATTCACCAAATACCTCTGAGAACTGCACCAGGGTTTTCATAAGCCTATGTGGTGATTCATAAAAAATCATGGTTCTGGTTTCTTCTGTAAGCGCTTCGATACGGGTTTTTCTGCCTTTTTTATGCGGAAGAAATCCTTCGAAAATAAAGCGATCATTTGGAAGACCCGAATTTACCAAAGCAGGCACAAACGCAGTCGCGCCAGGAAGACAATTTACAACGAGTCCTTCTTCTTTTGCTGCCCTCACAAGCAGAAACCCCGGGTCAGAAATAGCAGGAGTACCCGCATCGCTTATCAAAGCCATTATTAGCCCATCCTTCAGCCGCTGGATAATCCGTACTACGCTCTTATGTTCGTTGAAAATATGATAGCTTTCCAAGGGACGCTGAATACCAAAATGTTTCAACAATTTACCGGATGTCCGGGTATCTTCCGCAAGAATTACGTCCACGGTTTTGAGCACAGACAATGCCCTGAGGGTAATATCTTCCAAATTACCTATAGGTGTAGGGACAAGGTATAGGTTTGTCTCTGAAGGCATACTCAAACAGCATCAATTGCAGCGGCCAGGTCTCGGTCCTTTTGGGTGACCACATTTCCCTTATCGTGCGTTGTCAGTTGGATGGTGACTTTATTATAAACATTTGACCAATTGGGATGGTGTCCGTGTTTTTCCGCCAAAAACGCAACCCTGGTCATAAATGAGAACGCTTCGATAAAATCCTTGAATTCAAAAGTTTTTTCAATTGTATTGTTTACTTCTTTCCACATGAGTTGGTTAGTTAGGTTATAATAGGGCTAAAGCGAAATCACCCCTTCTATGAAAGATGCTTTGCTGTAAACTTCAATGATAGCATCACTACTTGGCATCATCGCTTTGATGGTAGCACTGACATAATTCCCTTTGGAAGATGCTTTTAGTGTCATCTCGTTGTTGGGCAACAAAGAAGCAATCTCCTCTTCCTTACCAGAAGGCACTATAAATTTAAACATGTACAAGGAAGGAAAAGCCGTTTCTGCATCGAGTTTTTCTTTGAAGGAGGTGATGTCAAACGCTTTGTTCATAAATCAACTTTTAATGGTCAACGCAAGGACTGGGAAATAAAATCCATAAAACATGAAAAATCCCACTCCTTAGGGGAATGGGATCTTAATTAATGTTATTTGAGTTTAGAAAAATTTATACCTGTAATCTTTGACCACGGCCAGCTCTTCCATAGCCATCATAATCATATAACTTGTCCGCTGGGAGGCATTGGTGGTGATCTCATTTTGATACCGCGTAAAATCAGCAATTTCGGAAGCCGGAGTTATGCTGTTCACTTTGGCCAAAATCACACCGATGTCTTCGACAATGGGTGAGGAAAGCACTCCTGTATTTTTCATTCCAAAAATGGAACCTACTACCTTCGGTGCAAATCCAATTCCAGGTACCACACTTGCATTCATCCTAAGATCCGCGGTAGATCCCAAAGATGAATCCGGAAATTTTTCCTTGATAGCCTGGAGGGTTTGCAGTCCCTTGATTTGATCAATAATATATGCTGCTTTCTTTTCATTTCTAACTTCGGCACTGACTTGACTTCGGGTATTGGCATCATTCAAGTTAGCTGCCCCTTCGTCAGTTTTTCCTGCCAACAATGCTACCACGTAGGAATCATCCAATTCAAAAACAGTAGAAACCTGACCTACTGAAGCTTCGTTGAATGACCAACGAATAATTTCCCTGGCTCCGTCCAAATTATTCAAGGACCTACCGGAAGGATTAATGCTGTTTGCCCGCAATACTTGATAACCTTCTTTTTGGGCATTTTCCCGGAATTCTTTCGCATTGGTTGTACCGGAGGCAAAGAAATCGGCATTTCGAAATACGTCATTTCTTGTGACGTCACTGGCAATCAGGTCCAACTCCAACACTGCTATCTTGTAGGTGGTAGTCCGTGACAATTCAGTAACTTCAATTATATGGTATCCATATTCTGTTTCGACTATCCGATTGATCAAACCCGTTGTTTTGGAAGCAAAAACGACATCTGCAAATTCTTCAATAAAATCTTCCTTCGCAAACCAACCTAGGTCACCCCCTCTTTGGGCGGTGCCATCCTGACCATATTGTTGTGCTGCCAAAGCGAAATTTCCAGAGGCTGTTACCTCATCCAATATCCGTTGGGCTTCCGCTTTTACTTCCAATTTGGCTCCCTCATCCATTCCTTCTGTGGTCAACAAAATGTGGTTGGCTCGCATTCGGGGTGATCCTTCAAACTGATCACTGACTTTGTAGGACACATAGCTAGACCGTTCGGTGAGAAAGGGGCCATAGATAACACCTGGTTCCGGATTTTCTACATTTGATAGCAGGCTGGGAGGTAAGGGATCTCCAGGGCTAATTGTTTGGTAAGAATTGGCGACATCTGAATTTCTCAAAACAAAAACCGAATCTTCATTCGAACTTTGGAACTCAACTGTCAATGAATTGATTTCACTTTTTATCGCCGCAGAATCTTCCGAACTTGGATATAAACTAAAAGTAACATATTCTATATCTCTATTTGCGCTTACTTGAAACCGCTCTTTATTTTTGTTCAGGAAGGATTTAAGTTCATTTTCAGACACGGATACGCTAGAATCAGAAACCACATAATAAGGAATATGAATGTGCTCCACATCAGCAATGCTATTTGCCATTTTATACTGCATTTTTCCCTCCGCGGCGGATGCATATTCCGATAATCCCAGCATATTATCGTATTTTATCCTCAATCTCGAGTCAGCAAAAAGCTTTTCCTGCTGGGCCCAAAATTGTTGTTGTTGTGGATCTGCTGTTTCAAGGGACTGGAGAAAAGACACCAACTGCTGCCGGTCAAATTCGCCTGTCTCTGGATTGGTAAGTTCTCTCCTAAGTTCTGCGATGATATTTTTTCCCTGTACCATATCGATTAGCTCTTCATCTGTTACTGACAGGCCAAGCTCGTCATACTGGGAGGAAAAAACACGCTCTACGATAAGTGCCTGCCAGGCTTGTTCCCTGATACTGAACAGATCATTTTCCGTCGGGGTTCTTCCCGTGTTTTGCTGAAAAGAAAACTTTGTTTCCTCTATTTTTTGGATATATTCCTCATACGATATTTTGTCGCCGGCTATTTCACCCACAGTGGTTTTTCCCTGTCCCAAAATTACGGAATTGGGTCCCAGAATATCTCCCCCAACGAGGAAAAAAATGAGTCCTACCGCTATTACACCTATTGCCAGGCCTGTTCTTTGTCTTATTTCTTTTATTAATGCCATTCTCCTATTTTTTGAGGTGTCGCAAAATAATTACATCTTAAGCTAAATTCAAAGCAAACCGCTATTTATAAATGTAGTATTTGCAAACTAGTTTGTATTGATCTTAAGTTTTACAGTATCAATGCGATGATCTTGTTTTGATACCACGGTGAAGGTAAATGGTCCATAGACCACTGATTCCCCCTTTTGGGGGATAT
Organism: Cytophagales bacterium; assembly: GCA_038209145.1. Lineage (GTDB taxonomy): Bacteria > Bacteroidota > Bacteroidia > Cytophagales > Cyclobacteriaceae > Lunatibacter. The sequence continues at coordinate 21,023 of JBBQXZ010000038.1, read as the reverse complement.
TTTCTGCTAGGGAAAGGATAAAACCGGCCAGGGTTTCAAAATCTCCGGATGGAAAGGTCCAACTGTATTTTTCATTAAGATAATCTATTTCATGCCTGGCACTAAGCAGGTATTCATTTTCAGAAATCTTCTGCTCTGCCAAATCATCATTGTCATATTCGTCCTCTATTTCCCCGAAAATTTCCTCTATAATGTCTTCTATGCTGACAATGCCGCTGGTTCCTCCAAATTCATCAACCACCAAAGCAAGGCTTTTGCGCTCCTTGATAAACTGAACCAAGAGCTCATTGGCCAATGCGGATTCAGGGACAATTACGATGGGAGTAAGAATATCCAGTATTGATTTTGGTTTTTTAAACAGCTCCAGGTGATGGCAATAGCCAATGACATCATCGATAGTATCTCTATAAACAATCACCTTCGAGTGTCCACTTTCAATGAAAGTTTCCTTCAGGTCTGCAATCGTATCGTCAATTTCCAAGCCAACGATATCCGTACGGGGGACCATGCATTCTCTTACTTTTACAGTTTTGAATTCCACCGCATTGTCAAAAATTTTGGTATCAATGTCCACTCTGGAATCATCCCCTTTCATCTCCAAATTATTTTGGATAAAACTGTTCAAATCAGTGATGTTGAATACGGGCTTATCTTCATTATAGTCCAACTTAAGGATGTGTGTAATAACCAACTTTGATAAACCCACCACTAACCATACCACAGGATAAAGCACGTAATAAATTACTGCAAATGGAATCGAAAAAAAGAAAAGCAAGCTATTTGGATTTAGCATGAAGATGCTTTTCGGTATAAACTCGGCAGTAATAAGTACAATCAAAGTTGACACCAAAGTTTGCAAAATCATCACAGTTGCCTGGTTATTGAAGCTTTCCGGCAAAACATTAATAATAGGTGACTCCAACAGGTAAGCCATAAAAGTACCGTAAAGAACCAAAGAAACCGTGTTTCCCAAAAGTGTAGTACCTATAAATTGGCTTGGATTCTTGACAAAATCAGACAAAATTTTACCGGCAAATTTTCCTTGTTTATTTTGCAGTTCGATGTGCAGCCTATTCGCAGAAACAAATGCCATTTCCAACCCGGAAAATAAGGCTGAAAAAAATAAGGTTATCAACACATAAATTAAATATAAGATATCCATTACCTTCTTTTCTTATCTTTCTTTCTTGGTAATTCGCTTTCTGTTGGATCATTTTCCTCCCTACGTTTTTTCCGAAAAAGAAACCAAAAAAGCGTGGCAACCGCAAACATAAAAATGGGGTATGAGGCTCCTGCCCCATGCTGCATGGTTACGTGAGTTCCAATAATGACCAATGCGGCCGCAAAGGGCAACATTATTGTATCCAATATTTTCATTTTAATCTAAACTATCATAACGCATTTTCCAAAATTCCAGTCACCTTGGTAAAGGTATAATCATTAAAGCCCTCATCTGCCTCCATGCCGGTTCCGTTGATAATCCGTGAAGGCTCCTCTACGGTCACAAATTTCTCGGTGAAAATTTTTTTCTTACCCTTATCCCAAAATAATTCTTCCGAATTCAGTTTTTGGTCTTTGAGTAAGTTGTGCACCTGAACGTCTCCTTCTCCCTTATAGAGGTCTGTCTTTCGTTCATAGTATCCCCTATCTGCCCTGATTGTGGTACTCAATTCTCCATTTTTTTCAAAAAAGTGAATAACAATTCCCTCAGGAAATTCTGCGTTGCCGTTTTGAAATTCCAACTGCTTATCAGCCATTAACTTGGTACGGACAAGTGCGGAATCACTATGTACCAAAAGAATGTTTGAACCAGTCCTTGTCGGCCCTTTATAAAATTCCAATTGGCTCTTATCTATATCTTCCCGGCAGGAGAATATTCCCAAGATCAGGGCCAAACCAACATAGGATACAAGTTTCATCTGTTTTAGCAAATTGCAATCAAAATGGGGGATGTCAAATGTAAACAGAAAAGGCGGTAGATGACCGCCTCTTCTGTTTACATATGTGAACCACTTTTTATTAGTCTCTCGTAGCCAAGGTAACGGTTTGTCCAACCCAGCATCCTGTGCTCATGTTTTCGCCTACCTGAAAACCTTCTGTGAATAATTCTTCCTTGGATGGAAATCTGGACTTTGCATTTGCCATGCCAGCCGAATCACCAGCACGGGAATACGCCTCATAGGCAGCTATGAATATGGAATAATCCTTTACCCTACTTTGACCGCCCCTACAATCATTGGATGAACTCATTATCAACCCTGCAATTAATCCATGAGCATCTTTCATTCGCTCAGGGTTCAGTTCACCCGACTTCAACGCAGAGGTCCTTGCCTGACCTTTTCTACCCAAATTTGCATGGACCTTGGCCATATCCCAATGAATCTCCGCACGCTGCTCATCGGTGGAAGCCAAGGTTAATGCTTTTTCAAATAATTCGCCTGCTTTGGCATATTCGGAATTCTGCATGTACCTCATTCCCCTTACTTGGGATGTGGTAAACGTTGGGTCGTTGGTGTCAATAACCTCTAGCGCTAGATTGAAGGTTGGGGTGTTCAGACACTTATATTGAACAGAATACTGAAAAATTTGTTGGGCCATTTTCATATTGGTGGGATCACCCTCCAATTTCGGTCCAAGAACTCTGGATATGAAATCACAGTCTATTATCTCCATAGCAATTAGCAATTGCTCAAGGGGTCCTCTTTGACTGCTCACATCCGTTCCCGCGCTTTCCTTTTCATCTAAGATGGCATTTAGTATTTCAAACTTTGCCAAAACTTCCTCAGGAGTATATGCTTTATTATATGCGAAATTTCTGTAAACAGCATCGAAATAAGCAGGCACGAGTTGATATCCAAGCGTGCCGTTCACTTCCATTACCCTTTCAAACAAATCGGCTGCAAGTCCTACTTTTTCTTTATCCCCTCTGTAGAAGCTGTAGGCATAGTAGGCTTTGTTGGCAATCCATTTGGATTCATTGTCATATAATGCATTTCTAAGATCATATAACAGAATGACGGAATCCTGATAAACCCGCTGCTCCTTCGGATCTGTGACCTTTTTGGATGCCGCTTCATAGATTTCCACACCATTGATATATAGTGATTCATTTAATTCTGGAATGTTGGTCAATAACCAGTACAGCCCGGACTTGGCATTCAGATATTCTTCTGCTCGCTTGTAATCCGTATAAGCCGCATTTAATTCCCGGCCTTTTGCTTCTAATTGCGCATCAGCGGGCCAATTCCAGCCTTCTTGGGCTTGAGTGAGTCCCACTGACAAGAAAGACAGGCACCCAGTAACCAACGATTTAAATTTCATGTTTGTCCACATCATTCAAATACTTTTTTGTAAAACCAACTATTATCATTTATTGAAATCCCGAAGGAAACTTTAACGTAATTTTCTCTAATCAGACCATTTTCTATGGTTCCTCTTGTACCAACCTTCAATGCCAAATTTAGTAAGGATAGGGTGTGTACAGGAATTGAAGCTCCAAAATTTATGCCAACATCCTCAACTTGGGTTCCATTCAAACTGAATGGTAATCTTTCATATTCAACCCCCCCCCTGAAAGTAACCCTGTCCAACATTCGTTCGATCGAAAAGGGATTTGGAACAAATTGACCACCAAGGCTCATCTTCATTGAGTTCTCCAAATTCCCAGAAGAGGAATTGAACCCTCTGTATTCCTGAAAATTCTGCTGTTGGAACTCGAAGCCAACAACAAATTTATTAATTTTTTCATAAGATACACCATATCCAATCTTGTCCGGAAGAAAAATACTTCCGGGTAAATCGTCACTCAACACATTGCCCGGCGAATTTGGGATTGCAGCTTGACCCAATTCTGCAATTTTCGCAAATTCTTTTCCTTTAATGTCGCCAAAAACATGATAGATGGCTCCGAAATTAATATTTTTTTGATTGCCGATTGGCAATGCATAGTGAACTCCTCCCCTAAATGTGACATCACTAAAGGTAAGTCGCTCGTAGTACTCCGTAGAAATTCCTATAGGTATCAGCTCAGAAGTGAACAAGTCCAACTCATTGGTACGGATGGTTGAACCAAATAAATATGAGCCGTGAAGACCGAGGCTCAAATTTTTTACCGGCTGAAATCCGGTACTGAGGTAGACTTCGCTCAATCCGCCCCTTCCCTGAATGCTATTCAAAGATATCAAGTTTGAGTTGACAACCGGAGAATTGACCGTAAGGTTATAATCAACCCCCGACACTTGATTCAACCCCAATCCCAAAGTCCATTTCCGAGGGATCAACGGCAGTGACATGGCCACATAACTCAACCCTCCACCGTCTATCTCTTCCGAACCGGCATCTGTGGAAGCTTGCATGTTGACATAATTAAATGCTGCCTGAAAGCTAAATGCGCCGTTTTTGGTGGATAGAGCCGGATTCACATTATTCACACTGAAGGGTGACCCAAAACTTATCCCCTGACCTCCCATTGCTTGATTTTGGGTAAGTCCGCCGTTATTGAATTCACCCACGCCAAGGGAACTATAGGTGGATGAAGAGGACTGTCCAAAAGTAAAATCTATAATAAATAAGCCCAAAAACAAGCTTAGAAAGTAACGGTTTTTTATTGCTGACATTTTATTTTAAATTCGATTCAGTTCATAAAGGACCAAATTGGGGACTACAAATATGTGGTCTTTTGTTAAGTATTCAAAGGATTTGCAATCTACTCCACAAATAAAGACATTGAGTACCGGGAATTGAAATGGAAACGCAACTGTAATTCAAAGTGGACGACCTCATCAAAAGAGGTGAAAACGCAACCCGTTTCCAACTTGTCTTCACCAAAACATACTACCTTGTATATGGTAATACCCACAATTGCGGTGATATTTGTCAATAATCAATTTAAGGTTGAAGTATAATTAGTTACACAATCATGATATGTTTTTGATAGTGGGGTAAAATTAGTCAAATTAAAAAACACATATATAAACCATAAATTAATTTTAACTTTACGCAACTGATTTTAACAAACTTTAACCCATGGATACGTTGGCTACTTACCCTATGATTGGCCTGATGTCCGGCACCTCTGGGGATGGCTTGGACATTGTTTTTGCATCTTTTGACTATAATAGGGGATGGACTTTTGATCTGGTCTGTGGCGAAACGATACCTTTCCCTGATGATTTGGGCCTTGACTTAACCCGTTCCCATCTGGTTAAAGGAGAAGATCTCGCCCTTTTGGACATACGGTTTGGTCAATGGATGGGCATACAGGTTGCTGATTTTTGCCTTCGTAACCGGGTTAGGCCACTTGCTGTTGCCTCTCACGGGCATACAGTTTTTCATCAACCTGAAAAGCACCTCACGCTACAGATAGGCAATGGCTGGGCCTTGCACGCAGCCTGTCATTTGCCGGTAATCAACGATTTCCGAACCCTGGACGTGCAGCTTGGTGGACAAGGAGCGCCCTTGGTTCCCGTAGGTGACAAACTTCTGTTTACAGCCTACGACTATTGTCTAAATCTGGGGGGTATTGCAAACATCTCTATGGAATGGGACAGTCAGCGGATTGCTTTTGACGTATGCCCGTTCAACTTGCTTTTCAACCATTTTGCGAAAAAAGCCGGAATGCCTTTCGATGACAGCGGAAACTTGGCCAGATCTGGTTCAGTTATACCACACCTCCTGGAGGCACTATCCAATGCGCCTTATTATGCGCAAAAAGGAGCAAAATCCCTGGGAAGGGAGGATATCGAAAAGAGCTTTTTGCCACTCACAGATATACCCGACCTAGACCCCTGTGATATTCTTGCAACCTTATCAGAACATTTTGCAGCTGTAATTGCCAAGTCCATCAATGAAACGTCCCCAAAGAATGCCTTGTTGCTGGCCACAGGTGGTGGGGCGCTAAACGCTTTTTTTCTAAAAAAGCTAGCTTCCAAGCTAGGGAGTGACACTATCCTAAACGTGCCTGATGAAACCTTGATTGCCTACAAAGAAGCCTTGGTATTTGCATTTCTTGGAATACTTCGTCTAAGAAAAGAAAACAACTCCCTCGCCTCAGTCAGTGGAGCTTCCCGAGACAATTGCGGAGGCACCTTATATGGATTAGAAATATAAAAGAACCCTGTTTTCGAACCCATTATCCAAACCTGTTTTGCACCCACCGTGGGGTCTCAGACATAAATATATCCCCTTTCTTGGAATTAGAATTTAATGGGTTTATAAAATTTTCACCTTCTCTTGTCAAATTATTTGTTTCATATAAATCAAAATAGGTAGTTTAGTGCAATTAAAATTTTAGAATAGGTTTTATGTCGCCAACTAAACCTTATTGCCGGAAATTTTTACCTAACCTTTAAAATCAACTTGATGAAGAAAATTATAGCTTCATGTGTTTTGCTTTGGGCCCTTGCTACAATCACCTATACCCCGATTGCAATTGCCCAAAGCGAAGATAGCACACCTAGCTTCAAATTACATGCGACTTCAGAAACTACCCCTACTCAGATTAGCTCTTTGGATATGCATGGCGATCCGGCCCCGTTTACAACCCATGGACATGCCCCGGTATGGCTTGTTTTTCCTTTTGTGATCTTGTTGTTGATGATTGCGACTGGCCCCTTGTTTTATGAGCTTTTCTGGCACCACAATTATCCGAAAATAGCTGTGCTGCTAGCTGCTATTGTAGTAGTATATTATATTTTTGCTTTACACAATATTCATCAACCTATCCATGCCTTAGCCGAATACGTCCAGTTTATTGCACTGCTTGCATCATTATATATTGCGTCCGGCGGGATTCTGATACATGTGGACAAAAAATCAACACCCTTTGCCAATGTAAGTTTGCTTTTGATTGGTGCATTGATTTCTAATCTTATTGGAACTACAGGTGCATCCATGCTACTCATACGCCCTTTTATCAGGCTCAACAAAAACAACATACAACCTTACCATATCATATTTTTTATTTTCATGGTAAGTAACGTTGGAGGATCGCTTACACCTATCGGAGATCCACCGTTGTTTTTAGGTTTCCTAAAAGGTGTCCCGTTCTTTTGGACACTGGAGAACAACTGGCCTGCCTGGGTAATGGCACTGGGGTTTTTGGCGATCGTGTTCTTTTTCTTGGATAAAAAATTTGGTCGGGCAAATGACGAAGAAACCGTAGAACCTGAAATCCACTCCAATAAAATTTCACTTATCGGCACAAAAAATTTCCTGTGGCTATTGGTAGTAATCTGTTCGGTATTCTTGGATCCGAATGTGCTGGATTGGGTCCCAGCTATTCACTATGATGGACAGAAGTTTTCTTTCCTCAGGGAACTCATCATGTTGTCTGTGGCCTATCTGTCTTTTAGATTTGCAAATAAGGAAGCGATTAATGGGAATGAGTTCAATTTCGAGCCCATTAGGGAAGTAGCATTTATATTTATAGGCATATTTGGCACCATGATGCCTGCGTTGGAGCTTGTGGGAGAATATGCGAAATCACCGGAAGGTGCGGCCCTCATCACCCACAATACGTTATATTGGGGTACCGGTGCCCTGTCAGGCGTGTTGGACAATGCGCCAACTTACCTTAATTTCCTTGCTGCTGCCATGGCCTCCCAGGGTGCAAGTATCAATAATGTTGCCGAAGTACGGAATTTTGCCTTAGACCTGTATGATGCCTCCTCTTTCGAACTGATGGCCATATCCATTGCTTCTGTGTTTTTTGGAGCCATGACCTATATCGGCAATGGTCCTAATTTTATGGTAAAATCAATTGCCGAGCAAAGCGGAATAAAAATGCCGTCTTTCTTCGGCTATATCATTCGGTTTTCAATGCCCATATTGTTGCCAATCCTGTTTATTGTTTGGCTGGCGTTCTTTGCCTTTGTCTGAGACGGACAGCTAATCGGGTGAATGATTAATTGTACCTTCCGTCAACATGATGTTGGCGGGCAAAAACCAGACTTTCTGATAACCGTTTACTTCATAGGACGATATACTGTTGCCGTCAGCCGTCATTTTCAGGCTTCCGGAACCTTTAGAAAGGTAGAATAAATTTTCCTTGCTAAAGGAGAAATCTACGGTACTAATTTTATCATCCAATCGATGTATTGTCAACATCTGCACATCTCCTTTTTCTCCTGGGATGAGTGTGTGGCGCAAAAGCTGTGAACTTTCCTCAGTTGTGTAGGATGATGCCAAAGAATTTTTATTGATATCTGCCTGAATAAAAATATCCAACTCTTTGCGCCACTCCTCTGCATCCATTTCCATCGTAACAGCCGCTTCTTTACCTTTGATGATCATCATTTTCGATACCTTCTTCCCATCTAACTGGGTTATTTGGTCCTGGACAAACTGGTTCAAGGGGAAATATTTTTCTAGTTGAGTTGGATTATCAAGGGGAACCTGCTCCGATTTGGAGCAGGAAACCAAAAGAAAAAACAATACCAAGAACCGAGAAGTTGATTTACAAAAAGCTTTCCCCATGTTAAGTTAACAAAATTTCCCCTGTCATTTCTATTGGAATCCCAACACCAAGTAAGGTAAGTATGGTAGGTGCCAAATCACCTAATTTACCATCTTTGATGGTTAGTCTATCTTTGCTGTCTACCATGATGCATGGCACCAGGCTGGTTGTATGGGCTGTATTGGGAGATCCGTCTTCATTGATCATGCAATCACTGTTACCGTGGTCAGCAATAACGATTACAGTGTAGTCATTTTCCAGCGCTTTCCGGATTACCGATTCTGCACATTTGTCCACAGCTTCACAGGCTTTTACGGCTGCATCAAATATTCCTGTATGGCCAACCATGTCGGCATTGGCAAAATTGAGACAAATAAAATCCGCCTCTCTTTTAGGAAGTTCTTGATTTATTTTTTTTGCAATTTCGAAGGCACTCATCTCTGGCTGCAAATCATATGTTGCCACTTTGGGCGAGAAGCAGAGAATTCTGGATTCTCCTTCAAATTCTTTTTCCCTGCCGCCGGAGAAAAAGAAAGTCACATGGGGGTATTTTTCTGTTTCTGCTATTCGGATTTGCTTTTTGTGGTTTTTGGCCAAGATCTCGCCCAAGGTATTGGAAAGGTTATCCTTCTCAAAAATGACGTGGATATTTTGGAAAGTCACATCATAGCTTGTAAAAGTCACATAATGCAGGTTAAGTTTTTTCATCCCGAAATCTGGCAAGTTACTTTGGGTAAGCACTTCTGTTATTTCTCTTCCCCTGTCTGTTCGGAAGTTAAAACATATGACCGTGTCTCCTTCCCCGATATTCCCAATCGGCTTCCCCTCCTGATCAACCTGGATAATGGGACGGATAAATTCATCTGTAACGCCGTTGGCATATGATTTTTTGAGGGCTCCCAATATATCTTTGGATTTCTCACCCTCTCCATTCACCATTCCGTTATATGCAAGACTTACCCTTTCCCAGCGGTTATCCCTATCCATGGCATAGTATCTTCCGATCACAGTAGCAATCGATCCTGTAGAAGTCTTGGTATACTCCGCCAATTCAGTCAAAAAATTCAAACCACTTTTGGGATCTGTGTCACGCCCGTCTGTAAAAGCATGAATGAAGGCTTGATTTATACCATTCGCTTTTGCAGCATCGCAGAGGCCTTTGAGATGGGAAATATGCGAATGAACCCCTCCATCCGATACTAACCCTATGAAATGCACCTTTTTACCGGTGTTTCTCGCTTGATCGAACGCTACTTTTAATACCGGGTCAGTATTTAGATCTCCTTCTGATACCGCTTTGTTGATTTTCACCAAATCCTGATAGACAACCCTTCCCGCACCAATGTTCATGTGACCTACTTCCGAATTGCCCATTTGACCTACCGGAAGCCCTACAGCCAAGCCAGATGCTTCTAGCCTGGCATTGGGATATTTCGTGTACAGGCTATCAATAAATGGTGTTTGAGCTCTCTCAATAGCAGAAACTTCCGGATTTGTGGCTATACCCCAGCCATCTAAAATCATCAATAATACTTTCTTGTTCATGTATCAGGGTGTTCTTTTTCGAAATGAAAATTTAGTAGTGCACATAAAATACCCACTAAGGGTAATGCGGCTGTGTCTTTTCCAATCGGCCTACAAATATACGGCATATTCATCAAAGCCGGGGTATATAATGGCAAGAAACTGGACGTTCTCAACCTGACAAAAACTTCCGGGAAAAAGCCGTAGGAAATCTGAAATAATAGGTCTTTGGCTCAAAATTTGCTAATCACCGAGGTATGAAATCTTTGATATGCTTTTTCTTTGGAGTCTTCGGAATAATAAAGATTGCCCAACATAGTCCAATTACCGAATTGTATGTCCAACAAATCGATCAGATTGCATCAGCTATAAAAAACAGTTCGAGCGAAGATTTAGCCCACTACTACGATAGTTCAGTAGAAATAAAGTTGGGAGAAACGCACGGTGATTATTCAAAAAAGCAAGCCGAAATTGTCATGCGTGATTTTTTTAAAAAATCCCCGGCAGTAAGTTTTGTTGTACTGCAGCAGGGCGAATCATCGGATAAAATCCGATATATCATGGGGAAATATCAGTCCAAAACTGACAGCTTTAGGATTTTGGTCAAGTGTAAAACCAAAATGGATAGCCAGTTAAAGATTTACGGCTTGGCGTTTACAAAGGAGTAATAGGTTTGAAGGCCGTTGGTTAAAGCTTCGCATATCCCTTTTTCCGTTGCGAGCACAAACCTTATGGGGACTCAGGACTACTTTTTGAGAAAATTAACCTATTTTTGATTTGTGAAACAGACCTATATAACGGAAGAAAGACTTAATGAATTTATCAAATCAGCCTTCAACGAAGATGTTGGTGAAGGGGATCACTCCACTCTTGCTGCGATTTCCCCAGATGCAACAGGAAAGGCGCAACTGCTTATCAAAGAAGATGGAATAATTGCAGGGCTTTCGCTTGCCAAGAAAATTTTTCATCATTTTGACCCTTCTCTGAATGTCCTTTTGCTTAAAAAAGATGGTGAGCAAGTAAGAATTGGGGATATTGGATTAACTGTGTCCGGAAAAGCGGCTTCTATACTCACTACTGAGCGTCTCGTATTGAACTGTCTGCAACGGATGAGCGGCATAGCTACATACACCCACAAGCTGGCCCAAAAAATCAAACACACACCAACCAAACTGCTCGACACAAGGAAAACCACCCCCAACTTCCGGATGATGGAAAAATGGGCCGTGCATTTAGGAGGCGGAGAAAACCACCGGTATGCACTTTACGACATGATCATGTTGAAGGACAACCACATAGATTTTGCAGGCGGCCTACGACCAGCCATACATGCCGCACAAGCATACCTCAAGGAGAATCAACTCTCCCTAAAAATAGAAGTAGAAACAAGAACTCTGAAAGAGGTTCAGGAGGTATTGGAAATCGGGGGAGTGGATGTAATCATGCTTGACAACATGGACTGCCCAACCATGAGAGAAGCGGTAGAGATGATTGACGGTAGGTTTGTAACCGAAGCTTCCGGAGGTATCACTGAGGCGACCCTAAGGGACGTAGCCGAATGCGGAGTGGACTACATCTCAGTGGGCGCATTAACCCACCAAGTCAAAAGCATGGACATCAGTCTGAAAGCGGTAAAATAGGCTCATCAAACTGTAGTTTAACCAGATTGGCGTAATAACCATTCTCTACGGATGCCAGTCCTTCATGAGTACCCTCCTCCACAATTTCACCATCTTTAATCATATATATTCTGTCCACTTTGCGGATGGTCGCCAATCGATGTGCAATCACGATAGTAGTCCTATTTTTCATCAACTCATCCAGGGCTTCCTGAACCAACGCTTCTGACTCCGCATCCAGGGAGGATGTTGCTTCGTCCAGTATCAGAATGGAAGGGTTTTTCAAAATAGCCCTTGCGATAGCGATACGCTGCCGCTGTCCGCCCGAAAGCTTTACTCCCCGCTCGCCGACCAGCGTATCCAATCCTTCGGGGAACTTTTCTATAAATTGCCAGGCATTTGCTTTGCGTGCTGCCAGAATGATTTCTTCTTCCGTAGCATCCTGTTTGGCATAGGCAATATTCTCAAGAATACTTCCGCCAAACAGCAGCACCTCTTGGGGAACTATACCTATACTTGACCTTAGCCGCTTTAAGTTCCATTGTTGTAAGGGTTTCCCATCCACCAAAATCTCTCCGTTTTCTACTTCATAAAATCGCAGCAAAAGCTGAATAATAGTTGATTTTCCGGCACCACTATATCCTGCTAGCGCAATTTTCTCACCGGAACGGATAGAAAAACTGATTCCTCGAAGTACCAACTGGTCTTCTCGGGTGGGGTATTGAAAATATACGTTATCAAATACGACATTACCCTCCACAGCCTTTTCACCATCCAAATCCCCTTCTGCTTCCGGCAATTCATCCAAGATCTCCATCACACGCTCCGATGAACCTATTGCCTTCTGAACCTGTCCATATATATCGCCCAATCCGGCAATGGACCCTCCAATAAAAGTGGTGTATAAAACGAAACTTACCAAGTCTCCAACACTCATAGCTCCTTGACTAACTAGCGTAGCTCCATACCAAATCACAGCTACAATGCCACCAAACAAGGCAAAAATGATGAAAGAAATGAAGGCCCCGCGAAAGCCAGCCGCTTTAAGTGCCACATTCACAACCCGCTCCAGTCCAAGCCCATACCGATTGGATTCGTACGCTTCTCCGGTAAAGGACTTTACGGTGACAATGGATTGTAAGGTCTCCTCCACCACTACATTCGCAGCCGCAAGTTCATCCTGGGTAGCTTTGGATAGCCTTCGTATAAACCTTCCAAATACCATGGCTATAACTACCAGAATGGGGATGGTGGCCAACATAAAAATGGTTAGCTTTGGTGTCGTGTATAAAAGAAAACCTATTCCCGCCAAAAGCGTGATAATCTGCCGCATCAACTCTGCCAGGGTAATCGAAAAAGTGTCCTGTAATAACGATACATCTGAAGTGATCCTGCTGATAAGCTCACCTGTCCTCCGTTTGTCAAAAAAAGTCATGGGTAAATGGACCAATCGACTGTAGATAGCTTTACGGATGTCCCGCATGGATTTTTCACTTACCTGAGCAAAAAGCCATACACGAAAGAATGAAAACACGCTCTGAATAAGCAAAATCCCCAAAAGAATAAAGGCGATGCCATTTATATCATCCACAATCCAAGACTCGCCGGAAGCAGCGTCAATAAGCTTCCCCGCAACGAAGGGAAATGTCAATAGCATCAAACTCGAAAATACCAGAAAAAGCATTCCCAATAAAAAAGGCACCCTGTAAGGGTAAGCAAAGCTAAAAATCCCCAAAAGTTTCTGAAAATTCTGTTTGTTTAATTTTCTTTTCTCACTGTCATCCAATGCCAATCCTCTTGATTTTGCCATTTAATCCATATACTTTTTTGGTGGGGTTAAAGGTAAGTCAAATAACCTATCTATGACAACCCCATTTCTTCCAAATTGATTTATTAACATACCATTATTCTATACCATAAAAGTGAAGCCCCCATATGACTACCGCTTTCTTTCCAAGGGTTTCTGCCCGGTAATTCTTCTAAAAAACTGTTTTTCCTTTTCCCAAAAAAAACTGAACTGCCCAAAAATAAATCCATAAAACAACAAAAACAATTGGTAGAGAGGGAGTACGAGTACTAAGTACAGCACCGTAATATAAAATCCCCCAGTACTCATGTCCACACCCAATAATGCCAAAATGGGTTTCTTTATATATAATACCGTCATTCCAGTACATGCAAATACCACAAGTACCATGATCACTTGCCAAATGTTCTTTAATTTCCATCTTTCTTGAAGCCTTTTAAGCCAAGTTTTTTGAGGATTTTCTTGAGATGTTTCAGTCATTGCGAAATACAAAAAGGGATTGGGCGTTTTCAATGAATACATTCTAAGAATAGCTTTCCATGTCCGGAAAGGAAGTTTCCAGGCATGGGAATCGTCCCTGCTATTGGTTAAGTAAACCATCTAAAACTCAAAAAGACCTTCATTTAGGCTTTGAAGTGCCTTATTTTTGTATGCTGCGTCTACCAGAACGGATACATTATGTTTACTTCCTCCATAAGATACCATCCGAAGCGGAATTTCAGACAAGCTATCCATGATATCCTGCAGGACTCCATTCTGCTCCATGATCAGGTTTCCCACAATACAGATAATGGATAAATTATGGTCGATTTCCACGTGTCCAAAATCAGCAAGCTCAGCTTTAATCTCCTCCAAATGGGCAGTATCATCGATGGTAAGTGAGATGGCCACCTCAGATGTGGTAATCATATCAATGGATGTTTTATACTTCTCGAAAACCTCAAACACTTTTCTCAAAAACCCATATGCCAACAGCATACGGCTGGATTTGATCTTGATTGCGGTGATGCCGTCTTTAGCCGCAAGTGCTTTGACACCAACTACTTCGGACATATCGGCGGTGATGGTGGTTCCCAATGCATCGGGTTCCATCGTGTTAAGTAACTTAACCGGGACATTGAACTGCTGAGCTGGCCATATGGAGGCTGGATGTAAAATTTTTGCTCCAAAATAAGCCAATTCCGCTGCCTCCTCAAAGGATAGCCTGGCAATAGGTCTTGTTTTATCCACGATTCGAGGATCATTATTGTGCATCCCGTCTATATCTGTCCATATCTCAACGACCGAGGCAGAAATTGCCGCACCGATAAGGGAAGCTGTATAATCACTACCCCCGCGTTTGAGGTTATCCACTTCATTCCGGTGATTTTTACAAATATACCCTTGCGTTACAAAGATATTTTCCCGCGCATTTCCGGCCAGTAACCTACCCAACCGTTCCTGTATTTTGGACAGTTCAGGCTCGTTGTTTTCATCGATGCTCATAAACTCCAGCGCAGGCAAGAAGACCGATTTAATTCCCAATTCGCGGAGCAGTTCATAAAACAACTTCGTTGAAAGCAGTTCTCCCTGTGCAAGTATATCCTTGTTTATGGCCTCGTTAAAAGATATTTTCAGAATGATGTTCAAAAATTCGAAATGTTCCTGAACGATCTCAAGGCCTTCTTTTTTTGCTTCGGCAGTGGAAAACAATACGCCACAAAATTGTTCATAGTGGTTTTGAAGCTGATCGATTTTTGATTTGGCATCTGCTTTATTTCCTACGGATAAGGCATCCCCTATACCTACCAAGGCATTTGTGGTTCCTGATAAGGCCGACAAAACAACTATTTTGGGTTCATCTCCTTTTACAATTAGGTCTTTGACCTGATGCATTCTCTCGGGTTTACCTACTGAGGTTCCCCCAAATTTCATTATTTTCATTGACTGAAAGTTAAATCAAATATCTTATTCATTGATAAAAAGTCAGGCATCAATCGCTATTCGGCAATTCTAAAACCCAAGCATTTTAATGGCTGTAATTGCCGCCTCATCACCCTTGTTGCCGTGTATTCCCCCAGCCCTATCCAAGGCTTGTTGCTGGGTATTGGGTGTCAGTACACCGAAAATTACTGGTTTGTTGAACTTGAGCCCAACCTCTGTGATCCCGTGTGCAACAGCCTGACAAATAAAATCAAAATGACGGGTTTCGCCTTGGATGACACAACCGATACAAATGACTGCGTCAATCTCCTCCACTTGGGCCATCCACTGGGCGGCCAAGGGCAGTTCGAAGGATCCGGGAACACTCTTTCGGTAGATATTTTGCCTTATCGCACCGTACTTTAAAAGAGTTTCCAATGCCCCATTATACAGGGATTCAGTCACTTCCTCATTCCACTCAGAGACGATAACGCCAAATTTCTTGTTGTGGATTTCCTTGATGTTTGTATCTGAGTGCTGACTGAGGTTTTTTAGGGAAGTAGCCATTATATTCCATTCAATGGTTGGACAAAAAAAAGAGTAAAACCCAAGGCCTTACTCTTTTTAAAAAACACGCGGTGTTCTTTTAGTTTGAGACAAGGCCTTGAAGGCGGGCCTTTTGTTTTCGGGCATTGGTGAATTCGTAAGAATCAAAATACTTGTTCTCAATCTGTTCGTATGCATCTATCGCGCTTGTCAAATCATCAGATTCTTCATAGGCTATCGCTAATTTGTTCAGGTATTTTGGTGTGAAAAACTTGTTTGCTTCGTGATTTGCTGCCCGCTTGTAAAATCGGATGCCCTCATCGATATTTCCCAGATCCATGTAGGCATCACCGGTGAGAGCATAGGCCTGCGCTTGTAAGAAAAAGTCATCGGAAGAAAACTCCTTCAAATGGTCTGCGGCATTCTGATGCTGTCCTTGGGACAAATATATAGAACCAACATAGAAATTGGCCAGATTAGCCGCATCAGTTCCCCCATATTTATCTATTATGGTCAATAATCCGGGATTTACACCATCACCGTTCAACGCCAAGTCAACACTGTCTTGTTCGAAATAGTAAACTGCCTGGAACATTTCTGCCTGGGCGGTCTTGTTTTGATTCACTTTATTGTATTGAAAAAAAAGTACGGCTGCAATAATCAGGATCACCGCACCAATAGCCCCTGCAACCAGTTTGGTATTTTCCTTAAGAAAATTTTCCCCACGGTTCAACCGGGTAGCTATGGCTTCCGGGTTTTCCAACAACTCATTTGTCGGATCCTTCTTTTTACTCGTATTTTTTACTTTACTTTTTGACATGTCTTCAATTTTTCAGTCGCAAATATAGGAGTTTTCATTGAATCACAAATAATAAAAAAAACAGCCACACGTATTTCTGTAGATACAGGTGGCTGAATTTTGCTATTTATTGCCAATTACTCCATAATAAAAGGATAATCATCTTCCGCGTACACATCTTTAAACGCGTCTTCTCCATTTGGCCAGGGAGATTCATCCGCAAACTTTACAGCGTCAGTTACTTGTTGTTTTACACGTGCATCTATTTCTTGCAATTCCTTCTCCGTTAGTACTTTATTATCTAAAATAGTCATTTTGACCTGCTCGATCGGATCACGCTGTTTGTATTCTTCCACTTCTTCCTTGGTACGGTACTTTTGGGGATCAGACATCGAGTGCCCTTTATACCGGTAAGTCCTAAATTCCAACAGGGTGGGTCCGTCTCCTTTTCGGGCTCTTTCAGCTGCTTCTGCTACAGCCTCATGGACTGCTTCCACATTCATGGCGTCTACCGCAAATGATGGCATATCGTAGGCTTCTCCCAGCGTATAGAGCTCATTTACATTAGAAGAACGCTGCACAGAGGTCCCCATGGCGTAGCCATTGTTCTCTATCACGAATATGATCGGGGTCTTATACAGCATGGCCAGGTTGAGAGACTCATGAAATGCGCCCTGTCTCACCGCACCATCACCCATGTAGCAAATCGCCAGGTTTTTTGTGCCTTTATATTTTTCAGCAAAACCCAGGCCAAGCCCCATGGGGATCTGCGCTCCCACTATTCCGTGGCCTCCCGCAAAGTTTTTGGTTTTGTCAAAAATATGCATGGATCCGCCCTTCCCTTTGGTAGTTCCGGTCGCTTTGCCAAACAATTCAGCCATCACTGCGCCTGGATCTGTTCCCAAGCCGAGTGGATGTGCGTGACATCGATAAGCGGTAATCCATTTATCGTCTTTTTCCAAAGCCGTGATAGCTCCCGAAGCACAAGCCTCCTGGCCAATATATAAATGACAGAATCCCCTAATTTTTTGCTGGCCATAAAGTTGGCCTGCTTTTTCTTCAAACCTTCTCATTAAGAGCATGCTTTCGTACCAATAAGCATAGGTTTCCTTTGGATATTTTACTTTCGACTTTGTGGTGCTAGAACTCTTTTTGGCCATATCGTATTATATAAATATGCTAACTTTGAACCCAAAGATAATGAAAACGGGGGAATTTTGGGTCGGATTGCAAAATTAGTGAAAATCGACAGCGTTTTTAGACATGTACCTGAAAAATATTAGCCTCCGCCAATTCAAAAATTTCGGTGCGGAAAAGTTTGAGTTTTCCGAAGAAGTCAATTGCTTCCTCGGGCTTAACGGCGCAGGGAAAACAAATCTGCTGGATGCCATTCATTATTTGTGTCTCACGAAAAGTGCCTTCCAGTCCATCGATCAGTTCCAGATGCTTCATGGCACTGAATTTTTCTCGGTGAATGGAAGCTTTATCAAAGACGGAAAAATTCTGGAGTTGGATTGTTCCATGGAATCAGGCAAAAAAAAACAACTTGTGCTTAACGGTAAACCTTACCAAAAAATGAGTGATCATATTGGATTGTTCCCAGTAGTCCTGATAGCCCCTGATGATACCAGCCTTATCCGGGATGGAAGCGAGGATCGAAGAAGGTTTTTTGACAACATGCTTTCGCAACTCAGCAGCAATTATTTAAACCAACTCGTGCGTTACCAGCATTTTTTGAAACAGAGAAATGCGCTTTTGAAGCAATTTCATGAATCCGGAAAAAAAGACCTTTCACTGCTGGAACCATATACCAGGGAGTTGATCCAACTAGCCGTAGCCATCCACAAGAGGCGGCTTGAATTTATACAAACATTTGCCCCAAGCATTCAAACACATTATTCGTTTATCGCAGGAGAAGCCGAGAAAACGGACATTACATACGCTAGCGATGTCGGGGTAAGCGCATTTGAGAAAAATTTTAGAAATTCCCTGGAGAAGGACCTGCTGCTAAAAAGAACAAATTTTGGTATCCACAAGGATGATTATTTATTCACCATAGGTGGTCATTCTTTAAAAAAATTCGGGTCACAGGGGCAGCAAAAGTCTTATTTGATAAGCCTTAAGCTCGCTCAGTTTGATGCCTTAAAACTTGAAAAAAAACGAAATCCAATTCTACTCCTGGACGATATTTTTGACAAGTTGGATGACATCCGAATTGGCCAGTTAATGAAACTGGTCGCAAAAAGAGATTTTGGTCAGCTGTTCATCACTGATGCACGGCCGGAAAGGTCAATAAAGATCTTTTCAGATCTTCATATACCAGCCATGCTTTTTCATATAGCGGAGGGAAAGTTAACAGAAGTCACTTCCATATAATTTTATCTATCTTCAATCTACCCGCAACTCAGTACTTTGGTCTTTTTAGCAATTGGGCATCAACGGAATATTTTCCCGGACCCGCAATAATAAGGGTTACAAAACAAATCAAGTACAACAGCGGCAATTCCTGCTTGTTAAAAGGATCTGCACCATGTGCAATAAAGGTAATTACCGTCATGTTAATGATCAATGGTATAAGTACCACCCGGCTCATAAAACCAACCGCCAGCAATGCGGTACAGAAAACCTCGGCAAAGACTACCAGTTGCAGGGAAAGCGCTGGACCCAATCCGATTGGATCCGCAAATGAATTGAGACGTTCACTGAAATTCACGATTTTAGGCCAACCGTGAATAAACAGTAACAGACCTGAACCTACCCGCAAGATCAGGAGGGCTATGTCAGTACCAACGGATTTATGGGAGAAAAGAAGCTTCTTCATGTAAATCAGATTTGGGATAATTTATTTCTTTGTGGCTGAACATAGAAACGGGATAACCCAGATTCCCTCCACAAACTTTCGCTTTCTTGTTAAAAGTATTGAAATAATTTTAATCTTAGAAATTTTTACAGCTTAAATTTCTAAAACCTCGATGCCTAGCCCATTTTTCTTTGATTCAAAAAAGTTTTTCTGGATAATATGCATTTTCGTGTAATCCCCTAAGGGCATCCATAACGATGACTTTATCAGCGGCATATGTTATTCCAAACCAAGTTGTGCCTCCAGGCAGTATTTTGATGGCTGCCGAATTATCCTTTATCAACTGGTTTGCGACGGTGGGGATATAAAATTCAGACTTCAGATCTTGATGATTTTCTTTCAGAAAACTTTTCCATAATTTTTCCGTCTCCAAAAAAACAGCGGGATGAAAGCCCCAACAATTCATGGACACAGGGGTATTAAAAGGAATCTCGATCGTTTCGTTTTCGGTCCTGTGGAGGATTTTATCCCCTTGTCTACTGATTGCGGTACGCTCTATCATTCCCAGGAGGTGTCCGTGTTCGTCAGACGCACATACTCCACGGCTTACAGTGCCATAATCTGACAATACATTTTGGATAGCATAGCCAACCATACAGTGTAGGTCTGCCGCAACATCATTCACCAAAAATTTTCCAAGTGCATCAAACGCCTCCCTTCCGTAAAAATCATCTGCATTAATCACCGCAAATGGTTCATGAACGGCTTCTTTGGCACAAAGCAACGCGTGGGCTGTACCGAATGGTTTCTTGCGCAAATCATTCCTATGATTGCCATCAACTTGGCTTTCGAG
Source organism: Cytophagales bacterium (assembly GCA_038209145.1). Classification (GTDB taxonomy): domain Bacteria; phylum Bacteroidota; class Bacteroidia; order Cytophagales; family Cyclobacteriaceae; genus Lunatibacter. The sequence goes on along the minus strand of JBBQXZ010000038.1, from coordinate 718 downwards.
AGATTGGATCACGAAATCAACGGCTATGTGTCCCCGCAGTTTGGGTAAAAATAAATCTTTGGCAAGTTCTAAAATCTCTTCCCTTACAATAAAAACAACTTTTCCAAAACCCGCTTGAATGGCATCATAAATACTGTATTCGAGAATTGTTTCTTTGTTGGGTCCAAATCCATCAACTTGTTTGTCTCCTCCATACCTGCTGCCCATTCCGGCGGCCAAAATCAAAAGTGTAGGTTTCATTTCTTTGTAAATATGTTAAATAAGATTTCACGCTAAAATATAACGGTGGCAAAGATAACCGATATTCCTATGTCTGTTTCCAATCATACTCGATTTTTTGAATAGTTTGAATTGTAGGGATTTTTAAAAAAATCAGGCAGGTATAAACTCACATCCGAAATCTTTATACCAAACCATTATGTGCGAATACCGAAATAATTGTCGAGTTAAATTAATAAATATCAAGCAGGGTGGGTATTATTGAACCCTATATAAAACTAAATTTAACTTTTTCAGATCATTTTGATTGTTTTATCAACCATATTTTTTATTATTGTCAAAATTTACTTGATTCCTCGCCCAATTTATTAAAGAAACTTAAATCCAGTTGATAAAATGAAAAAAATAGAAGCCTTAATCAGAACTTCAAAATTTGACGAAATACATACCTGTCTTTCAGGATTGGGGGTAAACTTCCTGACTTTCTTTGAAGTGAAAG
>JBBQXZ010000037.1:0-27884 GCA_038209145.1 Cytophagales bacterium | reverse complement strand
CGATATAAAACTTCAGCCGGCAACCCGCTGCAAATTCATCAGCTTGATTTTGACGGCAACGGTACGCAAGAAGCTGTTATTTCTTATGTGCAACAAAACAAAAGATACCCCATCCATCCCCGGGATGATATTTTTCAGCAAATACCTTCCTTGAAACGTACATTTCCTAACTATAAATCATTTGCGGAAGCCACTGTTGACAAACTTTTTCCAGCTGAAACCTGGCAACAGGCAAGGACACGTTCAGTTGATACGTTTCATTCCGGTGTCCTTAGAAATAACAAAGGGGAAAGTTTTACCCTTGAAAAACTTCCCAATGAGGCACAAATTTCACCGGTTTACGGAATCCTGGTCGAAGACCTAAACGCCGATGGAATTCATGACCTCATCCTAACAGGCAATTCGTATGCAACAGAGGTGTTGACAGGCAGCTATGATGCCTCCTACGGAACCGTTTTGATGGGAAGTAAAAGTGGTGATTTCACCTACCAACCAACACCGCCATTTCTAGAAGGCGATTCAAAGGGTATAGCACGTCTATTTCACGCAGCTACAGGAAGTCCTATTTACCTCGTTTCCCAGACGGATGGTGAGTTGCAACTGATGAGCAGTTCGTTTGTACCAAACCATTCGATCTACTTGGCACCTAATGTCGCTTATGCAATAATTTATTTAAAAGATGGCCGAACCATCAAACACGAGTCCTATTTGGGTTCCGGCTATCTGACACAATCGGGAAGGTATTTGAGTTTGAATTCAAATGTTAAAAAAATTGAGCTTTATAACTGGGCTGGTGAATTCATTGAAGAATAATAAAAAATTATTTAACGAACTGATATCTATTTGTTCATCCAAATCATACTTGTATTTGTTATCCCACACCAAACTTGGCGGCTTTTAACCTTAGTTTAATTATATAAGGCAAACTATCAAAGAAAGGGAATTGGTTGGATTTTGTCATCATTGTTGCTAAAAAAAGCAACAATGATGACAAAATAAAGCGGTTTTCATTCACTTGCCACGGGTTAGCACCCGTGGTTATTATTGTTTAGCCCCTTTAGGGCTTTTGGAAAAGTAATAACCGAACTCAGTGCTATATTATTTATTCAATTGATTTTACGGCTTAGCCGTAGGCACCCTAGAAAAATACCTGATTTGATATCGATTTTGATTGGGACCTTTGAAAAGCGGTTCTTTTTCTGTTTTTAATGCCAGTTGGCTTTTAGTCAATTTCAGGATTTCATAGGTATTTAGGGGGTTTCCCTGCTCATCCAAATAGATTAATTCTTTTCCTTTTACCTCATATTGGTTCGAAATGGAAGCATTAACTGCTTTTGTAAAAGCAACTCCATCCGTGGTAAACTCATAGATTTCTTCCTGGTGCCAGCTGTCTCCGGCGTATTCAAAATTGTTGTAGAAGTAATAGGCAGAATCCAGCCGCCATTCCCCCACTAGTCGGTCTTCTACCGGGGAAGTGCATCCCGAGATTGCAATCACAAATATTAGTAAGATCCATACATACTCCCTGACTACCATACCTTCCATAATTAAAAAAAGGAGGATACTGATTCTAAGGGAACAGCATCCTCCTTTTTGCATCAACGCATTATTAATATCCTGCGTTCTGAGTTAAGACCCCATTGCTTAAGTCGATTTCCCGCTGGGGAATGGCAAATAGATAATGTTTTGGACGCTGAAAGGTTCTAGGTGGCTTAAGGGGTCCTAGATCTTTCTTATAAAGTTCGACAATATCCACAATCCCGGCCTTGTCCCATCGCATCAGATCTTGGTGACGTTGGTTTTCTCCTGCCAGTTCTACCCGTCTTTCGTGGATGAGATCCTGCATCGTGGCGTTGGTTAAGGCCATTCTGCCTGATCTGGCTCTTACCGCATTGATTTCCATATCCCCGTTTTGGCCCGCCCGTATTTTAGCCTCTGCTACCAAAAGGTATACATCAGCTGTTCGAATTATCGGATTGTTGTGACTCATATTTAAGCCTCCCTGAGCTCTCCAGGAAGAATATTTTCTGAAATGGTATCCGGTAGATGAGAGGTCGCTGGTATATTCTGTAGGACCCCTACTCCCGCCTAAGTCTACGATATCACCGGGTTTGTATACGGTAAAATCCAGTCTGGGGTCTCCCTCTTCAAACTCTTCAATCAAATCATCCACTGGTTCGTGAAAATCCCATCCTCCCCAAGGTCTGGGGGTCGTGTATATGATATGGGTGTTATCCTGCCAGCCTTCCAAGCTTTGAATGGCGAAGAGCACTTCGGGATTATTCTGGGTTTCCACCCGGAAATTGGCTGAATAATTGGCTGCCAATGGGTATGGACCCGACAAGACTTTGTTGCCAAACTCGATGACTTTGGCGAAATTCTCTTTATAAAGATACATCTTTGCCAATAACCCGTTGGCAGATCCTCGATGGGAACGTCCCAAATCAGCCCCACCATGGGACACGGGTAGCAACTGGGCAGCCTGTAACAAATCAGACTCAATCTGCGCAAAAATCTCGTCTGTTGAAGCTCTTGGTTTGTTGTAATTATTTGTCAACACATCAGCTTCCAATATAAGCGGAACTCCCCCATAAATGACGGCAAACCGCCAATAGGCAAAGCCTCTCAGAAAGTGGGCTTCTCCCAGCGTTCGGTCTTTGATGGCTTGGTCCATGGCAATGCCGGGAACATTGATCAAAACAGCATTTGCCCGGGAAATAACTTCGTATTTGTGTCTCCAGCTGTAAAAAAGCTGGGGGTTTCCCGCATCAAAGGTAAAGGATTCTATGGCTTGGTCTTCTCCATGGTCTCCTGCCCGAAACTGGTCATCGGAAGGGATATCAAAGGTATGTTCGGCATGTCCATAAAAATCCTCGTTTGTCAAAGGCTCATACATGGCATTGGCTGCGGCAACTGCATCTTCTGCATTTCTCCAAAATTGGGAAGAAGTAGATTGCCCATAAGGGGTAGTTTCCAAGATTTCATCAGTACAGCTGCCCATACTTACCAAAATCAAAAGGGAAAATAAATAGATTATAGTATTTTTCATGAGATTGATACTTTCTGGTTTAGAATGTAATGGTTGTGCCAATTGTCCATGTCCTTGCTTGAGGATATTGGGCATAATCCACGTTGAGTTGCAAGTTGTTGTTGATGTAGCCCAATTCAGGATCCATTCCCGAATAATTGGTCAGCAGTAGGAGGTTTTGGCCGGTGACATAAAAGCGGGCCTTGGACACACCAAACCGCTGGGTAAGGGGCAAAGGTAAGGTGTATCCTACCACGAGGTTTTTAAGCCGAAGGAAGTCACCCCGCTCCAAAAACAGGTCCGAAGTCCTGTGGTTCAGGTTGTCTCTTTTGGTGGTCATCCTGGGAATCTCGTTGCTTGTATTGGGACCCGTCCAGCGATCAGCTGTTTCCGCATACATGTTAAACGGATAGGTTGGATCTATACCTTGCATGCGGTCGGCATTGTAAATATCAAATCCGGCATTGCCCAGGAAGAACAAAGAGAAATCGAAATTCTTATAGCCAAATTCGGCATTTAACCCATATACCACGGAGGGATGTGGATTTCCAATTACCTCCCGATCCTTTTCATCTACGACTTGATCCCTGTTGAGATCCAGAAACTTAACATCACCCGGTTTGATGAGTCCATTTGTCCGTCTGGGATCTGCCGCGACATTGATATCGTTTTGTATTTCTTCATTTGTTTGGTAAAGTCCATCCGTTCTCCATCCATAAAAGCTGGCAATCGGATAGCCTTCATAAGTTCTGGAGATTTCCTGACTGGAACGCCCATAGAGTTGGGAACCGATAAAGTTCCCATCGACAAGTTTGGTCACTTCATTTTTGATGAAGGAAGCATTGCCGCTTACCGAATAGAAGAACTGCCCCACCGTCTTACGATAAAGCAACTCAATTTCCAACCCCTGATTTCTCAATTCGCCTAAGTTTTGATTGGGGATCTGGGCAGTACCCACGGAACCGATGGTCGGAGGTGCTATCAACATGTCCCTGGTATCTTTGATGAAGTAGTTGAAGTTGGCCAATAGTTGATTGTCAAACAAGCCAACGTCCAGTCCAATATTGGTCATCTGGGCAGATTCCCAGGTAATGCCCAAATTGGGTACCCGCGTCTGTGCAGCTCCTACAGTTTGATTCCCGCCAAAGGAGTATCTCCTCCCAGAGCTGATCAAAGCCAGGTATTGTAAACCGGGAACATTTTGGTTACCCAAGCTTCCCCAGCCTCCTGTTAACTTTAAGTTGCTTATAAAACCAACATTGCTGAAGAAATCTTCTTCCGAAATCCTCCAGCCAACTGAAAATGCCGGGAAATATCCCCATTGGTTTCCTGATGCAAATTTGGATGACCCGTCACTTCTAATCGTTGCGGTAAGCAAATATCTTTCGTCGTAATTATAAGCCACCCTTCCAAAGTAAGAAGCTAAAGCATCGTAGCCTTTTCCTCCACCTATGGAATTGAGTGTCTGCCCTACGTCCAAAAACCGCTGGTCAAAAGATTCATCTATAAAATCCAGTTTGGTAGCATTGAAACCCTCAAACTTAAAGGTTTGGGTAGTATATCCACCGACGAAGTTAAGGGTATGGCGATCCAGAAAGGTCTTGTCATAAGAAATAAAATACTCCGATAAAACAGAATATCCTTCTCCATAATTTCTGGAAAGGGAATTTCTTGGACTGGCTCTGATTTGATCATTGACTTTTATGTTGAAATTGTATCCATCACTGACATACCCTTCCAATCCAAAATTTGCCCGGACTTTTAACCCTTCAATGATTTCGTACTCGGCATTGAAGTTTCCCAGTACCTTATGTGTGGTATTTTTATTGTCCTGCGTAGCTTGGGTAAAGATGGGGTTGTTAATATCCCCAAACTCTCCCGAAATTTGTGAGGAGCTATAGGATCCATTTGGATTTTGTACAGGCAACCCGGGATGAAATCGAATTGCGCTCCATAGAACTCCCGTTTGCGCCGATAGTGTGTTTGGTGCGGTCTCGTTGATGGATATCAACTGAAGATTTTGGCCAATTTTGAATCGGTCATTGATTTTATGGTCTGAATTGATCCGGAAGCTCAACCGCTTGAATCCAGAATTGCGGATCATGCCTTTTTCTTCAAAATACCCTCCTGAAAGCATAAAGGAAGAACTCTTATTTCCTCCTGTCAGGGATATATCCACGTTTTGAGTAGTGCCTTGACCTAAAAGTTCATTTTGCCAATCCGTACGCTGGGTCTGATAAGCGGGATTTGCCCAGATAGGGTTTACTGCCAAGCCATCATTGGTAAACCGCTCCCGCTTCAGTTGGGCCAAAGTCGGTGCATCCAAGACATCAATGGTTTTTATGGAATTGGATACTCCTGTGTACCCATTTACCGAGAATTGCAAAGGCTGGTCAAAATCCCCTCTTTTGGTGGTAACGATGACCACACCATTTGCCGCTCTCGTACCGTATATAGCGGAAGCGGAGGCATCTTTTAATACCTCAATGGAGGCGATATCATTGGGATTAATATCATTGAGGCTTCCGGCAGGTACGCCGTCTATGACAATCAGGGGATCTGCGTTATTTAGGGTACCTGTTCCCCGAATTCGGATTGATCCCTGATTTCCCGGTGCGCCGCCATTTCTGACTACATTGACCCCGGCGGCCCTGCCCTGCAAGGCTTGGGAGGCTCCGGAAACAGGGAGGTTTTGAATGGAAGCTCCTTTTATGGAAGAAACCGCTCCCGTGACATCCTTTTTCTCCTGGGTACCGTAACCTACCACCAGGACTTCGTTCAGCGAACTTTCATCCTGTTGCAGTTGGACATTGATAACTGCTTGTGTCCCTACGGAAATAGTTTGGGATTTATAGCCTATATAGGATATAACCAATGAAGCACCATCAGGCACGGAAAGTGCGAATTTGCCATCCAAATCAGAAACCGTTCCCTGTAAACTACCCAGAACAGTTATAGTGGCGCCGGGAAGAGGTTCTCCATTTTCATCGGTTATGGTGCCGGATACTGCTACAGCCAGACCTGAGGGTGATGGATAGAAGATGTCATTGCGGGAATTTGCCTGGATGCCCTGACTACCAAGTAGTAGGATTGGCAAAGACCCAAACACAATAAAATAGGAACGTGGAATACGTCTCCAAAATGCTTTTAGATACATGTATTATTTGGTGTAAGATGTGGGGAAAATGTTGTTTTAAACCTTGTCGGATTAATTTGGGATAGGATGATTTCACAAAGTAATACTTTGGATATCTTATCCTTGGCAGTTACCCAAAGGAGAAATTAAGAGGAGTCAATTTTTGCCATATAAAATTCAGTTGGGTGAATGAATATCTTACTTAAAGCAATTCGTTCTAGGTCTACACATTCAGGCAGAATTAAAGAAATCGAATCATTATTATTTAATAAAATAAGTGATAAATCTAATTTTGGACAAAACCAACGGCTGGATGTCTGGGTCAGTGAATAAATATCAAACATATTTTATAAATTCACTACGAATTAGCTTATTCTTAATGAAAAGACAAAATTATCTATAGATCATCGAATCAAATATAACATTTAATTAAAGATGATTTTAAAAATTATCGATAATAAAAAAAAATCGATGCTACCCTTCTATTTTCGGTTTTGGCAAAAAAAATCCAGCTTTTGCATTATCCTAATTCACATTCTCCCTAAAATTCCCAAGTTACCTTCATAAAAAAAATCCCGGCAGAAATTTTCCGCCGGGATTTTTGTTTGATCTTTCCTTTCTATCAGCTATTAGGGATAGTCGGGGTTTTGGGGAGTCAGGTTTGGATTGTTTTGCATTTCCGGAAGCGGATAAGGCATCAGGAGATGCATGTTCCTCAGCGTTTGATTGGAACTTTGATTGACATGACCTATAAAATTATTAAATCCGTCAGTCGATTCATTGTAAGCCTTGCGCAAGCGCAGCATGTCAAACCAGGTGATCTGCTCGTAACTTAGCTCGTGCCACCTTTCCTTCCACACGGCTTCCCGGAATGAATTGGTTGTGAATTCTCCCATAGAAGGGGTAGCAAGTCCAGCTCTGTCCCGGATTCTTTTTAGACTTTCATGCGCCATCGCATTTGGCCCTCCCACTTCATTTTGCGCCTCCGCATACATCAACAGCACTTCAGCAAATCGGATCAACGGTACATTGAGGTTATTGGCTTTGGTACCGGGAACACCTGATGTACCCAAAGCAGTTCTGTTGAAATGCTTGAAAATATAAGGAGCATTAAGGTCAAACGGAGCACCGCTACCGTTGGTAAAATAGGTAGTATAAAAGAAGCCTTCCTGATTTACTGTCCGCTTGTCACCTTCTTCATAGGAATTATAGAATTCAATGGTTGGGACGGTGCTTCCGGTACCCGATGGTCCTTGAAAGGTCACAGGTTTAAAGTTGGGAAACATGTTGTCCATCGGGTTGCCGGCCACAATCACATTGTATTGCAGCATAAACAGGTGTTCCAGCCGGTTGCCGTTATTCTCATTATGCAAATCGCCGTATTTCGGAAACAAATTGATGGTTCCGGGATTTGCGTTGGCATATTCAATGACCTCGAGCGATTTGTTGGCGGCAAGGGTATAGTACTGTGCGCCCCGGTTCAGGGGGAATCCCGCCATGGTCAAGTACACTTTGGCCAACTGAGATTTGACGGCTGCAGCCGAAACGCGTCCACTGAGATCCATCCAGGCCAAGCCTGCGGCTTCTGCTGCCAGCAAATCTTCCACGATCAGCGCATAAATTTGCTCCTGTGGAGCAGGTGCGGGTCTAAAATCCTCCGAACTAGTTGTTTGGGGAACTGTAATCAAAGGTACGTTTCCCCAGAGGCGAACGGCATAAAAATAGGCCCATGCTCTTAGAAACCGGGCTTCTCCCAAGATTTTTTTCTTTTGGTTCTCGTTCATGGGAGTAATCGCCGGAACCCTGTCCAATACCAGGTTGGCCTGGGCGATTACTTTATAGAGCCCATTCCACCAGTTAATCACGTGCTCTGTCCTGCCGTCATAGATTAACCCATATAAGTTGTTCAAGTCGGAATTTTGGGCAGTCTCTGTCGTTGAAGTACCAGTGGGTGCCTCCAAAAGCTGCCAGGTGGAAGAGAAGATTCCTGAACCACCACCATAAAAACGCATATCTGCATAAACCGAAGCAAGTGCAGCTTCCGCATGATCTGGGATGGTATAAAAGGACTCCGGTGTCAGGTTGGAGGGATCCTCCTCGCTGAGGAAATCCGAGCATCCGGTATTTATCGTAAGCAGCGCCAACCCTACAGAAAGATAGGAAAGGGCTTTTTGTTTTATATTTAATCTCATTGTGTTATCATTTTAGGTTTTTTACCAAAAGATTAAAGGGTTACCTGCAAGCCCAGCATATACGTAGTTGGCTTGGGGTAGGCATGCCAGTTCATGCCCTGTGAAAAGACATTGTTCCCATTTCCTCCCCGAATTGGTGATACTTCCGGGTCCCCGATGATTTCGCTGCCTGTGAGCAAGAAGAAATTTTGGACGGTGGTATATACCCGCAACCTGCTCAGCTTAATGCGATTGGCCATCTCTGTAGGGAGCGTGTACCCAAGAAGTATGTTTCTTCCTCTTAAAAAGGAAGCGTCTTTCACCCATCGGGAGTCTACGTTGGTCACATAGCCGGCACGGGTATCCCTGATCTCAGCAACCATTGTATTTTGGTTGGTGGGTGTCCAGGCATTCAACACGGTACGGTAGCTGTTTGCCAGGGCTTGCCTATCTTCACTTGGATGCAAGTTCATGTCCAACAAATCATTTCCGTACATATATTGAAGTTCCAAGGTAAAGTCCCAATTTCTAAATCGGACGGTATTGTTCATGGCGCCCCACATATTGGGGTTGCCGTTGCCAATGATCATCCTATCGGAATCATTGATGGCTTTGTCCCCGTTCACATCAAGGTACTTAATATCTCCGGGAAGGATGGTGAGGCCATTTCTGTAACTCACAAACTCCGCTGCCTCACTTCTTTCTGCCTCGCTCCAAGTACCCAGTCGTGTCAAGCCCCAAAAGGAACCAACAGGTTCACCCACACGGATGATGTTGGTCGCATTGGTAAAGTTGGGGCCACCAACACCAAAAATATCGGCGGGAGTAGCCAATGACAATACCTTGTTTCGATTTGCAGAAAGGTTGAAGGAAGTATTCCAGCTGAAGTCCGCCTTCTCTATATTGACGGTGTTCAGGGTAAACTCAATACCCCTGTTCTCCATGGAACCAATATTGCTGCGGATAGTGGCGTAGCCACTTGTTCTTGGCACAGGCGCATCGAGTAGCATATCAGTGGTTTTTCTGTAGTAATAATCCAACTCAACAGAAATTCTGTTTTGGAATAATCCAAGCTCCAGTCCAATATCCGTCTGTGCTGTCTTTTCCCATCTCAAATCGGGGTTGCCAAGTCGAAAGATGCCTGTTCCGCCGAATTGATTTTCGTTGTAGACGGCCGAGTAGTTGGAACTAAGTAAAGCAAGCGAAGCGTAAGGAGGAATCTCTGAGTTACCGGTAAGTCCGTAGCTCGCTCTTAATTTCAGGTTGGAGACAGTACTGTTTCCTTTCAAAAAGCCTTCTTCCGACAGTCTCCAAGCCAATGCCGTGGAAGGGAAAAAGGCATATTTGTTGTTCGCCCCAAATTTGGACGCACCATCTGCCCTGCCAGTAGCTGTAAACAGGTATTTACTGTCCAAGCTGTAGTTTATTCTGGCAAAGTAGGAATTAAGCGCATGCCTTGACGCACCGGAACCTACCCGTGGCAACATGGATCCAGCTCCCAAATTATCAAAGGTGAAGAAATCTGTGGCAAAATTCTGAATACTGCTGCTTAAAGAAGTAAACGTGGTTTCTTGCCAAGAGATACCCAACAAGCCAGTGAAGGAATGTCGATCTGCTATCACTTTGTTGTAAGTCAGGTAATTTTCCAAAGACCAAAAACTATCCCGCATCATGCTTTTGGAGGCAGTTCCATTTTGCCCAATGGAAAGCGTTCGTGTACTTGATTGGCTGTTTTCCTGGGTCATGATATTCACACCCAAAACGGTGCGCATTTCCAATCCTTCGGCTAATTTGATATTGGTATAGGCACTACCCAAGGTTGTTTGGGTATTGAGCACATACCTGCGGCCATACAGCCGGTGCATAGAGCTCATGGTACCTTCCGCAAAGGGAAAGTCCCTGTTGTTGGCAAAAACACCGTCTTCATATCGAACGGGCAAAAATGGGAAATCTTCCACAATTTGACGCGGAACGGCATCACTGACATCCACCAGGTTTTCTTCCTGGGTGTTGTAGCTAAGGGTTCCTCCTATGGTCAACCAGGATTTTACCCTATCTTCAATGGTAAAGCGGGTGGCATACCGGGTCAGGTAGGAAGTTTTCAACAATCCCTGATCGTCCCGGTAACCCAAAGATAAGGAGTACGTAGTTCTGTCGTTACCGCCTGTAAACCCTAACTGGTGATTTTGAGAAATTTTAGTTTGGGTCGTTTCATTCAACCAATTGGTGTCATGCAACGGATTTCCCTGACTGTCAAAAACCCTTGGGTCTGTACGCCGAAGCGCTGGGTTTAGATAAGCCCAGCGGCCAGCGTTCCAACCTACAGGATCATATTTCTCCATATTCCTCCATGCCAAGTCTTCGACCATCATGTATTCCCGGGCATTCAACACTTCAGGTCGGTTGGGACCTATCGTGTTGACGCTCATGTCCACATTATATGTCAGGGTTCCTTCACCTGACTTTCCTTTTTTGGTGGTAACCAAGATTACGCCATTTGCACCCCTAGAGCCATATATCGCCGTGGATGAAGCATCTTTCAATACTTCTACAGATACGATATCGTTGGGGTTGATGTAGTCGATTGGATTGCTGGCTTGATCCATAGTCCCCATGGGAAGCTGGACTCCATCCACTACATAAAGCGGATTATTGGAAGAGTTGATAGAGCTAAAGCCACGGATACGTACGTTGGTTCTACCTCCCGGACGTCCGGAATTGGTATTTACCTGTACACCGGCTACCCTGCCTGCAAGTGCCTGGTTCAGGGAAGCCGCAGGTCTTTCGCTGAGTTCAGTTGCACCAACCGACCCTACCGATCCGGTAAGATCGGATTTTCTCTGGGTACCATAGCCGATAATGACTACTTCTTCGAGTGAAGATGCATCTTCTTTCAGGGAGACGTTTATCACGGTCTGATTTCCTACCCGGATGAGTTGGGTTTCATAACCGATAAAAGAAAATACCAAGGTGGCATTTTCAGCTACATTTATGGAGAATCTGCCATCAATATCCGTAACTGTGCCTTGTGTAGTTCCCTGCACCGAGATCGTGGCTCCCGGCATAGGGTCGCCGACTTGATCGGAGACGGTACCAGAAACCACTACATTCACTTTGTCACTCGCCTCTAATTTGGCAAGTAACCTACCGGCTCCATTCGAAGGTAATGCCGATGTCGTATAAATGAAAACCCCCGAAAGGCAAACTCCGAAGAGTAATCGCCCGGTTGATTTCAAAAATACATGTTGTACTCCTTTTTTCATTTTTTTAGGTTTTTTGTGAGAATAATTATAACTGGAAGGTGCCTGACAAACCGCATCTATCAGACAACGGCTTGGACAAGAAGAATTCTTGAGGCAATAGGGGAGGGTAAAATCACATAGGCAGCTTATTTAGGGTTTATTGATTAATTCAATTGAAAGACAAAAGCTTCAATTTAATGACTTCGCTTAAGGTTGTTAATTTGAAACAACTTTATCGATATGGTTTGTGGTTTTTTTTAGAATAGAAATGGTGGGCGTTGGTGGCTTTAGGGAGGACAATGTTAAAATTTTTAGACCGGAGCTTAATTAATTTTTCTCTTATTCCAGAAGGGACAATTAAATGCTGAATCATTCCCAACTAATACCAGTTGATTAACAGCATCTTGAAATAAAATAAAATTCTATCAGCAGTACAGTTTAAGTTTTGATTGATCCAAATGTAACTTTTTTTTTAAAAAGTACCTGCACTTCCGAATTTTTTTCAGGTTATTTTTTTGTTAACGAATTAGAGAGCAATCCGAGCCGCCAATTGCCATTCACAGCGCGACGTGAAAAATAATCAGAATTTCATCGTTATTGTCAAATTCTAATTTTAAAGATATATATTAATAAAATAGTTTATTTAATTATTTAAAAAACAATATTATTATTTAATAATATAAGTAACAGGCAAAATCTTAATTTTTTTAACGAATGTTTAAATTGAGTTTTTTCATATTGAGAAATTTTATTTCTTTTTGTGGACTTTTTTGATTTCGGAAATCTATAATGACAAGTTATTGATAAATAAACATCTAATATATTTTAACCGGATTTTATCGGAAATTTAACTTTATTATTATTTAAAATTTAGTTTGTTTTAATTTATATGAAATCGGTTGCATATCTAACTTACAATGCCTAATATTAAATTCTATAAAATAAAATATGCTTTTACCTATAACCCATCTAAACCAATTTGCTATGAGAAAATGAAGGAAGAGAAGTAATCCAAACACAACAACAATTATTAGTATAAACTCAAAAATTATGAAAAGATTAATACCTACTCTAACAGAAAGCAACAGTTGGACATATTTACTGATAGCCATGCTATATGTAATTGTGCCTCAAGAAGTCCAAGGCAGCAAATTGGCAAGTCCCGGTGATATTAAAATATTAACCATTTACCTACCCGATGTTGCCGATATCACCGTAAGCGGGATAGTATCCGAAGAATCGGGTGAGGGAATTCCCGGTGTCACTATATTTATTGCCGGTACAGGCATAGGTACTGCCACGGATATTGACGGCCGATATACCCTTACCATCCCCGAAGATACAGAACTAACCTTTTCGTATGTGGGATTCGTTACCCAGGTCATTCAGGTAGGAAATCGGAGTGAAATAAACATTACGCTGATGACAGATATGACTTCCTTAGAGGAGGTGGTCGTAATCGGATATGGAACGGCCAGGAAGCGGGATATTACCGGGGCTGTATCATCGGTGACAGCCACCCGGCTGGAAAATGAAAATCCAAACTCGATACAGGATGTACTTCGTGGAAATATTGCAGGGCTAAATGTGGGTCTAAATACGTCAGCAAAAGGTGGGGGTGGCCTTGAAGTCCGGGGTAGAACCTCCCTAAATGCAGGCGGAAGCCCTTTGATTGTCCTAGATGGAGCTATATATTACGGTCAACTCGCCGATATCAACCCAAATGATATAGAAACAATTGATGTATTAAAGGATGCGAGTTCGGCGGCTGTATTCGGCGCAAAAGCTGCCAACGGGGTAGTTTTGGTAAACACTAAAAAAGGTACACTGGGAAAACCAGTCATAAAAATCAACACCAACTGGGGAACCCAGGGAATGGCCAAACACGAGCCCGTATATGATGGACCCGGTTTCCTTTCATGGAGAGAAGATGTGATGGAAAGTATCAACGCAGGAGGTTTCGAACCCTATAGATTTTCAAATCCAAGTACGTTGCCTTCAGACATTTCTTTGGAAACGTGGCTTTCCTATGACGGATCTGAAGGGGATCCCGAAACGGTTTATTTACAACGTTTGAACATGCAACCGCTTGAAATAGCCAATTTTAAACGAGGCCAAACCACAGACTGGTACAGTATGATGTTCCAGAACGGCCTGCGTCAAGACCATACGGTTAGCCTTTCAGGCAGAAGCGAGGACTTCCAGTATTACTGGTCGATGGGCTACCTGGACAATGAAGGGTTAATTGTTGGAGATAAATTCACCACCATCCGAAGTCGCTTCAATATAGAAGGTAATATCAACAAATGGCTGACGGTGGGTATGAATACCCAGTTTGCCGACAGAGATGAAAGTCAGATCCCTGTTAATTGGGGGGACATGGTCAATCTTTCTCCTTATGGAGAACCTTATCTAGAGGACGGTGTAAGCTTGAGATTCCGGCCCAATGAAGAAGTAAGCGGTGGGCGCCACCCATATTATACCCCGAGTTTTACAGATCGGCTTCAGAAAGAAACTACCATAAACGCCACGCTGTTTGCTGCAATAAAACTACCATTTGGCATCAAATTCCGCACTAATTTCACTCCCCGGTATGAGTTTTATGAGCGCTACAACCATGAGATGGCCGGTCATCAGGATTTTGCCAATATGGGAGGAAGGGCCAGCCGTAGACAAAGGAAAGTGTATTATTGGCAGGTAGACAATATTCTGAGTTGGAACAAAAACATCAAAGAAATCCATAACTTCGATGTTACCCTTTTGGCCAACGCAGAGAAATTCAATGTTTGGGACAATAATATTACCAATACGGGCTTTGAACCCCATGACCGTTTGGGTTACCATAATATCGGTGCGGGTATCAATCCCATTATCTCCAGTAACGATAGTACCCATACTGCTGATGCCTTGATGGCGAGGTTAATTTATTCCCTAAACGACAAATACATCACCACGCTGTCGGTTCGAAGGGACGGCTATTCCGCTTTTGGTCAAAGTAATCCCAGGGCTACTTTTGCATCCGCTGCCTTTGCTTGGATGTTTACGGATGAAGACTTCATCAATATTCCTTGGTTGGATTTTGGCAAGTTGAGGGCCTCCTGGGGCAGCAACGGTAACCGGGATATTGGACGATATGCCGCCTTGTCGGATCTTGAGACTGGTAAATACTTCTACCAACGACCCACTGGACAGCTCTATTTTGTCAGCCAGCTGTTTGTAAACAGGATGGAAAATAGGAATCTGCGTTGGGAAAGGACAACTTCCGTGAATTTAGGACTTGATTTCTCCTTGTTCAAGAATGTAATTGACGGAAGTTTGGAAGTATACCAGATGTCCACTACGGATCTTTTGGTTGAGCGAAGCTTACCACCGGTCTCGGGATTCGGTTTTGTCTCTACCAATTTGGGTGAAATACAAAACAAAGGGGTTGAAGTATCCCTTAACAGTTTGAATTTACAGCGAGCCAATTTGACCTGGAGAAGTAATTTAAATTTTCAAATGAACCGAAATAGCATCGCTCGTCTATATGGAGATTTGGATGCTGATGGGAACGAATTGGACGATTTTGGAAATGGTTGGTTTATCGGCAGACCCATTGATCAGATTTGGGATTTCAAGGCGTTGGGTATCTGGCAAACCGCTGAAGCCGAACAGGCTACTGACTACGGGGTAAAACCCGGTGACTTCAAAGTAGAAGATGTCAATAACGATGGTTTATTTACAAATGCGGATAAGCAATACTTGGGATACAGTCAACCCAGGTCTAGATGGAGCTTTCGAAATGAATTCAAACTATTCAATAATTTTGATATCTCATTCATGATGTATGCGTATTGGGGCCATATGGGGACCTTTAATCAAACCCAAAACCGACAAGGATTTTTGGATCGTTCCAACTCCCACATATTGCCTTATTGGACAGCAGAAAATCCAAACAATGAATGGGCCAGGCTAAATTCCAGCCAAGGAGGAGCCAGTCAACTCAACGTTTACAGAATGCGTTCATTTATCAGGTTTGAAAACGTTTCGATGGCGTATACCGTTCCCCGGCAAATTGCGGAGCGGCTCAGCATACAAAACATACGGGTCTATGGAAACATAAGAAACGTCGGCTTCTTTGCTCCGGAATTCAACTTCTGGGATCCTGAAACTGCCGCTCCTACTCCCCGTTTATTTACCTTAGGTTTTGATTTGACTCTATAAACGTTAAAAACTAACTTGTTAAAATCATGAAATATCATATAAAAATAATATATTTATTGCATTGGATGATGGGCTTAGCTGTCTTGCTATTTACTCCCTCATGCGATGATGAATGGCTTCAGCCTAAACCCCTCTCCTTTTACGCACCTGAGAATACATTCAATGCAGCCAGTGGCCTTTGGAGTGCACTTGTAGCCTGCGAAAGAAACATGAGGCATGAATATACCGGAGACGGCCCTCCAATACTTACTGAGCATATCTTCTCAGAAGTGGCCATTGAGGGTACTACCGATAAGTCGGGTCCTGCGCAGGATTTGAATCTATTGATAACACCTGATGCCAACTTAAACAGCGCCAATTTTAATCGAATAGGATGGTACTGGGACGAGGGCTATAGAGGCATAAGATACGCCAACACAGTAATCTCCCGTATCGATGAACCTACCGATTATTCTTCTGAGGCAGAGAGGAACCATATCCTTGCCACTGCCTATTTCCATAGAGCCATGAGGTATTACCGCCTCACCAATCAGTTTGGTGACGTTCCCTTGTTGCTATATGAAATCTCGGAACCGAGGCTGGACTTCTTTTCTACAGACCGAGAAGTTATCTTACGAAAAATGAAGGCTGATTTGGAATGGGGAGAACCGTGGATTCCCGAAGTCATGGACCGAGGTCAGGTACCCAAAGGAGCCTTACAGCATTTGTTGACCAAAGTAAATTTGGCATTGGGAGAATTTGATGATGCCATTGCTTCTGCCAATCGCCTGATTGACGGTGGAACACATGCCCTGATGACCGAACGATTTGGATCTGTCGCCAATGACCCCACACGAAACGTTATCTGGGATTTGCACCGACCTGAAAACAAATCGTTGGGAAGCAACCGAGAAGCTATATTAATGGTGATGGACCGTCTCGATACCGACGGCAACTCGGGAGGTATGTCATCCATGAGACAGGCCGTACCCTTTTGGATTACGAATATCAATACGCCCAACGGAAACCGGGGAACCATCGATCTGCCCGGAATTGAGTTCGACCATGTAACTAAATATGGCCGGGGGATTGGAAGACTGCGAGGTACCTGGTACCATCAGAGCATGATTTGGGATGATGCCAATGACCTTCGGCACGCCCCGGGTAACTGGATGAATATGACAGATCTGGTTTATAATAATCCCGGTATCAAGGCAACGGATGACTATTATGGGAAGCCTCTTCAATTTAGAAATGAAGCAGGGCAGGTATTGGTAGTAGATACCATCCGAAGCTGGTTCTCTTGGCCTCATTACAAGGTATTTGTGCCGGAACCACAAAATATAAGGCCAAGTGGAGGACACAGTGACTGGTATATCTTCCGCTTGGCTGAGACTTATCTGCTACGCGCCGAAGCACATATGTGGAAAGCCAATGCTGCTGCCGCAGCAGCAGATATTAATGCAGTCAGAACCCGGGCCGGTGCCGCACCTTACGGACCTGAAGAGATTACGATGGCAACGGTATTGGATGAGAGAGCTAGAGAATTGTATTACGAGGAACCCAGAAATACCGAGCTGACACGAATTGCCTACCTGTATGCGAAAACAGGCATTCCTGCCCATAATGGCAAAACTTATAACATGGCGAATTTTTCGGAAAATAACTTCTATTATGACCGCATCATGGAAGTGACGGATTACTACAACAAAGGTGTATTTACCCGTCATGGCGATACCTACACGATGAGTCCTTATCATGTATTGTGGCCAATTCCTGCCATTAACATCAATACCAATACCCAGGGAATAATCAACCAAAATAAAGGGTATTCCGGATTTGAAAACAATGTTCCGCCTTTGACCACATTGGACGAGGGAGATTAATGCGTTAAAATCACCCACCTTTTGCCCCCAAAGAAATCTCTCTTGATTTTTTTGGGGGTTTTTTATGAAATAATTTAAGCCAATTCCGCAAAACTGATTTATTGGGAATCGAAACCTTCAAGTTAAACCGAGCACACGCTGTTTCAATTCACCTACCCTAAATTGTTCAATGCCTCTTCCATGTCAATCCCATCACCAAGTACACCCAAAAAGAGTTCTTGCTTGGCTTTAATCCTGTCTGGCATGGTGAAAATATTGAAATCCCGCATGTCAAGGCCTGCCTTAACTTCTTCCCACTCCAAGGGTGCCGAAACGGTTGCCCCCGGCTTGGGCCGGACGCAATAGGGAGACGCCAATGTTTGACCCTTTCGATTTTGGAGGTAATCCAGGTATATTTTTCCACCCCTTTTATCCTTTGACCGCTCCATCGTACAGAGACTCGGAAGTTTTTCTTCTATCAGGTAGCACAGAACTTTGATAAAATCCCTGACTTCCCCATAGGTAAACTTTCCCGCAAAGGGGATATAAATATGCAGACCACTGGAACCGGACGTTTTACAAAAAGACCTAATCCCTCCTTTTTGGAGGATTTCATAGGTTAGTTGTGCTGTCTCAATGACCTCTTCAAATGTATTTTTAGAAGAAGGATCCAAATCAATAACCCCATAATCAGGCTGGTTGGGCCTTATGGTAGTGGAGTTCCAGGGGTTAATTTCTATACATCCCAAGTTTGCCATATAGAGCAATGTTGCTTCATTCTGACAGAGCAGGTATTCAATTTCCTTGTCTGAGGAAGAAGAATATATTCGCACTGTTTCTATCCAGGATGGAAATATACCCGCCGTGTCCTTTTGGTAAAATCCGGGTTTATCAATTCCATCCGGATGTCGGTGAAGATTTTGAGCCCTATTCTTTAAAAATGGCAAGATATATTCCGAAATAGACAGGTAATAATCCATCAACTGAAACTTGGTAATTCCGGTTTCGGGCCAATAGATTTTGTCCAGGTTGGTAACTGGCACCGCAAAACCATCCACCTCGAGGGTTTCCGATCCTGCTGATTTTCCTTCGTTTGATTCAGGTGTCGTATTTACCGGCTCTTTTTGAATTTCCCTGGAAATTTTATCGGATCTAATCCCCTTAAAAACCGGATGCCGCATCAGCCCATTATTTGTCCAATTTGAAAATTTGACCTCAACGATAATTCTTGGATCCAGCCAGTGGGCTTTTCTTCCTTTGAGGTTGATCTTTTCGTCAAAAGGGGACCTGTCAGTTTTCAGGGGCTTAAACTGCTCCCACAATTCCTTTTGCATCTGATCATCGAATCCGGAACCGCAGTTTCCCACGTACACCAACTTATCATCTTTATAAACTGCCAAAATAAACGATCCAAAAAGCCTCCCATCAGAATCCGTATATCCTGCCACAAGTGCCTCCCGGCTTTCTGTGGATTTTATTTTCAACCAGTTTTCTGTTCTGATACCTATATCATAGGTAGAATCAGCTTTTTTGGCCATCACCCCTTCCAATCCCAATGAAATGGCCTGTTCATAGAACGCATTTCCAAGACCCTCGATATGGTCACAATAGTACACCAGCGGTATTCCATCTATTACCTCCTTGATCAGACTTTTTCTTTCCAACAGCGGTAATTGGGTGATGTCGTGGCCGTTTAAGAAAAGCATGTCGAACACATAGTATTTCAACTGACCATCTTCTGACTCCGAATAATTGCGGAGTTTTTGAAAATCCGGTTTGCCCTCCGAATCTACTACCACTACTTCCCCATCCAAGATTACGTCATGGGGGATGGCATTCAGGCTTTTGTATAGTGTTGGAAAATATTGGTTGAATGAAATTCCGTTTCTGGAGTAGATTTCAACATGACCCTCGTGGATATTACTCAGTACCCGGTATCCATCCCATTTGATCTCATAAATCCAGCCTGCCAGGCTAAAAATAGATGCGGATTTGCTAGCCTGCATGGGGCTAGCCATTTTACGAATATCCAAACCCACGTTCTGCTTGATTGTTTCCTTGGTTTCAAGCCAGTCTTCCGCGTCATATGCGAGACTTGTCGCATAATCATCCTCTTTTTTGATCAGAAGCCATTGATTTTCTTTTTCTCCTCCATGGGTGTGGACAAGTGCAAAATTGCCAAGGAGTTTGGTGCCAAAAAATTCCAGTTTCAAATCTCCACTCCTGTATTGACTGGGCAAGTCACCCTTGCTTTCTGAAGCCAGTTGAAAAATGCCCTCGTCCCAAATGACCATGCTGCCTGCCCCATAGTTTCCTTTGGGGATAGTGCCTTCAAATTTCAGGTATTCGATCGGGTGATCTTCCGTATGAATGGAAAGTCGCTTATCCTTGGGGTTCATGGATGGCCCTTTGGGAACTGCCCAGCTTTTCAGGACACCCTCCATTTCAAGCCTCAAGTCATAGTGCAGCCTGCTCGCTTTGTGGCGCTGTACTACAAATCGGAAATTGGTGTCGAGAATTTCTCTTCCGTTGTCTTGAGGTTCGGGCGTTTTGGAAAAATCTCTTTTATCGTTGTATTCATCCAGCTTCATCAGGAGGCCTTTTTCTTTTTCTCCAAACTGGCTTTAAGTTGCGCCATCAGGTCTTTGGCAGGCGTTGTTTCTCTGTCATAGGTTTGCTTTTCCATTTTTTTACCACTTGATTTGGAGGAAATGATCTTCATCAACTGGTCATTGTAGGTGTTTTTGTACTTATCAAAATCGAATTTCTCCGTGTATTGATCTATTAGCGAAAGGGCCATATCCACCTCTTTTTTAGAAACTTTTGTTTTCGGTAACTTCAGTTCGGAATCATCTCTTATTTCGTCCGAAAAGCGTATTACGTTCAATACCAGGATGTCATTGTATACGCCAATCAAACTTAGATTTTCCTTTTGCCGCATCACGAAGGTAGCTAATCCCAGCTTTTTGGTTTTTTTTAGGGCATCTCTAAGTAAGTTGTATGACTTTCCACCCTCCTTTTGAGGTTCTAAAAAGTAAGGCTTTTTAAACAAAACATCGGCTACCTCTTCCTGCTTAATAAAAGCCTCAATTTCAAGGGTTTTACTTTTTATTACATTGGCCTGCTCAAAATCTTCGTCCTCAAGAACGATGTACTTTTCTCCCTTTTTAAACCCTTTGACGATATCTTTCCATTCTACCTCTTTCCCAGTATTTTCATTTATGCGTTTGTACCTGATTCTAGCGTGGTCGTGACTGTCTAGCATGTCCAAGTCAAGTTGCCTGTCCTCTGAGGCAGAATACATCTTGATGGGAATTGTAACCAATCCAAAACTAATTGAACCATTCCATATTGATCTCATAGCGATTTGTGTAGGATGTAAAGAGACAAATTTTCTTTTTTATTATTAAGCCAATTCTGTACCAAGCGGCATGTTCAAAATGAAAGACCAACTTATACAGATTGCCATCCGAATAATCCAGCTTTTAGCTAAGTATTGTCTTGGGTTCGTGTGAGGAATCCGGAAGTACCCAATTCAAGCAACCCACTAAAAGCTATTGAACTGGGAAAAAAAATCCCGTATTTGAGGAAAAAATACAGGTCAGATAAGAATATGTTTAAACCAATTATTTTAACTAAGTTAATTTTTTAATTTATATGTTCAATTTTTAATGGTTTAAATAATATTCTGATACTTTGATTGATTTGGTAAAGGAATTGTTAATCCCAGAGTATGTACTTGTAATAAAACCGAATTACTATGAAAATGAATAAAATCTTGATTGTGGGTGCTGCCTTTTTGATGATGATATCCTGTGACAACAATTCCATTTCCCACGACAACCTTGAAAACGAAAACAAGGAAATCTCCGCCATCAACACAGGTAGTATAACTCCTCTTTCTGCCAGTCCAACTGCGGTATCGTATTCATCTTTACTTAAAACTGGGCATGCGCTGTAATTAAAAGCAATTCTTTTCTGATCTTTTAAAAGTTCCCCAAATAAAGCATGTTTCAAATATGCTTTAATTTTGTCCCTGCCGAAAAACCAACAATTCGCATTTATTTCTAATTAAACCATTAAAAAAAAAATCACATAAGTATATGGAATCATCGCAATATCCAGGGATGGGAGCAGTAGTTACACCTGAGGGAATCACATTTCGAGTATGGGCACCCCATGCAGAACGATTGTTCGTGATGGGAAGCTTCAATGATTGGAATGAAGACGATTGTCCCTTGACCCATGAAGATAACGGATATTGGAGCTGTCACTCCCCTGATGCAGGACCGGGGGATGAATATAAATTTATCATTCATAATCAGGAAAACGTTTTGCATAAAACTGATCCATATGCCAAAAAGATGATGCACAGCAACGGGAATGCAGTGATCGTTGATCTTTGGAAAGAATGGAAAGACCATGAATTCAGACCTGCCCCACTAAACGAGTGGATCGTTTACGAACTTCATGTGGGCACATTTAACAGAGAAGGACTAGAGGAAGGCGAAGTGGGAAACCTTTATTCCGCAGCCATGAAACTGGACTACCTAAAGGATTTGGGGATCAACGTAATTGAGTTAATGCCGGTATCAGAGTTTCCCGGAGACCATTCTTGGGGTTATAACCCTTCACATCCCTTTGCGGTGGAAACATCTTATGGCGGTCCGGAGGGATTGATGCATTTTGTACATGAGGCGCATATTCGGGGAATCGCTGTTGTTATGGACGTAGTATACAACCATTTTGGCCCAAGTGACTTGGACCTTTGGCAGTTCGACGGTTGGGAAGAAAACGGATTGGGAGGCATTTATTTCTTTAATGATCATAGGGCAAAAACTCCCTGGGGGGATACCAGACCTGATTATGGCCGACCAGAAGTTAGGACCTACCTTAGAGATAACGCGATGCTGTGGCTGGAGATTTACCAATTCGATGGATTGCGGTTGGATGCGACTGCTATTATAAGGCTTCTGGATCATGAAAATGGCGTAGGAGGTGATCCTTTGAAGGAAGGTGCTGATTTTTTACGGGAGTTAAACAGGGAGATTCGGGGAAAATTTCCACATAAGGTTATGATAGCCGAGGATCTCAAAATTGATGGAATAGTGACTGAAACTCTCGAAAACGGTGGATTGGGTTTTCACTGTCAGTGGGGTAACGGCTTTGCCCATACGGTAAAAGAGGTACTTATAGAAAAGGAAGATGCCAATAGAAACCTTCAGCCGTTGTTGGATGTACTCTTTAGAAAGTTTAACAATGATGCATTCCAGCGGGTAATATTCGGAGAATCCCATGACGAAGTTTCACAGGATTTTTCGCGGTTGCCGGATGAAATACAACCTGGTGAGGCGGAGGGCGAATTTTCAAAAAAGAAGTCCACCCTTGGCGCATTGACCTTATTTACGGCACCGGCAATTCCGATGCTTTTTCAAGGCCAGGAGTTTTTAACCTATGAATATTTCAGCGATGAATCGCCCCTTGATTGGACTCGGGTCGAAAATTTAGGCGGGATAGTGACCATGTATAGGGACTTGATAAACTTGCGGAAATCTCTTGATGGATCGACTAGGGGCTTAAATGGCCAACAGGCAGATTTGTTTCACCGCAATGATAAGGGGTTGGTTGTAGTCTATTCAAGATACCATCGGGATGATGCGCACAATCCGGTCATTGTCATTCTCAACTTCTCCTATGACACAAAATACGGGTATCGGATTGGAATGCCCTATGACGGAAATTGGAAGGTAGTGTTTAACAGTGGGTGGAAAGGGTACGATGAAGTTTTTTCCCAAGTTGAGTTGTCTGAGATAGCGCAAATGGAGGGTGTAGACGGACTTCCTCATTCTATCATGGTCGATATCCCTTCCTACGGAGGGCTTATCTTGTCAAGATGAAAGGTTCCCTTCAACATATTGACGAAGAATCCATGTGTTTCCATCGGAAAAAAAGAGGAAGTGGATTTATTTACCTGGATGAAAACGGTGAAAAATTAACTTCCAAAAAAGTATTGAATAGAATCAGCGGATTGGTTATACCCCCAATGTGGGCTGATGTCAACGTTTGTAGATTTGAATTTGGACACATCCAGGCAACAGGAAGGGACCTCAAAGGAAGGAAACAGTACATTTATCATACGGAATGGGAAAGGCAACGGCAGGAGGAGAAGTTTTTCCGCATGGCAAGCTTTGGTAAAAAACTGCCCAAACTCCGGAAGCAGGTTGCGCGTGATTTACGGAAGAAAACGTGGGTGAAGGAAAAAGTTCTTGCATTGATGGTGGAGATATTGGACGAAACAGGCATTCGCATCGGAAACAAGATATATGAAAAGACCAATCAAACCTATGGTCTTTCTACCCTGAGAAAGAAACATCTACAGGTCACAGGAAGTCGTTTGGTGTTGAAATACAAGGGAAAAAGCAATAAAGAAAGAGAAATTACGGTGGAAGATGAAGCCTTGGCGAGGTATATCAAGAAAGTTGCGCAAATCCCCGGTTATGAATTGTTCAAATACCTGGACGAATTTGGTAAACCACAAAGTTTGGACAGCCAGGATGTACAGGAATATGTGCAAGGAATAATTGGAAATGAATTTTCCTCCAAAGACTTCCGAACATGGGTAGGTAGCCGCTTGGCTGTAGAATTACTACCCGTTGCCATTGAAATGAAGACAGCTTCTCCCAGGAAAAAATTAGAGCCCACTCTCATCAATCTAATTGCTAAAGAACTTGGCAATACTCCTTCTATCTGTAAAGGGTATTACGTGCATCCGATGATCCTCACCAAAATGGAAGCGGATGAAATCCCGTCAAAAAACCCATTTCGGGAAAGCAAATCCCCGACAGCGCTTTCGGCTTCCGAAAAATTACTACTTGCCTTGCTCGAAGACTAAATACTGATAGCCTTCAGCCATTTTCTTTGATTTATTGTGATTTTTCCTATGTGATCAATTAAAATCCCTCTTTTTGGAATAGGTATTGCAACTTACCTTAGTGGTCTTCCAAATAAATGTCAGATCAATTATCCAGATGTTGATCGACAAATTTTTACTCATTTTACCAGATTTCTTGATAGGTCATAATCCTTACTAAATAACCAAAACTTAAACACCATGGAAAAAACACCAAAACCAGAAAATCCAAAATTAAAGGATTTGGAAAAAAACACCCTGCAGCATGAACAGTCGGCCATGACTACCGATCAGGGGCTGAAAATCAACGATGATCACAATAGCTTAAAGGCCGGGGACCGAGGTCCATCTTTATTGGAAGATTTTATATTAAGGGAAAAGATTACCCATTTTGACCATGAGCGCATTCCAGAGCGCGTTGTTCATGCGAGAGGTTCAGGTGCCCACGGAGTTTTTAAGCTCCATGATTCACTGAATAAATATACCAAGGCAAAGTTGTTTTCAGAGGTAGGCAAGGAGATTCCCCTATTTGTGAGGTTTTCTACAGTGGCTGGATCTAAAGGAAGTACAGACTTAGCCAGGGATGTACGGGGATTTTCGGTCAAATTTTACACGGAAGAAGGCAACTACGATTTGGTGGGAAATAATATGCCCGTGTTTTTCATCCAAGACGCCATTAATTTCCCCGATCTGGTTCATGCCGTGAAGCCGGAACCCCACAATGAAATCCCACAAGCAGCCTCGGCGCATGACACGTTTTGGGATTTTATTTCGCTAATGCCCGAAAGCATGCACATGATCATGTGGGCCATGAGCGACCGGGGCATTCCCAGGAGTCTTCGGATGATGGAAGGCTTTGGTGTACACACCTTCCGGTTTATCAATGAAAATAACCAGTCCACATTCGTGAAATTTCACTGGAAACCGAAACTTGGCGTACATTCCGTGGTATGGGATGAGGCCCAGAAGATCTCGGGAAAAGATTCGGACTTTCACAAAAGAGACCTTTGGAACGCAATCGAATCGGGAGATTTCCCCGAATGGGAACTTGGCGTTCAGTTAGTGGCGGAGGAAGATGAGCACAAATTTGATTTTGACTTGTTGGACGCCACCAAATTGATTCCGGAATCCGAAGTTCCGGTGCAGTTGGTGGGAACCATGACGCTAAATAGAAATCCGGACAACTTTTTTGCGGAAACGGAACAAGTGGCCTTCCATCCGGGACATTTGATTCCGGGCATTGATTTCTCCAATGATCCCTTGCTGCAGGGTAGACTCTTTAGCTACACCGACACCCAGTTAAGTCGGCTTGGCAGTCCAAATTTCCATGAAATCCCCATCAATCGGTCTATAAATCCCATAAGAAATAATCAAAGGGATGCCCACATGCGCATGCAGATTAACAAGGGTGTAGCCAGTTATCATCCCAATACCATTGATGGAGGTTGCCCGTTTCAGGCAATGATGAAGGATGGCGGGTTTCACAGCCATGAAGAACGCATAGATTCCAAAAAAATCAGAACCCGGTCAAAATCATTTATGGACCACTTCAGTCAAGCCCGACTGTTTTATAATAGCCAAACCAAAACGGAACAACAACATATAATCAATGCCCTGCAGTTTGAGCTTTCCAAAGTTGAAAGGCCCTATATCCGGGAGAACACGGTCAACCAACTGACCAATATCGATTTGAAAATGGCGCAGGAAGTGGCAAGTGTACTGGGTATTCGAGTGCCGGATAAACAGGTGAGCCCTGTCAATGAAAGTAAACCCGCTGACGCGGATGGTGCGCACTATACCTCGGTAGTAAGAGATCCGACTACCAAATCCGACGATGCCTTAAGCATCATAAAAAATGTGAAAAATGCATCTAAATCCCGTAAAATTGCCTTTATCTCCATAGGAAACCATAGTTCCGAAAAATTGAGTTCCATTTCAAACCAATTGGAAAAAGCTGGATCTAAATTAATGGTGGTTTCCTCTCAACTGGGAACTCTCAAAAGCCAGGAGGGCCATGAGGTAAAGGTTGATGAAACTTTATTCAATACGGCATCGGTCCTTTATGATGCCGTTATTATCGGGGATGAAAGCAAATCAGGTAAAGAAATCCTCAACAAAAGTAAAGTCAAAGAATTCATCATGGATGCCTTCAATCATTGCAAACCGATACTTGTCTTGAGTGACAGTAAATCTTTCATTGAAGAAATGGGCTTCCCATGTTGTAAAAATGGAATGAAAAGTGCCGAGGAACTTTATATAGACACGACTACAGAATCCTTCCTCATATCTTTGGGCAAACACAGGCACTGGGAACGGGAAGATCTTATCTGATTTTATTTCAGAGACAGGCGAAGGAATTCTTTTACACATCAACGCCCATTCTGTTCTAAAAAAAACGGAATGGGCATAATTTTAAAATCATGATTAAACCAAAGAAATGCTCCAGAACAAAATCAACACAGGTCGTTACCCCGTGGTAGGATGTTCCGCCCTTTCAGGGCTAAAATCAATAGATCCTATTTCCCGACACAGGGCGCTACCCTGCGCTGGGATGTTCCGCCCTTTCAGGGCTGGGGTTTCCCCAAATCCGATCTAGCCCTGAAAGGGCAAAAGACCTTAGCGATGGGTGTAGCCCATCGTATGATCCCAAAAGATCAACCAATGCAAGCCCTGAAAGGGCAAAATACATTCTACGCTCATCCCGAAAACCTTAATCGTCATATTCCGCCATTTCAGGGCTAAAATTAATAGATCCTATTTCCCGACACAGGGCGCTACCCTGTGCTGGGATATTCCGCCCTTTCAGGGCTGGGGTTTCCCCAAATCAGACCAAGCCCTGCCCCCTAATGTTGATAACCATAACGGTAATCTTAGATTATTAACATTTAACATTTAACAAGCCTAAAGGTAATCTTAGATTATTAACATTTAACAAATCTAAAGTGCTGGGATATTCCGCCCTTTCAGGGCTGGGATTTCCCCAAATCCGATCCAGCCCTGAGCCCCTAATGTTGATAACCATAACGGTAATCTTAGATTATTAACATTTAACATTTAACAAACCTAAAGGTAATCTTAGATTTTTAACATTTAACAAATCTAAAGGATGTTCCGTAGCCCAACGCCCATCAGAGGGTAATTCTACCTTTTTTTTACAACTGGGAAAAAAAATCTCAGGATGCGTTTTTTTATGAGGAAAATAATTCCAGTTTAAAATTTTTTAAGACAAAAAAATATAATATTTTTAATATAAAAATATAAAAAAATAAATTAAATTAAAATTTTAATACGATTATTAAATTTTAATTGATTTGGTACTCTTCTTGTAATCTTAGTTATTAAACAAAGCA
>JBBQXZ010000036.1:0-28009 GCA_038209145.1 Cytophagales bacterium | reverse complement strand
TGTTTGATTGCATTGATGCTGCTAGGCATCCTGACGAGTTCGATTGCGCAAGAAAATGTATTGCCCATTCGCGGTTTTGCCATAGCCGCTCCTTCTGTCGGACAAGTGGACCGTTTTGTCACTTTTATGGAGGAGGAATTACGGAGCCGGGGAGTAAATACACTAGTGCTGCGGGTAGACTACAACTATGAATATGAATCCCACCCGGAGCTAAGAAATCAGCGGGCATTGAGCAAAGCCGATATAACCAAGCTGCGGGAAACCGGAGCAAAATTAGGTATCAACATCGTTCCGCAGATAAATTTACTTGGACACCAATCGTGGGCTTCCAAGCTGGAAAATTTGCTGGTTCATTATCCACAGTTTGACGAGACCCCCCACGTGCAACTGCCAGAAAACTACGTTTGGCCCAATGAGGATGGTTTATATTGCAAGAGTTACTGCCCCCTTCATCCGGAAGTACATGGGGTAGTATTCGCTTTGGTCGACGAACTCTGCGATGCATTTGGAGCTACAGATTTTCATGCAGGTATGGATGAAGTGTTTTATATAGGAGACGACAAATGCCCCCGGTGCAAGGGATTGGACAAGGCGGCGTTATTTGCCGGAGAAGTAACAAAAATCCGAAATCACCTAGCCACCAAGGAACGGAAATTGTGGATCTGGGGGGATCGACTGATCGATGGAAGTCGCACAGGCATTGGTATGTGGGAAGGAAGTATGAACAACACGCATCAAGCTTTAGATTTGATCCCTAAAGATGTGGTGATCTGCGATTGGCACTATGAAAAGCCTTTGCAAACTCCCGTTGTTTTTGCCATGAAAGGACTGGATGTAATATCCTGCTCCTGGAATAAACCTCACGTGGGTGTCAAACATGTTGAAGACATGTTCCGGTTTAGAGAACACAATACCCCAATGATGAAAGACAGGTTCAAAGGGGTCATGCTTACGGTATGGATGGGTGCTGATTCCTTTTTGGATGGATTTTATGCCTATCAAAATGACCCCCGGGCAGCTGCTGACGAAAATAAGGAATGGGTAACTTTTATTCGTATGTTTGAAAAACTGGATGCCATGGCTTCTAACTATTAACTCATTTATATGGCATTGAGTCAACCTATAAATGGCCTTCTTCTTCATCCTGAATCGCAGCGGTATCTTTCACTCGATGTTTTGAGGGGACTGACGATAGCCTTAATGATTGTGGTGAATACCCCGGGGAGTTGGTCTACAAATTTTGATCCACTAACGCATGCGGCCTGGCATGGGCTGACCCTTACGGATTTGGTTTTTCCTTCTTTTTTGTTTGTGGTGGGAAATGCCATGAGTTTCAGCATGACCAAACTTCAAAACCAGAATCAAGCAACTGTTCTTAAAAAAGTTGGAAAACGTGCACTACTTATTTTTCTAATCGGGCTATTTCTTACCGTATTTCCATTTTTTCGGATAGTTGATGGGGCACCTGTTTGGTATGATTTCACCAGGATCAGGATCATGGGGGTGCTTCAGCGAATCGCCTTGTGCTATGCGGTGGCCGCGGTTGTGATTTACTATGGCAAGATCAGTGGGATGGTTGTTTTTTCCTTACTCGCATTGCTTGGATATTGGGGCATCATGTATTTCTTTGGGGTGGATGGAGACCCATTTTCCATCACTTCAAATGCAGCGACTTTAGTTGATAGGTTATTGTTGGGAGAGTCGCATCTCTACATGGGGGAGGGAGTTCCCTTCGAGCCTGAAGGATTGCTCAGTACCCTGCCGGCCACTGTCAATGTGCTGGCAGGATACGGAGTGGGTCTGTTTATCCAGCAAAAAGGGAACAGGCCCACCACGGTCTTGGCCTTGTTGGCCATAGGTGCACAGGTTATCCTTATAGGATTTCTTTGGGACTCGGTGTTCCCCATCAACAAAAAAATATGGACCAGTTCCTATGTGTCGGTGACAGTAGGTATTTCCACCTTCGCCTTAGCCGTACTTATGTATCTTATCGAAGTGCTTTCTTTTAGAAAATGGACATATTTCTTTGAAGTCTTTGGACGTAACCCCCTCATTTTGTATGTATTGTCTGGAGTTTTTGTCAGGTTAATGGGTGTGATTTTTATTCAGGGAGTTGCCTCCAAACAGTGGTTATTTGAATCCTTTTTTCTTGGCATATTTCCCCTAAAATGGGATTCACTCCTATTTGCATTGGGTTTTATGCTGGTGATATGGTTGATTGGTTATGCCATGGATCGAAAAAAAATCTACATCAAGGTGTAAGCTTTCATTTTCCTGGTTAAATAAACCTATTTACAAGGTTCAATCATTTTTTTGGCTTAGTTGTAAAAGAATGGGCAGGTGTTGGTTGAGGATATAATCGGCAATTTTATCCCCCTGCCTGACACCTTCCTCTATGGCATCTTTGAAATGG
Source organism: Cytophagales bacterium (assembly GCA_038209145.1). Taxonomy (GTDB): domain Bacteria; phylum Bacteroidota; class Bacteroidia; order Cytophagales; family Cyclobacteriaceae; genus Lunatibacter. Next base: position 25,596 of record JBBQXZ010000036.1, on the reverse strand, counting down.
ATGCCGCCGTACAACCTGGAGATGGCAGCCTCCTCGGAAGCTTGAATAAAGGATGTAAAGTGACGCTCTGGTAGTCCGAAAAACACTTCCGAAGTATCGACAAAATCGAAGTTGTCACCGAAAAATGCGGTCAAAATCTTGGCGCTAACTCGGGAAATGACACTGTGTCCGCTGGTATATTCCGGAAAGGGCGGTGTTTGTAAGAGTGGCTGCCAACCAGGGTCTATGGATTGGTTGATGGCAGTGACTGGTCGGATGCGGTCGCTGTAGTACTTTTCTTCCCAGCAGCTTACGAATGCATCGTGTAATCCAAGAGCTACCAAGGTATGTACACGAATAGTCTCCGCAAGGGTTAGCCCTGCCTTTTGGCAGGCAATACCTGTAATACCTATCCAGTGACCGCCAGGGGATATTTTTTTCAAGCCAATAGCCATATGCCCACTATATTCGACCTTGAAGGGGTTGCAATCCCAAAAGTTGGCAATCAGAATTTGCTCTTCGGACAGCTGTGTGGTCACCTGGTAGACTTCTTGAAGGAGCTGTTGAAAGGGACTTCCCGCTTCGAGATTATAGCGTATTGGCGGGGCTGGCTTAAAAGGTTCCAAAGATGGCAAAAAGAAGGTTTTTATGGTTTTCCATTCCGGGTCAATGGCAGCCATATAGGCAGGGGCAGTCGGATACCAATTGCCTGGTAGATTTTTGGGGGAGTATCTTTTTAGCGCACTGAGTCTGCGATATCCGTCTTCTGCGGCGTAGCTGATGACTTGGGCAGCTATGCCCTCTGCGTAGGAAATATTCCCTGCCAGGTCTTTTTTGGAAATGATTCTTCTTTTTTGATAAGTCTTAATCAGGAGTTCCTGGGATTGTTGAAGTTTTTTACCTGAAGGCATAAGTGCCTTTCCAATCTCAAGTAACGTATAAATACTGCAGAATCCAGCATGTAAGCTATCCGGATTTGGAAGGGTTTCCTTTCGCAGCACGAAAGGGGTAATGAAACCTTCATACAGTGCTGGGCTTACCTCTTCGGGAGTTAAATCAGATTGAACGATATATGCTCCCAAAAGCAAATAGGAATAAAATCTGGCAGCACCCGTGGGTGGGGCCACATCAGTTACCATCACATCTGTAGCAGAAAAGAGATTATCCAAAAAAAGGCTTACCTCTTCCTCTTGTTGTAATGTACGTTGTGCATTGGACGCTGCGGACCAGTAACAGGAGAGTAAGGTTAGAAAAACCAGCCGAAGAAAGGTAGCTCGATGCATGACTGTTGGATATTTCGAGATTCAAAGGTATCCAATTTTTAATAGAAGCACCAAATCCAGCTGCTTGTTTTCACTTCTTTAATTTGGTGGCCAAAAGTATATTATAGGACTACTTTCTTTGGGATATTGTTTGTCTGACTTTGGTTTCGATCTTCTTCTACCAGCGATATTGCTCCGAGTATAGCTGAGTCATCTAACTCAGAAACATAAATCTTCAAGTTCTCCGATATGGCCTTGTAAGGAAATTTTCCGATTGCCTGGTGCATGGTTTTCTCAAAAAGTGGGTAAGCCTTCCGGATGGATCCGCCTATTACTATAGCTTCAGGCGCATAGGTATAAAGAATTCGATTGATAAGCATCCCCAAATGTTCTCCATAAACCCTGAATGCGTTTATGGCCTCAGGTTCCCTTTCCATGGCTTTTTTGGAGAGTTTCTTTGAATTATCGCCATAAACTTTTTTAAAAAATTTGCTTGAGCAATAATCTTCAAAGGTTTTATCAAGGTAAGAAACCCCTCCCCATTCGCCCGCACCACAGATGTAGCCGGTATATAAATGGGAGTTGGCAATGATCCCAGTCCCAATACCGGTACCCAAAGTGATGCCTACCACATGGCTGTGGACCTTGGCCGGGCCAAAATAATATTCCCCCAATGTGAAACAGTTCGCATCGTTATTGACCACGGCAGGCACGTTAAACCTCCCTTCCAAAAAATCCTTGAGAGGTACTTTCTGAAAAGAGGGAATATTGGCCAAATTGTATACGATGCCTTGATGGGGATCGACCAAGCCTGGAATACCAATGCCAATGGCTTGAAATTCATAAGGAAGGTAGGCGGAAATCTGGTCGGCAATCGTTTCCAGGATATATTCCTGGGATTCTTCAGAAGGTGTTTTATTATCTATTCGTTCGAAGATAACACCTTGGTCATTTAATCCGGAACTTATCTTGGTACCTCCGATATCCAGTCCCAAAACGTGTTTTTTTTCTGTCATTTGACGAAGCATGGTTATTATTTGGCAAATTTCAACTTATCCTGTCCTCAATTAATCCAGGAATTTATTAGTGATTGAAAAACTAAATTCATCAACATTTTTGGATCCCTGCATGCCAATTGTTCCCGCCCGGTGAGACATCTTGCAGGATTTCAACAACTGGAAATCCTGCAAGATATAATTGGGGCTACGTCCGGAGCGTTTACAACATTCCCTCCGTAGATTTCTCAAGTTCTCTGGCTTCTTTCAAAAACTCCTCCACACTCATTTCCCTAAAGAAGATCAATCCATGACTGGATCTGACTTTTGCGGTTTCATGCTGGTAAAAGTAATTTTTGCCCAATAACAGCTGAACATCACTCAACTGGTTTACCCACGTAATCCGGGCAAGTGTACTGAATTTGCCATTGTGGGCATAGCTTGGGAAGGAGGCATTCACCTGACTCAGGTAGCAGTTGGCGAAGGAATCCTCCATGACAGACATGTCTCCCAGCGATACGGGTACAATCACATTGGCCTCTGCCGCGTCAAACTTAAACCAAACGTTTCTATATCCTATAATTTTAAAATTACCAAGATCTTCTTCTTCACCCCATTGGCGTACTGCTTCGGCTGTAGCTTGCAATACCTTATAGTGGGTATCCGGCCCACTGCCTTCAGGATCTAGGGTAAGGCTAAGCTTGGTAGGCTTGATATCACGGAGCATGTTTAGGATAGGTTCCACATCCCTTTTTTTGTCTGGCTGCTCGGTAAAGATATCTCCGGTATAAAATCCAAGCCTCAAGTGATGTACATTTTTTACCTGTACACCAAAATGGGCCCATACCAACTCTTCCTCGAATTCCCGGATCATGCCCTTCAGCGTCTGGATATTCTTGGGGTTTTTCTCCCCATCGTAAGAATTTTTCAGGACAGTCATGATTTCGTTGATCTGATCGCGAAGTTCCATGGTAGATTTTACCCCATAGATAAATACGATTGCCCTGATTACCCGATGGCACAGTCCCCGCATCCGTTGCTCCTTATTTTCGGAAGCTACATTGGTCAGAAAGTGATAGACATCTTTGTCCATTTTCAGTTTGAAACCGGATACATAGAAGTCGTCAAACTTCACCATTTGAATTTTTCCTTCATCAAGGAATCTTTTCGTATGCTTCAGGGCGTCAATCACAAAGGTGTTCGTTACTGCTGTAAAACCCGAGGTAAGCACGGAAAAATGGGCTGTATTGGAATTTTCGTTGAGCTGCTTGGTGATCTGTGGCAAGATCCCCAAAGAAATATCATCGTGATGCGGTCCGGTGTGAAGCAGCACTTCATTTTTCTCCTCCCTCAATCCATGATCCAGCTTTTTGACGATATTTTCGATGACTCCCTCTACGGTATGTTCGTTTAGATTGGGAATCTGAGAAGTATACTTGTCGTTTCTCAAGTCTTCAAGGGTAATCCGATGACCATATTTCCCAAGTTTTTTACAGAGTTCCATGACGGATCTTTCCGTTTTTAAAGCAGTCCATTCTCCAGACGCATAAAACTGGTCCACACTATCAGTTAATTTGGAGGCAGCTCCCTTTGTCATATAGAAACGGCCCAACCTCAGCTTTTGAAGCACGGTTGCCGGATATACATTCGTCATCTCGGATTCCAGCGAATTTTTGACGATAAGCCCTTTTGCTTCACCAGCGGCTATGATGATGGCAACCGCTTCCGGGTTGTGCGCGATTGTGTCCAACCCAATGGTAATCACAAGTCTGTTTGAGGAAATTTCTATGCCTCCCAAATCCCCTGCGGCAACTGCCTGGGTTTCAAAATTGGTTTCAGTCAACCGCGTAGTAGAAAAAAGGTCGGACCCCCGCGTGTTAAAAGCAATGTGTCCATCGGGACCTATTCCTCCCAAAAAGAAACCTATTCCTCCTTTTGCCCTAATCTTCGCCTCATAATCGGAGCACCATTTGTCAATCAAATAAATGGATTCCTGCTGAAGCTTTTCCTGTTCATTGGTATATTCTCTAAATCTCAGGGAAAGATCCACCTTGTAATCCGGGAATATTTCGTTGTATTTTTTACCCAAGGCAAGTGGAATTTCATCTGAGTTTATTAAAAGAGCCTTACTGGGATCTAACCCAAAGCCGTCAATATAAAACTTGTTGACATAATGAAAAAAACTGTTTTTCTGCGAAGAGGAAATCGGGTAAAACTCATCAATCTGTACAAATTGCAACCCCTTGAGCACAGGTTTTTTGATGTCTTTCAACCCATATTTACCCCGGATTTCCATACCGTTTTTTTTGTCCCAGTTTTCCAATAAAAACTGTGTCCACTTGATGAAGTATTCCGGAGTTTTTCCGGTAGGTAAACTTATTACTCCATCGGGATTGTTGGCTGCCCATTCCAAAAACCGGCAAGCGGTCATAAGACCGAGCTTGGGGAAATTGTCTACGACAAGGTATGGGATTTTTGTACTGATTTTCTCAATGCCTGAATCTTTTAGAAATGCCTCTTCTGTAGGTGATAAAGGATAATTTGCTAACATAATGGAATTTTTATAATTAATTATTTTTATTGCTGGATTAACTGTACTGGATAATGTCCTCGAAAATATGTTCATTCACGATGGCTACGGCTCCTTTTAAGCCCACTTCTGTGCCCAATTGGGAGAGTTGTATTTCGGTTTTCTCTCGAAGTTTAGCCATACTATATATATTAAGTGCCTGTTGAATAGGTGTGGTGATATATTGCTTGGCCTCGGATATAGCACCTCCAATAATGATGAGTTCCGGATTTAAAAGTTGAATCAGAATGGCGATGCCCCGACCTAAATCCAAACCTACATCAGACAATATGCTGATGGCACGCTGATCACCGGCTATCGCAGCATCTACCACGACCGAAGGATCCAGGTTTTTCTGTGACATCCTCGCCAATATGGAATCTACATCCAGCGCAATGGCGTCCTTGGCCAATCTCACAATGGCAGTCCCCGAAGCTACAGTCTCCAAACACCCCCTTTTACCACAGGTGCAACTTATTTCTTTATTGTCAAAAAGCGGCGAATGGCTGAATTCGCCGGAAAAACCCGAGTATCCCCGATACAATTTTCCTTCAATAATGATTCCAAGGCCAATTCCCCAATCCACAAAGACACCCAAAACATTCTTACAGGACTTGTTTTGACCAAATTTAAACTCAGCCAACGTCTTTGCCCTGGCATCGTTCTCTATAAAAACCTTGCGTCCAAATTTCTTTTCGAGTATTTCCCTGAGACTTTTTTTCCCGCTTTTTAGATACGTGTGATTCACACCTGACACCCCATCTACTAATCCGGGCATGGTGATCCCAATGGCAATGATTTTATCGGAAGCAATCCCGGAATTTTCTATAATGGAATTTGAGTACTCAAAAATCGTGTCGATGGTTTTGGGATCGTTATTTAAAGGGATGTTTTTGTTGTGAATCTTTGAAACCCGTTCATTTTTGGTATTGTAAATCGCAATTCTTGCTGAAAACCTGTTCAAATCTATGGCCAGGATATAAAAGGATTCTCCCTCCAATCCATATAAGTCTGGCTTTCTACCTCCTTGGGACTTTCCCCTGCCTTCCTTTACCACGAGTCGTTCTTCCAACAAATCAGTCAATAATAGATTTACCGTAGGCAGGCTGATTCCGACGGCTTGACCTATATAGCTGGCAGTATTACTTCCACCAGTGTATAACTCTTTTATTATCTTAATTTTATTGACATAGTTTTTTACTTCTACTACGCCTTCTTTTTTTTCGAGTTCTACTATTGGATCAATTAAATTCATACCAAATGGAAATTCCCGCAAGTTAATCAAAAATTTTATTTAATTATATTTACTTAAACCAAAAAATATTAAAGCTTTTCTGTTAATTTTGAAATGTTCAAATTTCAGGGTTATTATCCATCCACCAAAAGGGATTGGCCAACAATCAATTTTGGTTTGCTGCATGCGATTTTATTAACAATCATAAAACTAAGCAAAGAAAAGATATTTACTAAAATTTACTTGTAAGAACCACAACAAAACAGAAACAACTAGTAAAAAATGGGCAATCACTATGAAGGGTAGAAGAAAATTTTTAAAAAAATCGCTAATTTCATCAAGTCTCTTGGCCCCTTTGTCTTGGGAGTCAGGGATTCTCGGAATTGGAAAAAATAGCGAAAAATATAAACCGTTGATATTGTCGACATGGAATCACGGCATGCCCGCCAATGATAAGGCTTGGGAGGTGTTGCAGGCATCCGGCTCCATATTGGATGCCGTGGAGGAAGGCGTGAAGGTCACTGAGCTTGATTTGACAAACCTTTCTGTGGGATTACAGGGACTCCCGGATAGGGAAGGTATTGTTACCTTAGATGCATCTATAATGAAAGGGGACGGTTCGTGTGGGTCTGTAGCCTTTGTACGTCAGATCAAGCATCCCATTTCTTTAGCCAGAAAGGTGATGGAACAAACTCCCCATTTGATGCTTGCCGGAGAAGGAGCGAGGCAATTTGCCATTGCCGAAGGATTTCCTTTAGAAAAAGAAGCATTGAGTCCCGGGGCCGAAAGAGCGTATCTGGAATGGAAAAAAACATCTGAATACAAACCGATAATTAATGTGGAGAATCACGACACCATCGGGATGATAGGCTTGGATGCCAGGGGTAAAATGGCAGGCTCTTGTACTACCTCAGGGCTGGCCTACAAGATGCACGGCAGGATAGGGGATAGTCCGATCATAGGTGCCGGGTTATTTGTGGATGATGAAGTTGGAGCCGCTACTGCCACAGGATTGGGCGAATCCATCATCCGGATTTGTGGGAGCTTTCTGATCGTGGAATTGATGAGGCAGGGAAGATCACCCCAGGAGGCCTGTGAAGAGGCTGTGAAGAGGCTGATCTCAAAAAACAAAAACGTTGAAAATATACAGGCGGGATTTTTGGCACTTAACAAAGACGGAGAGTACGGCGCATATGCCGTGCAACCGGGGTTCAATTTCGCCAGACATCACAAGGAAGGAAAAGCATTGGTAGATTCGGGAAGTAAATTTAAACGAAATGGGTAAAAAAATCCTATTGGAATGTCCGGTATATACCGTAGAGGCAGCACTGTTGGCAGAAAAGTCAGGTGTGGACCGGATTGAATTATGTGCGGATATCGGAGAAGGGGGCACCACGCCGAGTTTGGGGTTGTTTTCATTTCTTAGAAAACAACTTTCTATCCCCATCATGGTAATGATTAGGCCCAGGGGAGGTGATTTTGTTTATACTGACGAAGAAATTGAAGTTATGGCGACGGATATTCGCCTTCTTAAGGAAGCGGGAGCTAGCGGTTTTGTTTTTGGCGTATTGACCCCAGAAGGCAGTGTAGACAGGAATGCCTGCAATCACCTTATAGATAAAGCTGGCGGACTTCCCTGCACTTTTCATCGGGCGATTGACATTTCGTATTCTTTGTCTGATGCACTGGAATCAGTAATAGCATGTGGTTTTAGTCGGGTGCTTACTTCTGGCGGGAGTAATACAGTCGCGGAAGGGATTATGGGAATTCAATCTATGCTGAAACAGGCAGGAAACCGCATTATTGTGATGCCAGGAGGAGGCACCCGGGTGGATCTTTTGGATGCATTGTACGAAACTGGCTACCTTGATGAATTCCACAGCAGTTGTAAGCTATACAGACCATCCGAAGGCTTATATCAGCATCCGGAGGTTAGGCTATCAGCTGATCCCGAAAGTATGGAGCGGGTACTGACAATAGATCCTTTGGTTGTTGAGGCATACAGGGAAAAAATAAATTTCTATCAGACGCAAAATAATTAAACTTAAGGACTTAGGAATCGATTAGTTGGCATTTCGTTGGTTTGATAAGATTTTATTGCTAAATTAATGGCCCAACTAAACCCAAAAATACCATGGTTAAGAGTTTTCAGGGGGTGAGAGAAGCCCCATCAAAAAATGCCGAAAAGCAAAATTTCATCGTCAGGGACTTCATGTCTGTTAATTTGATCACTTTCCATCCTGAGGATACCATTGACTACGTGATCGAAGTGCTGACAAAGAGGAAAATTTCAGGAGGCCCTGTTATGGACAGTCACGGTAAGTTGGTCGGAATGATCTCAGAAGGTGATTGTCTAAAAGAAATCATAAAGGGACAATATACCAATACTCCCACGTTTCCCTCACCGGTGTTTGAACTCATGACGTCAAGCGTGCATACCATGGATCCAAATCTATCCATCTTCGATGCTGCCCAACAGTTTTTGACACTTCGGATCAGAAGATTTCCGGTAATAAAGGAAGGGAAGCTTATCGGGCAAATCAGCCTAAGTGACGTTCTGTGTGCAATTTCAAAGTTGAAAGCTTCAACATGGCGATAAATTAAACGTAACCCATCATTCGGTAAACAAGAAGTCCTATCCATTCTTTTGTCAACTTATGCCATAGCAGCAAAGAGTTGGGAGAAGGCTGGATGAGGTTTCGGATGTTTACCGGATTATCGTTGCCGTAGTAATCTACCGGATAGGTGTCCACCGTCAAACCTACTTTTCTAAAACAACCTTCAGCTCTTTTCATATGAAAGGCAGAAGTAATAAGCAAAAACCGTTGCTCGAGGTTTTCCCCACGCCCCTCCAAGGTGCGTTTTGTAAACATTGCGTTTTCCCTTGTGTTTTTCGATTCATCTTCCAGGATAAGATCACTTGCAGGTACACCTGCCGTCACCATAAAATTGGCCAGTAAAATGGCTTCCTTTTGATTGTTTTTTGGCTGAAATCCCTGACCTCCAGTAATGAGAATCCGTTTTAGCTTTCCTTCTTTATACAACTGCACAGCATGGGTAGCCCGGTCGGCTCCTTTGTCAAAGAACGTCCTGTCATCAGCTGTCTTGTTGATGTTCGTCACTCCCGTCAAGACAATCCCAATGTCATATATAGGTAGCGATACTATAGGCTTGAAAGTCGGTTCCCAGGCATTGATCACGAGGGTACTCAAGGCATTGTTTGTAAAAATCAAAAGCAAAAGGATTCCGCTGCCAGTCAGTCTTTTTTTCCATGAGCCGGGCTTTACTAAAAACCCCGCAATCAAAAGAACTAAAATAATGGTCAACGGCATGGCCAAAAAGCTGAACAACTGAGATGCGTAGAAAAACATGAGCGGGTTTTAATTTGATTTAAAAGCTTAACTGGCTTAAAATTATTCAATTTTCAGGTGATTCCTGTATTTATAAATTTATTTCTTACTTTCAATTAATTTTAGAAAGGGATAGAAAATTTGCCCAAACCAAATGAACAGCAACAATCCATTTATAATCTATAAGTCTTCTGCGGGTTCTGGGAAAACCTATACACTTACCATGGAATACCTGAAGCTTGCTTTGGAATTTCCAACGGCCTTTCGTCACATCTTGGCGGTAACCTTTACCAACAAAGCCACCCAAGAAATGAAGGAACGGATACTCAGGGAACTGGGAAGGCTCAAAGTAGGAGTAAATCCAGGGGAGAAAATGGACAGTGTCCTCCTGATGCATTTAGAAATTACTCCGGAAGAGCTGCGAAGTCGGGCAAAGACAACCTTATCCGCGATATTACATGACTACAGTGCCTTTTCGGTCAGTACCATAGACAGTTTCTTTCAGCGGATTATTCGTGCTTTTGCCAGAGAAATTGATCTTCAGGCCAAATTTGACGTTGAACTCGATCAAGACGGAGTCCTCGACCGCTTGGTGGACAGACTGATCGTTCAAGTGGCCTCCGATGAATTTTTGCATAAGTGGTTAGTGGCCTATGCGGTGGAACAGATCCAGGAAGGAAAGTCTTGGGACATACGTCGCAATATCAAGAATTTGGGGAAGCAGCTTTTTCAGGAAGCTTTCAAAAGGTACAGTATGGAAATCAAAGCTTTCCTTAAAAACAGGGATAATATTCACGGCCTACAGGCCTACATATTTAGGCAGCGGAAATTGATCATCACCCAGGCTCAGGAAATGAAAATTTTGGCCAATCAACTCAGAGTGCGTCATGGTCTTGTTTGGGAGGATTTTAAGGGAAGTAACGCTTCTTTTGCCAAGAAGTTTGACCAACTGGGAGAACCTTTTAATCCGATACCGGACCTTTCACCTACCCAAAGAAACTTATCAGATGATCCAGAAGCTTGGTATACCAAAACCAGTAAACTAAAATACCCGATTGAGGCGGCTGTTCGGGAGGGCCTCGCCGAACTATGGGCGCAGATTCTCCATTTGAAAACGCAATGGAATACCTTAGAGGCAATCCGTAAAAATTTCTTCGTATTTGGGGTATTTAAAAACCTTCTGGAAGAACTTGAGAATTTGAAAGAGGAGGAAAATATCCTGCTTATTTCGGATGCGAACGACTTTTTAAAAGAAATCACTGCCGATATCGATGCCCCATTTATCTACGAAAAGGTGGGAAATAAATTCCAGAATTACCTGATCGATGAGTTTCAGGATACTTCTGGGTTTCAGTGGGCAAGCTTCCGGCCCCTCTTGGTCAACACCTTATCGCAAGGACATACCAATTTGTTGGTGGGTGATGTGAAGCAATCTATTTATCGCTGGCGTGGAGGGGAGATGCGTCTCCTGCTGGATCAAGTAGAATCTGAATTGGGCCATTACGGGATGGATATTCAAAATTTGGACACCAATTACCGAAGTCTGCCAGCCATTGTTGCTTTCAACAATGCCTTGTTTCAGGCCTTACCCGATCAACTGGCAGCGGTTTTGGAAAATATTCAAGGTATTGGGGATGGTGGATTACTTCAAAAGGCTTATGCCGATGTCACCCAAAAAGTAGCTTCAACCAAACAAAATGCTATTTTTAAAGGGAAGGTCAGGCTGGAGTTTTTGACTGCTGATCAAGAGGATGATGATGAACTTACGTCGCAAGAAATGCAGTTGGCACGGATACCCGAAATGGTCATGGAGCTACAGGATAAAGGTTTTCGTCCAAAAGATATCGCTTTCTTGGTGCGGACAAAAAAGGAGGGACTGCTAGTTGCGGATGCTTTGGTAGGGTATGGGCTGGAACATCCAGGCAGTCCGTATTCATTTGAAGTGCTTTCGGATGAAGCCTTGCTGGCGAGTAAATCTACCTCCGTCAAGTGCCTCGTTGCTGGTTTTCGCTTTCTATCCGATACTTCAGATAAGGTAAATTTATGGACCATGTGGTACCACTGGTCTGTCTTGTTTGGTTTTCCCATAGATCATGAATTGTTTCACAATTCTTCCATCCCTGATTATCTGAAAGACAAATTCAAGGCATTCGAAGCGCAGGAAGCAAAATTACTCCAACTTCCACTCTTGGAGTTGGTCGATGTGATGACTGAATTTCTGGGATTCAACAATTTGGGACTGGAAAGGGCTTACCTATCTGCATTCAAAGAAGGCATATATGACTTTGTGGCAAAAAACCGGGCAGATTTAACCGGATTTTTGGAATGGTGGGAAAACCATCAGGATAAATTAACTGTCAAAATTCCCGAAGGCCATGATGCCATCCGTATCCTTACGATCCACAAATCAAAGGGATTGCAATTCAAGGTTGTATTGATGCCTTTTCTCAATTGGAAAATTGTGGACAATGCCAAGGGAAATATTGTCTGGACCCCATTCCAACTGGAAAATGAAACATGGAATGCGGTAATCCCCTTAACTATAAACCGAACCCTGGAAGACTCTTTTTTTCGATCAACCTATCAGGAAGAGATTCTAATGAATTTTTTGGACACCCTGAATATGGTCTATGTGGCAGCCACCAGGGCAGAAGAGGTGTTTTGGGGGCTTTCCCCCCATTATAAGCCTACTTCAAAAGCGACCTTTTCAACCCTTGCGGCGAATCTACTTCAAGTAGTTCGGTCATCTTCTGCCATGCTGGACGGCACTTCGCTCAGCAGTTACTATAACGAGGATGTCCGGGTGTTTGATTTTGGAGATTGGCCCTCGGAGCAGGTGGCCTTGACTCCCAACCCACTTCCCTACCCGCTACGGTGGGAATACCGGTCTTGGTCGGATTTATTGCAAGTGAAAGCCTATCCGGGGGATTTGAATGAATCGGGAATTTACAAACGGAATCAGGGTGATTTTGGTACCATGATCCACCACCTGTTGGAAGTATCCAAGACGGAGGTAGATATTTTATTAGGGTTGGATGACTTATATTTTGAGGGGGTCCTTGACAGCGAAGAAAAAAACCAAATCCAATCTAAAATCAAGGATTTCTTTGCCATCCCAAAGTTCAAAAGCTGGTTTGAGGGGGAGGGTGAAATTCTTACCGAACAAGGTATTTTATTGCCAGGAGGCTATCACAAGAGGCCGGACCGAATCATCATTTATCCCAACGTGGTAGAGGTGGTAGATTTCAAAACGGGACTGCCAAGAGAGGACTATCTGTTCCAAATTAAGGAATACATGTCTTTAGTGAAAAAGCTGTTAAACTTACCTGTGAAGGGTTACCTGTGTTATTTGGATAGCGTGCGCATTGAGGAGATATATTCCTAAAAAACGTCCTCCCTCCTTAATCCATTATTAGGAAGGAATAAGCATGTAAATCTCAAGTTTTGTAGAATAAATAAATAAAAATATATAGCGAATGGATAGTTTTTTGCGAGAAACAGCCGAAGATTTACTGAACAGAAAGGGCCAATTACGGGGTATGACAATAATCTTACCCAACAGGAGGGCCGGTTTGTTTTTTACCCGGCACTTGGGTCAGTTGATTCAGCAACCCGCCTGGATGCCTGCCATTAAAACGATTGAAGATCTTTTTAATGACATGGCACAGTTGCGGCCTGCGGATTCGCTTACCCTCATTTTTGAACTCTACCAAGTATATACCCAGCTGCACCCAACTCCAGAACCGTTTGACAGGTTTTATTTTTGGGGGGAATTGATTCTAAAGGACTTCAATGACTTGGACCAATTTATGGTGGATGCTAGCAAATTGTACCATCAGTTGTCGGAGATCAAAGAAATTGAAACTGACTGGTCCTTTCTTACCGAACACCAGATTGCCCTTATCAAGGCTTTTTGGAGGTCCTTTGAAGGAAAAGAAAGTCACCACAAAGACAAGTTTCTTAAATTCTGGGAATTACTGGCACCCCTATACGGGGCTTTTCAAGGTAGCTTGAAAGTTTCAGGGTTGGCTTATGCAGGTATGATCTATCGTCAGGTTGCCGAATCCCTACCACAAATGCAACCACCGGAATCCAACCATGTCTTTGTGGGTTTTAATGCATTTACCCTTACTGAAAAAAAGCTGATAAAGCATTTCATTGCTTTTTATGATGCCGAAATCTATTGGGACCTCGACGCCTATTATACAGCGGATCCCCAGCAGGAATCGGGATTGTTTTTCAGAGAATATCTTAAAGATCCGGTATTGGGACCCACTTTTCCGGAAGCGTTGCCGCAGCGGATAGGTAAAGAAAAAATCAACATTAAAACATACGCCACCCCATTGAAAGTCACCCAAGCCAACTTGGCCGGGTCAATACTTGCCCAGGTTGGGGATTTTGAAAATCTGGAAGAGACTGTGGTAATTCTCCCGGATGAGCAACTGCTTTTTCCACTCCTAAACACACTTCCACAGGGGATCGAAAAAGTAAATGTGACCATGGGGTATCCTGTTAAAAACACGCCCATTTACACCTTCTTGGAGTCGGTGCTGGAGTTGCAGCGTTATACCAAAATGGAGGGTGACGAAGTGTTTTTTTATCACAAACCCGTGGTAGACCTATTATCCTCGGTCTATTTGCGGAAAGAAAATCCAGTTTTGTCTCTGGAAATAAGCAATACTATTCAGGCCACAAATCAGGTTTATGTCAAAAAGGAAACGCTACAGCGCGGAGGGAGGCTTTATGCGTTGGTTTTCAACAACTACTTTTCCCGTGATTTGCTATCGGGGTTGATGGAGCTTGTTCAGGTTCTTGCGGAGCGATCTGGCGTGGATGGGTTGGATCGCAGTTATTTGTTTCAGTGCTACAAGCAATTGAACCGACTTAAGGAATTGCTGTCAAAAAGATCGGAGGTTACGGTGAGTCTCGAATTTGTGATCCGGATTTTCCGACAGATCTTTCGTGAGGTGAAATTGCCCTTCGAGGGCGAGCCCTTGGAAGGGCTTCAAATTATGGGTGTATTGGAGTCTAGAAACCTGGATTTCAGGAGAGTTATCATCTGTCACATGAATGAAGGCAGTTTCCCACCAAAAGCTTCCCTGAATTCCATGGTTCCTTTTAATTTGAGAAGGGCATTTGGGCTTCCGGTACAGGAACAGAATGATGCGATCTATGGGTACACCTTTTACCGGTTGCTACATAGGGCGGAAGAGGTACACCTCATCTATACCACAGCGGGAGATCAGGGTCGAGCCGGTGAAAAAAGCCGTTATTTGTACCAGCTTTCCGAAGAATTGGGATTGGAAAGAGAAGAAATGAAGGAAGAAGTGGTGTTTGTGCCTGTAGATATAAAGTCGGGAGAAGCGATCACCATTCAGAGGAATCCTGTTATCCTGAACTTGATGAAGCGGTATTTGGTAAATGAGGCAGGGCCAGGTGCCGTGGCCATTTCTCCGTCAGCTATATCCGTTTGGTTGGATTGCCGGCTAAAATTTTATTTTAAATACCTTGCTGAACTGGCCGAAGAGGAGGTCGTCAGTGAGGAAGTTGACCCAGCCGTCTTCGGGAATCTGGTTCATGGTGCTTTGGAGAATCTTTATTTGGGATTTATAGCACGTAAGAAAAGGAATGTACTTACCCCGGGCGATTTCCCATCCCTGAAAGATTTTATTTTTCCGGCGATTGAGAAAGCCATCCGAAAACAATATTTCTTGCAGGAAGACGATCAGTTAAAACTTACCGGGCACTTGACAATCGCGCGGGATGTGTTGCAAAAATACCTGGTGAAGATTTTGGAATTGGATGCGGGAAGTGCCCCGTTCGAAATCATTTCATTAGAAGCGGAAAAGAAATATAAGGCCCAATTCTCCATTCAAACTTCTTTTGGATCACAAATTGTATTGTTGGGTGGGATAATAGATCGGGTAGATAAACGGGAAGGGGTCATTCGATTGATGGATTACAAATCAGGTAAAGACAGCAAACAGTTTCAAAGCATAGCCGGCCTGTTTGACAGAGAAAATAAGAGCCGCAACAAAGCGGCGATGCAGACGTTGTTTTATGGGCTTTTGTATCACCATAATTTTCCTGAAAATACGCTGCCGCTTAAGCCAGCGCTGCTTAATTTACGGGATATATATGCTTCTGATTTCTCACCCTACCTAGAAATAAAAGAGTCCGGGGGAAAAGCACTTGTTGTTGAAGATTATCTGAACTACAAAGAAGTGTATGAAAGTCACCTTCGGGTCATTTTGGAGGAGTTATTTGGTCGGGATATTCCTTTTGACCAAACAAAGGATCTCGATAAGTGCGCTTACTGCCCTTATTCGGAAATTTGTGGTAGGTAATTATAAGTGAAGTTATGGAACTATGGATCATTTTTTGTGTGCTTTAAAAGTTATGAAGGGGCAAACATATTCGATATTTTCTTGCCATTTAATTAAAATTAAAATCGTTAAAAAAATTTTGGGTTCAAAAGCTAAATTTTATGTTTAATTTTATTTCCTGATGTCATACCTATGAAACCCGAAATAGCTTGTACTTTGAAATATGGTTTGTTTGCCGGGATGATATTCCTGCTTCCTGCCATTTATCATGTACCCCTGATGGATTTCATGGGTATTCAGTCTGTTCAGGTGTTTTTTATCAGTCAGGCAGCCATTATAACTCTTTTTGTTATAATTCACGCTTATTTTACTACTTTGAGATACGAGAAATTAGAAGACAAACTTGAAAAACGCTATCGCCTAATTTTTGAAAAACTTCCTAATTGTGTTTGGGTAATTGCGGATGACACTTATACGATTCTCACTGCTAACGAGCTTGCTTTGGAAAATTATGGTTCTTACACCAGGAGTTTTGGGGATAAGATGTTCACATCCTTGTTTCAGAATCCTGAAAAAGTAAAAATTGAATTGGTCAGGCAACCCTACACGACAAGAAACTTGGTAATGATTGATAAAAATTATGATCCCAGACACGTGGATTTGTTTTCCATGCCTTTTTTGTATGATGGTAAGGACTGCGTTATGGTATTGGCGGTAGATCATTCCGAGATACACCATTCCCTTCAGGAAAACATGTTGCTCAATGAATCTTTAAAAGATCAAAACCAGCGGCTTAAGGAATTTTCTTTTGTCCATTCTCATCACATTAGAAGCCCATTAGCCAATATTTTAGGCATTATTAGTTTAACCGGTGATCAGGATACGATTTCGAAGGAGGTGTTAAATATGATACGGACCTCAGCCAAAAAGCTGGATAAAGAAATTAAAAAGGTAAATCAGATACTGATGGATAACAATGATTTAAGCGCAAATGAGACGGGGGGAAGTCAATACTCCAAAGTAATAATCTTTGTTGACGATGACAAAGTCCAGCATATGATAAATAAGCGCATACTTTTGAAAATCAACCCGAATTTGGAATTGGTTTTCTTCGAAAACCCGTATGAAGCGTTGAGTTGGTTGGAGAAAAATATGGCAGACATTTTGCTCCTTGACATCAATATGCCGGAAATGGAAGGATGGGATTTTTTAAAGCTTATGGAAGAAAGAGGAATTAAAATGGAAGTAAAAATGCTAACGTCCTCCTTAGATTCACAGGATATAGAAAAAAGTTACGGATTTGATATGGTGAGTGGTTTTTTGGTAAAGCCCCTTAGAAAAGAGGTGATCGATGAGTTTCTTTAATTCTCAGCCGCCCCTATTTTTGTAACGAGTCAGGTTTAATATAATCACATGAGTTAAGTTTAAAACAATCAATAATGTCAGAAAAATCACCAAAAGTCTCCTATTTTCTGGGTAAAAGGTTGAATAAATTCTTTTCGGGGCTAGCAAGTGCTTATCGTTTCGTTCTCAAGTTTTTTCAGGAAGTCTGGTTTCCGCCTTATGAGTTTAAAGAATTTATTCGCCAATGCTATCAGATTGGGTACAATTCCCTTCCGCTCATCTCATTGACTGGTTTTATAGTTGGCATCGTTTTCACGAATCAATCCCGTCCTTCGCTTTCAGAATTTGGTGCAGCCTCCTGGCTGCCGGCTTTGATTTCTATTGCGGTGGTCCGCGCTATGGGTCCCTTGGTGACTGCATTGATTGCGGCGGGTAAGGTGGGTTCAAGTATAGGGGCTGAAATTGGCTCCATGAAAGTGACCGAACAGATCGATGCCATGGAGGTATCCGCCACCAACCCCTTTAAATTCTTGGTTGTTAGTCGGGTGTTGGCCAGTACGTTTATGATTCCTGTCTTGGTTATGTACACAGATTTTGTGGCGCTTATGGGTTCATTTATGAGTGTAAGTAAAAATGAGCTGGTAAGCCTTTCGACCTTTTTTGTTCAGGTTTTTGATGCGCTGACTTTCTTGGACATTACCTCATCGCTGATAAAATCTTTAATTTTTGGATTTACCATTGGTATAGTGGGATGTTACAAGGGCTATAACTCCACCAAAGGTACGGAGGGAGTTGGGAAAGCAGCCAATGCGGCGGTTGTAATGGCAATGTTTCTGATATTTATTGAGGAACTGTTGTCTTTGCAGATTATTAACTTCTTCAGACAAATGTAAGCATGGTAGATAAGGTTGTAGAAATAAATGGGCTTACCAAATCATTCGGAGAACTTGATGTTCTTATGGGGGTTGATTTGGATTTATATCATGGGGAAAACTTGGCGGTACTGGGGAAGTCCGGTAGTGGCAAATCCGTACTTATTAAAATAATGGTAGGCCTGCTTAGTCAGGATGAAGGGTCCTGTAAAGTCCTGGGAAACGAAGTAGTTGACCTTCCTTCCAAAAGGCTTAATGAATTGAGACTTAAGATAGGCTTCTCATTCCAAGCTTCTGCCCTCTATGACAGCATGACGGTCAAAGAAAACCTGGAGTTTCCGCTTGTCCGGAATGTAAAGGGGCTCACAGCAGCCGAGAAAAACCGCTTGGTAGAGGAAGTCTTGGATGGAGTTGGACTTTTAAATACTTTAAATCAGATGCCTTCTGAGCTTTCGGGAGGTCAGCGGAAGCGGATCGGTATTGCGAGGACTTTGATATTAAAACCCAAAATCATGCTATATGATGAGC
Source organism: Cytophagales bacterium (assembly GCA_038209145.1). Lineage (GTDB taxonomy): Bacteria > Bacteroidota > Bacteroidia > Cytophagales > Cyclobacteriaceae > Lunatibacter. Next base: position 7,137 of record JBBQXZ010000036.1, on the reverse strand, counting down.
CTACTGCGGGACTTGATCCCATTACCTGTGTGGAAATTAACAACTTGATTAATCAGGTTAACCAGAAATATCAAACATCTTCCATTATTATCACACACGATTTAACTTGCGCTAAAACGACAGGAGATCGGGTGGCAATTTTGCTGGACGGTAAGTTTAGCGCACAGGGAAAATTCCAAGAGGTATTCAGCCTTCCGGATGAAAGAATAAAATCATTTTATGACTATAATTTTATCAACACATGAGAGACGATAATAAAAAAACCGTAATCGTTGGCATTTTTGTCCTTATTGGGATCATCATCTTGATAGCAGGTATAATGACGTTGGGGTCACAGCAGAAAACCTTTGTGAAAAGTTACCGGGTGACAGCTGTCTTTGACGACATAGCCGGCCTGCAGACTGGAAATAATGTTTGGTTTTCCGGAGTTAAAATAGGAACCGTGCGTAAAATCAACTTTTACGGCGAATCCCAAGTGGAAATTGAAATGAACCTGGATGCCAATACGAGAGACTATATTCGCAAAAATTCCAAGGCTACGATCAGTTCGGATGGACTTATAGGCAATAAGATAATTGTCATTTATGGGGGAACCACAGAGGCAGGTTCCATTGCTGAGGGGGACCGTTTGGAGGCAGTAATGCCGCTGGATACTGACAAAATGATGGAAACTCTTCAGGTGAACAACCAAAATTTAGTGAGTATCACCAATGATTTAAAAGAACTAACCCACAAAATTTCAGGTGGGGAAGGTATCGTTGGTGCATTGCTTACCGACAGTTTACTTGCCGAAAATTTCAGGGGCTTAATGGGGGACTTAAATCAGACCGCTTCCAAGAGCAGCCGATTGACATCGGAATTGATCCAGTTTTCCCAAAGGCTTAACAAAAAAGGGACTACAATAGACAGCTTCCTAAGTGACACAACCCTTTACGCTTCCCTTCAGAGTAGTGCTAAAGGATTGGAATCTACCCTTAAGGATGCCAATACCGTAACCAATAACCTTAAAGCTGTCACTGAAAAGCTGGCATCTCCAGATAATCCGGCAGGTATGATTCTAAACGACGAGGAGTTTGCGGCATACCTCAAAAGTGCGATGGGCAACCTGGACCAAAGTGCCGAATCATTTAATGAAACATTGGACGCTTTAAGGTATCATTGGTTTTTTAGAAGATCTTTCCGAAAAAGCGAAGAGGCGAAAGAATTGGATGAAGAATAAGAAAAAAGCGGATCCGATCCGCTTTTTTCTTTTTTATACCACTTCTATTTCTGTCCTTAGGGAAAAGTTATAGAAATTGGACAAAAAAGCTTATATTCAGGAATTAAAGGCAATTGTATCAAGTTGTAAATTGTAAACTTCTTTTTAACCAGATAAAAACTCTCCTATGTCATTAGACCCATATAATATCAAAAAAACGCTACAGACCCCTCAGGGAGAATTGGCCTATTGGAGTCTGGAGGAACTTCAAAGTCAAGGCTACGGTATAAAAAAGCTCCCGTTTTCGATACGCATTTTGCTTGAAAATGCCCTCCGGAATTTTGATGATTTTGCGATTACAAAAGAAAACCTGGAGACCATTCTGAATTGGAAACCGGCATCTTCCGATAAGGATATTCCCTTCAAGCCTGCGAGGGTTCTGATGCAGGATTTCACAGGTGTACCTGCGGTGGTTGATATTGCTTCCCTCAGGGCTGAAGCCGTACGAAAGGGAAAGGATCCCAATGAAATCAATCCGCTGATTCCCGTGGACTTGGTTATAGACCATTCCGTGCAAGTGGATTATTTCGGGACTGATTATTCGTATAAAAAAAATGTGGATGTGGAATATGAACGAAATGGAGAACGTTACGAATTCCTGAAATGGGCCCAAAAATCATTTGACAATTTTTCTGTTGTACCTCCAGGAATGGGCATCTGTCATCAGGTTAATCTTGAATACCTTGCTCAGGGAGTCATAGCGCGCGATGGAAACGTATTTCCGGACACTTTGGTAGGCACAGATTCCCACACCCCAATGGTCAACGGCATCGGAGTTGTTGGCTGGGGTGTAGGTGGCATAGAAGCAGAAGCTGCCATATTGGGCCAGCCTATATATTTCATCATGCCGCAGGTGGTTGGACTTAAGCTTACGGGTAAACTTCCTTTGGGAACTACGGCCACCGACATGGTCCTCACCATCACAGAATTGCTTCGCAGACATGGCGTGGTGGGGAAATTTGTTGAAGTTTTTGGACCGGGACTCGATCACCTCTCTGTTCCCGATAGAGCCACAATTGCCAATATGTCGCCTGAATTTGGTTGTACTGTCACCTATTTCCCAATTGATGACAGAACCCTGGACTACATGGCGAAGACAAACCGAAGTGAGGATCAGATTAAACTGGTAGAAACCTACGCAAAGGCAAACATGCTCTGGAGAAAGGACGAGGATGCAATTGAATATTCCATGGTGGTCGAACTGGACCTGGGGACTGTGGAGCCCACCGTTTCAGGCCCCAAAAGACCTCAGGATAAAATTTTATTGCGAGACTTCAAAAGAAAATTTGGAAGTTTATTGAGGGAAGCTCACGGAAGGGAATATATTCCCATAGACAAGCGGGAAGATGCCCGTTGGATTGGAGAAGGAGGGAGCAATCAGCCGATCGAAAAGGAATCCCTGAAAGAAAATGATGATATTGAAATAGAGACCAAAATCAAAAATGGACTGAAGTCTGTGGTGGTCAAAATCCACAATGAAAAATTTGTGCTTTATGATGGCTCGGTGGTTATAGCCGCCATTACCTCATGTACCAATACCTCCAATCCCAGTGTCATGGTAGGTGCCGGACTAATTGCCAAAAAAGCCAGACAACGTGGCTTGGATGTGAAGCCTTGGGTGAAAACTTCCCTTGCACCAGGTTCCAAAGTGGTTACGGATTACCTCCAAAATTCGGGATTGTTGGAAGATTTGGAGGCACTTCGCTTTCATGTGGTCGGATATGGATGTACCTCATGCATAGGAAATTCCGGGCCGCTTCCCAGGCATATATCCAAAGCCGTGGAAGAAAATGATCTGATCGTTGCTTCGGTGTTATCCGGAAACAGGAATTTTGAAGCCCGGGTACATCCCCAAGTCAAAATGAACTACCTGATGTCGCCCATGCTAGTTGTCGCCTATGCCTTGGTAGGTCGGGTGGATGTGGACCTCAACGAGGAGCCATTGGGATATGATCCGAATTTGGAACCTGTATACCTTAGGGATTTATGGCCTACTCAAGAGGAGATTTTTGAAGTAATTAACAAAGTGCTTTCGCCCCAGGATTTTAAAAGAAGTTACGGGGAAATATTTGAAGGAAACGAGCAATGGAAATCGCTGACCGCTCCCTCGGATAAGGTTTACCAATGGTCAGACAGTTCGACCTATATCAAGCAAGCCCCTTTCTTCGAGGGAATATCATCGGAAGTACTTGAGCCACAGGATATCATTGACGCTCATGTGTTGCTAAAATTGGGGGATTCCATTACAACCGATCACATATCCCCTGCAGGGTCATTTTCGTCCCATTCTCCTGCTGGTAAATTCCTCATTGAAAAGGGGGTAGATCCTTCTGATTTCAATTCCTACGGTTCTCGGAGAGGAAATGATGAGGTGATGGTAAGGGGTACCTTCGCCAACGTCCGTATTAAAAATCAACTGGCCAAAAAGGAAGGTGGCTATACTGTCCATATTCCGACTGGGGAAGAAATGTCCGTTTACGATGCTTCCAAGAAATACATGGCAGGTGGCGTTCCGTTGGTTGTTCTCGCCGGCAAGGAATATGGCAGTGGAAGCTCCCGTGACTGGGCCGCAAAGGGTACTAACCTGCTGGGAATAAAAACGGTTCTTGCCGAAAGCTACGAACGCATTCACCGAAGTAATTTGGTAGGTATGGGAGTGCTTCCTCTTCAATACATGGATGGACAATCTGCCGAAACTCTTGGCATCTCCGGTTTGGAAACCTTCCATATTACAGGTATCTCCGAGGGACTGACTCCATTAAAAACCCTTCAGATAAAAGCTGCCAGACAGGATGGTTCTACCTTATCCTTCGAGGTGATCGGGCGGTTGGATAGCGATATTGAAATCGCCTACTACAAAAATGGAGGGATTCTCCATTATGTGTTGCGGCAGTTTTTAGCCAAGTAATCTCGAATAGAGCGAATGAGAAAGCCCTCCAGTTTATTTTAAATAGTAGGGCTTTCCTTTTTAAATTCCTCCTATTGAGAATGGTAAAAAATAAACAGTCGGTACAAAAAATGACCACTTTGAACAGCAAGAAGGCACAAAGTATACCAAGCAATTAGAAACGGCTATGGCCCATGTGAATCTTCGTCCCTGCTGTGGTCCCCTTTAAAAAATGACTGCTGATGAAACCAAGAAGGCATAAAACGCACAAAGTTTTTAAATAAACTCAATGCTGTCGCAGTACCTCCCAAATCACAGCTGTCAATAAAAGAAAGCAGTGCAAGAAAGAAATAGCGTTTTCTTATTAAATTCGATTAGTTAATATTAGTTGATTCAAAGATAATGTGGATAAAGATTGTTGAATCAAGGGTTCTTTTCAACTATTTTGGCAAAGGCAACCACATTCGGATACATATTTTTTTCGGCCAGAACTTCTTTCGGGGAGAAATAGCCGATTTCCATACATTCCGGGGTTGGGGTAAATTGTTCATGCTCCAGGCTGGTTTCATACATCACATTCGATATATATACTCCCTTGTGATTGATGCATGTAAAAAAATACTTGGGCTGATCAGCAATGTAGGAAGTTTTCAGTCTCATCTCTTCCCAGATTTCACGTTGCAGTCCCTCTTGGGGCGATTCTCCAAAGTCCAATCCACCCCCAGGGAGCTCCCAAAGGCCGTTGTCCTCCCTTACCAAAATAAATTTGTTTGCGTCATTGCGTATAATCGCTTTTACACTGATCCTGTAAAAACAGGCGGGGATACTTAGGGCCATGGCGTATAGTGATTAAGTTTGATTTTTATGATTTGGGATCCAAACAACCTTTTGTTCGGAAACATGATCTGCTCCTAAAATAGAGCCATAAAGCTCGGGTCTTCTGGCTTTCTTGTACCGATATCCTCCTGCCTGGGTCAGTTTTTCGGGGGTCACTATTGCGATGGCCATGTCATTGTCCAGTTTCCGGCATTCCGCTATGATGTCTCCAAATGGGTCTAAAATCATGGAGCAGCCATTTTTCAACTGGTCGTCGTCCATGCCGATTGGGTTGGAAAATACCACGTAGATCCCGTTGTCATAGGCCCGAGCAGGCAGCCATTTCATAAGCCAAGCCCGTCCTTTCAACCCGTCAAATTCAATCCGAAGAGAGGTTGGGTCCAGGTGCCTGTTTTCCCATAAAGTCGGTTCTACAAATCCCGCCCCCGGGCGAGTAGATGGCGTACACATCGTGACGTGGGGCATAAAAATAATGTCCGCTCCCATTAAATTGGTTGCCCGCACATTTTCAACAATATTGTTATCGTAGCAGATCAGGATGCCACATTTCCATCCCAACAAGTCAAATACACAAAAGGAATTGCCCGGCTTGATGTGGGGATTGATAAAGGGATGGAGCTTTCGGTATTTCGCAACCAGGCCATTTTCGTCCACACACACATAGGCCTTAAAGAGTTCGTTGTTCTCGTCTTTTTCAAACAATCCAGCCAAGATCGCTATTTGAGAGGTTTGGGCGATTTCCTGCAGGCGTTTTATGCTGGGTCCGTCCGGAATAATTTCCGCAACATCAAGGAGTTGTTCTTTGGTTAAGTTCTTTGCGAAGGTGTATCCGGTAATGGAGCATTCATGAAAGGCGATGGCCTGTACCCCTTCTTCGGAAGCCTTTCGGCAAAAAGACGCAATGGTACTCAGGTTGTGGTCTTTGTCCCCGCTTTTGTTTTCAAATTGTACTGATGCAATCTTGATTGGATTCATTTAGTTTTGTTAAATATATAGGCTCCAACAACAGGGTTTGAGATCTCAATTATTTATAAGAAGATGACAAGATAACCAATAAATTTTTTTTGAAAAAAAATCCTGGAAGACTAGAGAGAAAAAAACCGAATTGTTCCCGTTTACGGGTTACAATTCGGGTTAAAAGTAAGGAATAGAAAAAAGGGAGGTGGAGTTATTTTTCGATTTTCTTTCCTGGAAGGATGATGTAGAAGGTTTTTTCGGGGTAAAGCAACTCTTCCGCCTCAGTAAGTTTCCCCTTTGTTTCGTAGGCAGGTAGGGCAGGGTCTGCAGGCACACGCAATTTTTTTAGCTGAAAGCTGACGTAATTACCCATAGGGGGGACAGCAATAGGCATGGGGCTTTGGTTGTTGATTTTGAGTTCAGTCATGCTGACCTTGTCGGGTAACGTTTCATCCAGCTGATAAGAATCAAACTCCTGATATAAGTTTCCGGATTTTGCAGGAAAAGTCTCCATTCCCGTTACATCTTGGCCAAATGTTTGAAAAGATATCAAACAAGCAAATATTATTGGTATTATCAGCTTTTTCATGGTATAAAAGTGTTAGTTGGAATATTGTTTAATCAATATATCGGTAATATTTCAAAAATCATACTAATTTAAAATGAATTTAAAAAAGATAAAAAACTTTTTCCCCTGAGGAGTGGTCAACTTTTGGTTTGGATGGAAGAAAGTAGGAGATTTTTGCTTAAATAACTACGCAAAATTCAAGTAATTATAGTCATGTCAATATCCTGTTGGAGATTTTCCACCAACTTAACTATCCTTGGACTTTATACTAGTGGTGAGGTTTTTCTAAAACTAAACGCATTCTGTGTAAAAACGCTACACACCAACTTGTCTATATAAAAAATGTTTAATTCCCTAAAGTGTTAAACTGGGCTAAAGTATAAGGTCCAAAGCAGAACAGGACCAATTAAATACTCACCCAAACCTACCGTTGGCCTTGAGGATGTTTGCAACATCTCCTTCCTGCATCTTAACGATTTTGGCTATTCTTGGCGTTCCAAATCCTTCATCATGAAGGCTAAGAACAACCTCGGTTTTCACTTCAAGTTTTCCCTCAATTTTCCCTTCTAATTTCCCTTCCATCTTTCCCTCTAATTTCCCTTTTTCGATAAGCCTGGTGTAGGTTGTCAT
>JBBQXZ010000035.1:0-28249 GCA_038209145.1 Cytophagales bacterium | reverse complement strand
GCGATGAATACCAGCCCACCCGCAGTTACTACAGGCCCTCCGTAATTTTCTGTTCCTGTGATGGGCATGCCTTGGGCGGTCAGTTCTGGATACTCTCCCAGCGGTACCTGCCAGAGGTATTCCCCGGTATTCATGTCTATGGCGTTGAGCGTTCCCCATGGTGGGGTCATGGCGGGATAGCCATCTGGGTCCAGGAATTTGTTTAAGCCGTTCAGCGTAAAAGCAGGCTTGTATGGAAACGCACTATTGGATGAAACAATCTGTTCGGGTAAGGGGCTATGAATGTCGTCCTGCTTATTCCTTTTCTTTTCGGTACCCGTCAGGTAAGCCATGATTGTTTGTCGTTCGGCAAGGGCCAGGTGCTGAAAGGCGGGCATTCTTCCCTGACCGTTGCTCATGATGGCTGTGATTTCAGCAGGGCTTAATTTTGTTCCGATTTGGGAAAGGTCCGGAAATTCCTGACCTGCGACCCCTTTGTTATCCATGCCGTGGCAATGGGCACAATTTGTTACGTACAAGCTTCTGCCTGTGGTAACTGATTGGTCGGTTGCCGCGGGGATTTCGGCCAGTTTTACATCCCATACCATCTCATTGGAATTCTGATAGAGGATTCCCTGGGGATCCGAGGCATTCCCTCCCCAGTTGGCACCACCGCCAATGCCAAAATACAGTGTCCCTTCCTTACTTAAGGGCATAAATTTGTTGCCAAAACGGGATCGCAGCCACCTTTCTTTTACATATTCACGGGCCTCAGGAGTGCGGTTGGTAATGTCTTCTTCCATCAGTACCTGTCGGGCAAAGGGTGCTGGTTTGGTAGGTCGGGGCTGTGTAGGCCAGGATTCCTCGCCGGGAAGCGCAAAATCAGTCAAAGCGGGAATTTCTTCCACCGGAAAAAGCGGTTCTCCGGTATCCCGGTCCAAGAGAAATACCAATCCATCTTTGGTGGTTTGGGCCACAGCATCCACTGTTTTGCCCTGATGGGTGACTGTCATCAAATTTGGCGGGCAGGCAATGTCCCTGTCCCACAAGTCGTGGTGTACGATCTGATAGTACCAGGCTAGCTCACCGGTAGCTGCGTGCAGGGCAAGCACGCAGTTGGCAAATAGGTTTTTTCCGTGCCGACTGGCTCCATAAAAATCCACAGAAGGAGAACCCGTACCCATAAATACCAAACCCCGTTCTTCATCCATCACCATGCCTGCCCAGTTATTTGCTCCTCCAAGTACCTTCCAAGTATCTTTGGGCCAGGTATCATAGCCGTATTCACCCGGTTGGGGAATGGTATGAAAGACCCACTTCAACTCCCCCGAGCGTACATCAAAGGCCCTAATATGACCTGGTGGAGCAGTGGCTGATTCGGAAAGCGTAGAACCCATGATCACTAGATCTTTGTAGATGATGCCGGGACTTGTTGCGATGACCGCAAGGTCTTTTTCGTCCCGGTCCAAGTTATCCCCGACACCTTGGTGGAGGGATACAGATCCGTTTTCTCCAAAACCAGTCACGGGTTCACCTGTCAACGCATCGACGGCATATAGGGAAGTACCTGCGGTGTAAAGGATACGTTTTTCCGATCCATCCTCCCAATACATGACTCCCCTGTTGGAATGATAGCGGGGGGTTTTTCCGGCAAATGGGTCAAATTTCCACATTTCTTCTCCCGTATCTGCTTTCAGCGCAAATAATTCCAACAAGGGATTGGTTCCATACAATATACCGTCAATCACGATGGGTTGGCATTGGATTTCCCTTGGCCTATACCCTTCTTGTGTCGTGTCGATGGACATGTAGGACCAGACTTCTTGAAGCTCCTGGACGTTTGAGGTGTTGATTTGGGTTAGGGTGGAATAACGGTTGCCGCCGCTGTTTCCCCCATAATAGGGCCAATTCTGATCTTGTTGGGAGGGAGAAGTGCAACCTATAAACCAAGCTGTCGCCAGCACCAAATAAGTTTTTACAGTGTAAGGCATCAGGGATTGAGAAATTTTCATTGAATAAGAAAGGTTATAATCGGATTCACTTTGGTTGATCAGGGTTTTTCAGATAGGAATTCATACGTTGTGTTCCAGGTAAATGTATCCCCCGGGGCAACGCTGAGCAACATGTAGGGTTCGGGACAGAGGGTGGTCGGAATGGACCATACTGGCAAATTGGTGATGGGCCGGTCATTGGTTATCCGCACCCCAGCCCCGGTTTTGCTGTTGGATAGGGTGATGTCATAGTCGGAAGCCTGGTCGGAGAATCCTCCCAAAACGATATAAATGCTTTCCCTGGGCTTAATGGGTTCCAAAAACACCAACTTGTTCTTCTGGATTTCCACCGTCGTACCCATACCTCTTGTATTGGATATCAACTCCAAATCAAAGGGGAAGGTGACCGAATAATCCGGACCAATGGGCTGATCATCAAGCATAAAAAAATTGTGGTTATACACCTTGGTTTCAATTGGTTTTTCACCTGTGTTTTTCAGGCTATGCGCCAATACCATCTCAGGCTTCCCTTTGACCAATTTTACGGTTTTTTCGTAGAGGTACGCATATCCGTTGGCATCCTTCAATATATGGGTGAAAACCACCCGATCTTTTTTATTTTTAACGGACCACTTACCCCCGTTCAGGATCTCAAAGGGGGAGGTAAACCGATACGGTTCATCTTTTATTTTTTTTAATGTCCCAACGCCTATTTTTAAAAAGGGCTCGCCAGGTTTGGCGGTTTCATATCCAATAGGGTCAAACGCTTCCACGGGTCCGGTGATGGCGTCATGCAAAAAAGGATCATATTTGGGAAACCACTGCCCGAAATAACTGTGTCCATCATATTCCAGGCTGGCTATTACCCCCGACCAATCAAACCGGGTTCCGCGGTAATAGCCGGATTCAGTGTCCGGCAAATAAAGGTTGGCTTGAATGAGACCATTACTGATACTTGATTCCGGGAATTTTTCGGTCTGGGAAACACCCGTTAGAATGATTGACATAAAAACGATAACGGTGAAGCAAAAGTGAAAGGATATCTTGGTGTATTTCATGGTATAGGAAACAAGGGCTTACTTTGACCTTGAATATATTGGTTGTTTCCCGCTAAACAAAATACTTTCCAAGTAAAAATTATTCAACTTATCTAAATCGGAAATTTTTTTGCGTTACTGCTTCCCCAAGCCAGATTCTACCATCCTTCCTCAACAGTTCATTTCGGTCCCGAATATGGAAAAAACTCAATCCCGGAAAGCTAAAATGAATATCTGCGGTTTTTCCCTTCGGCAGCTCTTTGTAGCTATATTCCAAAAACAAGGTCCTTGTTTGATTTCTTCCCAGTTTTGACATCCAATCTATATTCCAGCTGTCAAAAGGCTCAGGTTGAGCCGCACTCAGACTGTGGTATCGGTATTGTTGATTGCTTTCATCATAAAAATAGGGACCGTTTGAGAAGTAGTTAAACAGAGGCATGCCCATTTTATTCGGATCCAGGTAATAGTAGTTTTCGGGATCAGTATTGGTCAATTTAATTGTGAACAAAAGTCTATTGCCTGTAGCTGGCGAAATGTCCACGATTTCGGATTTTATTCCTGCCCGATATTTTCCGGCATCTTGTAAGGTGCGGATTATACGGGGGTCTTTTCGCGGATCTACTTTTGACAAGCCCATGTAGTTAATTTGAAAAGCGAAATCTCCAAACATGCCAAAATCCCGGTAGACGAATGGATCTTGAGGAAAGAAGCTACTTAAATGAGAATGATCAAGGATCGAATAAATAGGCTGTTGCTTAATTTGGACTGCTGATCCGCCTATTTGATCTTTGATTAACTCCAAATCAGAACCTAGTTGGAGGTATAGAATATTTGAGGAAAAATCGTAGAACTCGACTTTGGAAAGCGATAGAATTACCTCTCCATCATTAACCAGTTGAAAATCTCCATCGGCTACTTCTGAATCTGAAGAATCAAAAAGGCTGCAACCAGTTTGAAGAAGAATTGCCAAAACAGTCGCAAGGGTCAAAACATGTTTCATCCGGATACATTTTAAGTCCTAAATATAAATTGTTTATGAGAAAAAACCAAGCCTTTTATCGCCTCCCAAAATACATCTCATTCCACCTCAACTCTTTTTTAAACTCCTTTATCCTCGTATCCCGATCTATGGTCAGTACCTCAATACCGGCTATATCCGCAAAATCCGACAGGATGGCGCTGCCAATGTTTTGGCTGAAGCAGGTATGGTGTGCTCCCCCTGCCAAAATCCAGGCTTTGCAACCTGTTTCCATATCTGGCAAAGGCTTCCACAATACGTGGGCTACCGGCAAGTTTGGCAATTCATGCCGGGGTTCCACCGCTTCTACTTCATTGACAATTAGTCTGAAGCGGTTGCCCATATCCACCAGAGAGGCATTGAGGCCGGGTCCTGCTCCTACATTAAACACCAGGCGAACAGGGTCTTCCTTTCCCCCAATCCCCAAAGGATGTACTTCGCAGGAGGGCTTGTGGGAAGCAAGACAAGGGTCTACTTCCAGCATGTGGGAACCCAAAACAAGGCTGTCTTCCGGATCAAAATGATAGGTATAATCCTCCATAAAGGCATTTCCGCCCGGCTTGCCTGTTCCCATAACCTTCATCGCACGTACCAAGGCAGCTGTTTTCCAGTCGCCTTCACCCGCAAATCCATAGCCCATGGCCATCAACCGCTGCACCGCTATTCCCGGCAACTGCTTTAATCCATGCAAATCCTCAAAGGTATCAGTGAATCCCTTGAATCCTCCCGTTTCCAAAAAGTGCTTCAATCCCAACTCAATTTTTGCCGCATCAAACAGGGATGCCCTTTTAGCCCCATCTTTGCATAGCACATCCATCAGGTCATAGCTGTCTTCATAGACCTGCAACAAATCATCGACTTCTTCAGTGGAAATGGCGTGGATGGTATCAACCAGGTCCCCTACGGCATGGGTGTTTACCGAAAAGCCAAACTGTATCTCTGCTTCCACCTTGTCACCTTCCGTGACGGCTACCTGACGCATGTTGTCCCCAAACCGGACAAACTTCGCTCCTTGCCAATCGTCCCATCCCAGACAGGCCCGGGCCCAATCGTCAATTTCTGTTGCCACCGTGTTGGCTTTCCAATGGCCGACCACTACTTTTCTGTTGAGGCGCATGCGGGAAACGATGTGGCCAAACTCCCTGTCTCCATGGGCACTTTGGTGGAGGTTCATAAAGTCCATGTCGATGCTACTCCATGGAATATCCCGGTTGTATTGGGTATGCAGGTGAAGCATCGGTTTTTGTAGGATTTTCAGGCCGTTGATCCACATCTTTGCCGGCGAGAAGGTATGCATCCAGGTGATGACCCCGATACAGGCAGTTGATTGATTGGCATGTTGAAAAACCTGCCTGATCTCATCCATCCCGGTGACCAAAGCTTTAAATATAACTTTGACACTGATTTCTTTTATATTTCCCAATTCTTCAGCAAGATGTATGGCATGCGCCCTTACTTGTTGGAGGGTTTCTTCCCCGTAAAGATGTTGACTCCCCGTAATAAACCAGAGTTCTTTCGATTCAATATTTTTCATACACTAGCTAAATGGGTACAATCCCGATAAATTGCCTAACTTATTTACTCGTACTTTAAATTTGAAGGCGGAATTTACTAATTATCCGAGAATTCTGAGTGTGGCAGTTGGACTTTTGATTCAGACGCTATGCCGGGAGTCATGTTATTTTTGAAAATAAAATTCAAAATCCGTGCTTGGTATTTTATTTTGATAAGGTAAAAATTATCCCCTTTTTTGATTTGGTTTTATCTTTTTCCAGTTCCTTCTGTTTCGAAGCCAAGTTCAATCCGGAGCAGCTTTTTATTTTCTCCTTCAAACCCAAACACCACACGGTCAATAGAAACCAAGATCCGGGTTTGATCTACGTATTTAATCCTGACTTATCGTTTTTTTACTTAGATTTGTTTTTAGACTTTAAAGAAAAAATTTTATTGAAAGGTGATTTGATCTTTAAAATACACGGGGCCAAATTTAGAAGATTAGGCCAAATATGCAAAAAGATAGTTTGCTTTCTGACAACTAGTTGAAATCGGAGTTTAATGTGGTTTACGGTTGAGTCACCTTAAAAGAGATAATTAGTTCCAACTTATCGAGAAGATTGTCTTTCGAAATAAATCAACCTTAATTATCAGTGATAAAAAACAATCATGAGCAATTTTGAAAACCTGCAAACCGCCTGTTATAAAGCGAATATGCAGTTACCCGAATTGGGATTAGTCGTATATACCTTTGGAAATGTCAGTCTGGTGGACAGGAAACTGGAGGTTTTTGCCATCAAACCGAGTGGGGTTCCCTACGAAAGTCTGGAACCGGCGGACATGGTGATAGTGGATTTTGATAACAACGTGGTCTCCGGACGGATGCGTCCATCTTCGGATACCAAAACGCACGCATTTTTATATAAATATTGGAAGGATATAGGTGGTATTTGCCATACCCACAGTACCTATGCTGTAAGTTGGGCGCAGGCTCAGCGGGATATCCCGAATTTTGGAACAACCCATGCGGATCACCTGACCCCTGACATCCCTTGTGCTCCTCCGATGTCAGACGAGTTGATTCAGGGAGATTACGAGCATAATACAGGCCAACAGATAGTGGATTGCTTTGAAAAAAAAGGCCTTTCTTACCGGGAGGTTGAAATGGTCTTGCTGGCAAACCACGGCCCTTTCACTTGGGGCAAGGATGCGGACAAAGCTGTTTATAACAGCAAAGTATTGGAAGAGATCGCCCGGATGGCTTACCTGACGCTGCAGATCAACCCTCAGGCGGCCCGGTTAAAGCCAGCCCTGATCCAAAAACACTATGAACGCAAACATGGAAAAGAGGCGTATTATGGGCAGTGACGGGATGGATGGGGCTGATTCTTTGGGCCAAATTAATGGGATATCAAGTAAATCGCATGCTGGATCAAAAGTCTGATTCAATAAAATTGGTATATTGATAGCAGATAAAAATAGCAAACAAATGAATCGATTCATCAAGAATGAAAACTACCAGATTAAATTCAGGTAGTTTTCATTTTTTTATAATGAATAGGATTTAAAGACAAATTTTCTGGCAGAATAAAATTTTTAAAAATAAACTGACAAAAGCTTTTTATTTTCTAAAAACCACAATTTTTTTTTATTTATAAAAAACTTGGGCTTGCGTTTTTTTTAAACGGCAATTTTTTTGACATTAGCCATCGATAGCTGTCCAGTAAATTAACTAATTTATTAGATATTCAATAATGTTACCGAAAATGCACAATCGATTGCACAATTATCAAGGATTCAATTTGGACTGATTTTCAAGCAAAGTTACAAACCACCAAAAAATAGCTGCCTATGGAAAAATAAAGAAAGGTAAGGTATATACCTTAATTACTATACCGACTATTACTTAAAAATAATCAAACAAAACCCAAAAATTAATGAAAAGAACATTACACAATTGCTGGAAAATAAAAAGGATGGCCACATCCGCAGCAATCCTATTCGCGCTGTTAACTGGGCCTCTTTTGGCCCAATATAACAGCTTGGAAGGAAACTTGAACAAGCTGAAAAGCAGCGGGCTGACATCTGCCTCTGCGAACACGTTTACTGCTGGCAAGCGTTTGACAACGGCAGCAGTGGATGTAACGGTCACAGGCACGGTGAGGGACCAAAACGGCCAGCCTATACCGGGGGCTACGGTCTCCGTTCCCGGGACCTCTATCGGTACTGCTACCGACTTGGATGGTAAATACAGCATTACCGTACCTGATAACTCCTCCCTGGTGTTTTCTTTTATAGGTTTTGAAAACCAGACAGTGGAAGTCAACAATCAATCCACCATTGATATTTCTCTTTCAGAAAGTGCCCAGGCACTGGAAGAAGTGGTTGTGATCGGATATGGCACCCAGCAGAAGAAGGATCTAACCGGAGCCATTGTCAATGTCAGGGCAGAGGAGGTGATGAAATACAAGCCTACCAGTGTGTCTGAAATACTAAGGACGACCGTTCCCGGTCTTAGCGTGGGCTATGCCACCAATGCGCGAAATGTCCCAGAATTTGAAGTGCGTGGGGATGCTTCAATAAAAGCTGATTTAAATAGGGATGGAAATAGAGAAGAAGAACGAGCTGCAAATCGCCCGCTTATTGTATTGGATGGGGTGATTTTCAGAGGAGATTTGGCCGAAATAAACCCAAATTCAATTGAGAGTGTGGATGTCTTGAAAGATGCGAGTGCCGCGGCGGTATACGGTTCTCAGGCCACCAACGGTGTCGTCATATTTACTACCAAGAAGGGATCCTTTGGAAAACCTCAAATTACGTTTAGCAACAGGACGGGATTGATTACCGGAGCCAGAAGACAGCTAACATATAAAGGTGGGGAGGAAGTGTTGAATTGGTTAACGGACATGAACGAATCCATTACCGGCACGATTACAGAACCTTGGACAAGATTCAGAGATTATAACAGCATTGATCCCCAATATCAAAGTGCCTGGCTGGCTGCCAACGGAATTCCCGGTGAGACCAATCCGGAGTTAATCAATTTAGCCAGGGTCAACAACTTTAATTTCCAGGAGAGTGAATTGGAAAATTACCGAAATGGCATCACCTATGACTGGCAGGATGTCTTATTCCATACAGGTGTCAGACAAGACTACGATGTAAGTGTCTCCGGGCGAAATGAGCGCGTATCTTATTATTATGCGTTGGGGTACAGTGACCGGGAGTCAGTCCAGATTGGTGATAAATTTCAAACAATCACGTCTCGATTGAATCTGGATGTCAATCTAGCTGAATTCTTTTCCATTGGCGCAAACGCTCAGTTTACCTATCAAGATGAAGGTCCCTTACCCATAAGTAACGGCGGATATAGGTCATTTTCACCCTATGACCAACCCTGGCGAAATGGAATGCCACGCACAAGAGAAAACCTAAGTGACCAGCCGGCTGGATCCAACCTTACCAATCCGTACCAAAATCCAAGCTGGAATACTCGGAGCCACACCCGGTTTATGATAAACCCGACACTTTATGCCATGGTAACCCTGCCTCTTGGATTTACCCTAAGAACAGATTATACACCCAGATTTGATGTCAGAAAGCGTTTTGATTTGGACGAAAAAGGGAATCCCCAACAGGCAGTCGATGAGGCAGAGCGTAGATACAATGACTCCTTTTCATGGCAATCCAACACCATATTGAACTGGAATAAGGACATTGGGATCCATCGGTTGGGTTTTACCGGTCTGTATAACACAGAACGGAACCAAAGCTGGGAGACAAGGGCGATGACCAACACTTTTTCCCCAACAGTAGGCCTTGGTTATCACGCAATGCAATTGGGGTTAAATCCAACCATGAGGTCTGAAGATGAAGTCAATGCCAGAACAGGAATCATGGGAAGAATTACCTATGCCTACGATGACCGGTTTAATTTCTCCGCTTCCATCAGAAGAGACGGCTTTTCAAGGTTTGGAATAGACAATCTATATGGAAATTTTCCTTCTGTATCTGCTGCTTGGACACTGACTAACGAAGATTTCATGCCAAAGGGAAAGGCACTGAGTTATTTGAAACTACGGGCGAGTTATGGTATAAATGGTAACAGTAGTGGGTTGGAAGATTACAATGCTTTCGCTAAGATAGGCAACGACGTTTATCTCAATTATGATGGTGGATACATTGTAACCCCTTACACGGAAATCGACCGGATAGCCAATCTTCTCCTTTCATGGGAAAGGACAGCTTCGGTTAATATCGGGGTAGATTACGGATTTTTCAATGACCGATTAACGGGATCGCTGGACGTTTATAAGTCTCAAACAATAGACTTATTGCTGGACCAAAAGTTACCCGAAGTGACGGGATTTACTTCTGTCAAGACCAATATTGGCAATTTGGAAAATACAGGGTTTGATTTGGGAATCAATTCTATAAATATCACCAACAGAAATTTTGTTTGGAAAAGTACCTTTAACGTCACCTACAGGATAAACAAGATAGCCACCTTGGGCAATGAGGCCATACCCATGACAGATGCAGAAGGCAATACGGTGGTCAGAGAGCCTGATGACTTGCTAAATGGGTGGTTTATTGGAGAAAATAAAGACGTGATCTGGGACTGGGATCTGGATGGCGTGTACCAGCTTGGAGAAGAAGATGAGGCTGCCAGATACGGCTTGTTTCCGGGTGATTTTAGGTTTATAGATCAGAACGATGATGGAGTAATCGATTTGGATGATCGGGTCTTTCTTGGTTTAAGCAATAATCCTTGGTACATGACTTTCAGAAACGACTTTGAATGGAAGGGCTTCGATTTCGGTCTGGTTTTCTTGGCTAAATTAGGCTATTTTGGTGGTTCGCAAGAACCTTTTAACAACAACCAGGAATATATCAAAAACCACAACTGGTATAAGATCCCTTACTGGACTCCACAAAACGGCGAAACAAACTTTGCGCGAATAAATTCAATCAATTTGGGAGGTGGACAAACGTGGATAAACAGGTCCTATTTGCGGCTTCAAAATGTGTCCGTTGGCTATAGCTTACCGCCTAGCTTAACCGAGAAAATCAAGTCAAATCGGGTAAGACTCGCTGTAAACATTGAAAATGCCGCAGTCTTTACAGGATGGATAAGGGAACTTGGTGATCCTGAATCTGCCAGAGAAATGCCAAGGACTTATTCATTTAGTTTGGACATTACGTTCTAAATTATTGAATACCTGTTAGTTGGAACAATTACTTTAATTTGAAAGACATGAATATTATAAAACTATATAAAGGAATAATCTTATCGGTGTTTCTGTTATTTTCGGTTTCGTGCACGGATGATTTTCTGGATGAAAAACCACTTTCATTTTTAAGCCCGGAAAACACGTTCCGCGATGAAGCGGGTTTGCAGACTGCGCTTGATGGTGCTTTGAGAGGTGTGATGACCCAATGGAACGGGGATACACGGGAGTTGATGTTTAATCATAACATGAGTGATGCTTCTGTGATTGCATCTACCGACAAACAGGATGCGTTTGTTGATTTGCGTACTTTCGCTACGCCAACAAATTCAAGGAATAATGATGCAGGTCGTACGCTTTCCTTTTACGCCGACAATTACAGGCACATTAAAAAGGCAAATACGGTCATTGATTTTATCGATCTGCCTGAATGGAACAATGGGTTAAATAACCCTGACAGAAACCATTTACTGGGATCGGCCTATTTTATAAGGGCATTTTTTTATATGCAATTGACCATGCAATTTGGAAATGTTGCTTTTCCGCTTAACGTGGTAAAAGAGGCTAGAAGGGATTTTAAGGTCTTTCACATGCAGGGAATCTGGGATCAGATGATTGTGGACCTGGAATATGCCGTGGAGCATGTAAAACCTAAGAGCCAATTGCCCATAGGACAAGCTCCAAAAGACGCCGTTAGGGTTCTTTTGGCGAAGTATTACATGCTCAACCGACGGTTTGCGGAGGCAGAACAGCTTATGACCGATGTCATCAATGCCGGTGAATCGCGCTTGTTTACAGATGCCATGATTCCCTCCGGAGTCATACAGGTGGAAGTGGCAAATACAAATAACCCTACAACGGGAAACCCTTTGCCGGGGAGAAGTGGCTTTGCTTCCGCAGATGCCATAAATTATCTGCACATGGATCGGGGAGCGCAAAAAACAAGTAATCCTGAAGGAATCTGGTTGGTAGTGAATGAACCCTTTATATTGGGAACTCAAGGGCAGTCAGCCAGAATTAGGTCATGGGGACCTAATTTTGTCAGCACCAATCTTGGGGTTTGGGAACCGGGAACGAACAGAATCGGTACCGACGTCCAAGCGACAACCAATGACACACGTGGCCGGATGATGAAGAAATGGGGTCGAGGTCAGGGTTTTGCCCGTCCAACCAATTATTCCCAGTATGATATCTGGAATTTTAAAGGTGAGGTAGACGAACAGGACTATCGGCACAAAGACCTGAACTGGTTTGAAATGGAAGACGTATTGTATGATAATCCATCCTTAGCCCCCACTTCCACCAACCCTGGAAGTCCTTATTATCTCCAACCCCTTCAATTGTATGATGCAAACGGTAATTTAACTTGCCGGGATACGATCCGATGCTGGTATGGTTATCCGCGGTACAAATTTTACTCCGTCAATCAGGAGGCCCGTCCCGATAGGCAGGATGGAGGTAAAATGGACATGTATATTTTGCGCATGGCAGAGGTTTATTTGGTCCGGGCAGAGGCTAGAGTATGGCAGGATAACTTTGCCGGAGCTGCTGAGGATATTAATACCATCCGCGAGCGGGCTAATGCCATTCAGATGTACACTGTTTCAGATGTCCAATCCCAGGGAATAGGAGCCGTTTTGGACGAAAGAACCAGAGAATTATATGGTGAGGAATACCGCCATGACGAACTCGTTCGCATTTCCATTATCTTTGCCAAAACAGGTAAGGCAGCCTATAATGGCAAAACCTATACGCTCTCAGGAAATGACATCGAAAAGTCCATTTCCGCCAACAATTTCTATTATGACCGAATGATGGAGAAAAACTCCTTCTTCAGGGATGAAGTGAGATGGGCTACGTTTACTACTACAAGGTATACCATGGACCCCATGCATGTATTCTGGCCCGTATTCCAGCCTTACCTGGCCGGAAATGTGGAGGCTACACTTAACCAAACTACAGGATATAATGGTGCAGACGGCAACATAGAACCCCTAACCCACGTGGTTCAGCCAGCTGGTGTCCTCAACGTGGATCCCATGCGGGCAATTGGTGAATAAGCCAAAGGTTAAAAAAAATCACCCGAGGGTACTATTGCTTCGGGTGATTTTTTTTAATTTAATGATACATTATATTTCAAAAATCAAATGAAGCATGTTATGAAAAACGAAACATCCAGAAGGTCTTTTATCAAAAAAACAGCCATTGCGGGTTCCGCGGCAATTGTGGCCCCCACCATTCTTTCATCGAGTGTGTTTGGGGCGAATGACCGGATCAATGCAGCGGTCCTGGGCGTGAATGGAAGGGGAAAAAGCCATATTGAAAGCCTAATGAAGCAAAAAAATGTGCAGGTCACCACCCTTTGTGACCCGGATATGAACCTGCTGAGAGAAAGGCAAAAAAGTTTCAAAGAAACTTACAACAAAGATGTCGCCTTGGAGCAGGACCTGCGCAGGGTAATCGACAACAAAGACATTGACGTGATCAGTATCGCCTCGCCAAACCACTGGCATGCACTGACCACGATATGGGCCTGCCAGGCAGGTAAAGACGTGTATGTGGAAAAGCCCGGCTCGCATAACATCTATGAGGGAAGGAAAATGGTGGAGGCAGCCCACAAATATGACAGAATCGTACAGCACGGCGTGCAACTCCGAAGCTCGCCTGCCATACAGGAAGCCATACAGCTGATGCGGGATGGCTATATTGGCAACGTATATATGGCAAGGGGATTGGTATTCAGGTGGAGACCTAGTATTGGGGATCAGGGAATTTCACCTGTACCTGAGGGCATTGACTATGATTTGTGGACAGGACCTGCACCCAAGCGGCCATTTACCCGAAACCTTGTACATTATAACTGGCACTGGAACTGGGATTATGGCAATGGCGATGTAGGCAATCAGGGAATTCATGAAACCGACCTGTGTATGTGGGGGCTTGACGTCGGTCTTCCTACCAAAATCACATCCATGGGGGGTAAATTCTTGTGGGATGATGCCAAAGAGGTGCCTGAAGTACTTACTTCGATCTATAATTATCCTGAAGAGAATAAAATCATCCAGTTTGAAGTGAGGCCATGGTGTACCAATGAAGAAGGGGGAGCCTCAGTGGGAAATATATTCTATGGAGACAAAGGATATATCGTTGTGGATGGCTATGATAAGTACAAGTCCTTTTTGGGAAAGGACAGGACTCCCGGTAAATCAGGAGAAGATGGGGGCGTATCCGGATCTGAAATGGATCGGGGAGCAGGAGGGACTGACGGTCATTTTGCCAATTTCATCGAGGCTGTCCGCAAGCGTGATAGAACTATTCAAAACGGACCTGTTGAATCTGCGCATCTTTCCTCAGGGTTAGCTCATTTGGGCAATATCGCTTACAGGTTGGAGCGTGTCCTCACATTTAATCCAAAATCCGAAACATTCGTAAACGATCCGGAGGCAGACCAAATGCTGACGCGTAACTACAGACCTGGATTCGAAGTTCCCGAGCAGGTTTAGGCAATCAGTGATCAACTTATTGATATACAAATAAGCTCACTATAAAGAGAGGCCTGTCAGGGTGAGAAATCCTGACAGGTTTTTTTTATCCGTTTTGCATCAAATTTATGTACCCACGATAAAGCAAAATTTCATACCGATCAGGCATAACAATCAATCAATATGTAATTTTTGTAAAAAAGGCACCAACCTCACCTGAAGCCAGAATTGCGGCCATGAACGAACAGCTGCAGGTAGTTAACTCACTTATTGCGAGATTAAATTAACCCGTGACATAGTGAGTAAAACAGGCGAAATTTTTACGGCGGTCTGTGAAATAGGTAAAATATGCGTGTGCTTTAGTATTCATATGCCGAAACGCCCAACTATAAATGCGCTGCCCAAAAGTGGTCACAACCACCGAAACCCGCACTAACCACAGCCCAAACCTTGCCTTTAAGAATGCGCTTGACAGGTAAGGCTTCTGACAAAGCAGTGAAGTAAGCAAAATCCATTACCTTTGTCAAAAAATTCCAATGACTTTTGCAGATTTAGGGTTATCCGATTTTATTTTACAGGCCATTGGCAAAGCCCAATATCAAACGGTCTATCCGATACAACAGGAAGCCATTCCTGTGATCCTCCAAAAGAAAGATGTAATCGGATTGGCACCTACCGGATCGGGGAAGACGGCAGCTTATGTACTTCCCATACTTGAGAGGCTTCAAAAAAAACCTCCGGTACAAAGTAGATCGATCCCCGTGTTGGTCTTGGTTCCTACCCGGGAATTGGCAGCTCAGGTGATGGAAGTGTTTCAGCTATTTGGTGCGTTTTTGCCAAGAAAAATTAAAAGCATGGCCGTATATGGAGGCGTATCCATCAATCCGCAGATGATGAACCTTCATGGTACGGAGGTGCTAATTGGTACGCCTGGCAGGTTATTGGATTTGGTATCAAAAAATTCCATCGAGCTATCCCAAGTAGAAATGCTGGTGGTAGATGAGGCGGATAAGCTGTTGAATCTCGGCTTCAAGGAGGAAATGGATGAAATTCTTTCCCGTCTACCCAAAAAGCGGCAAAGTATCCTCTTTTCGGCTACTATCGATTCGGAGGTAGAGGGATTGATGTCGAAAATTCTAGTGCGTCCTGTGAAAATCGAAGTGGGACAGGAAACCATCACTCCCGAATTGATCAATCAGACGGCTTATTTGGTTTCTTCAGAAAATAAGGGGCCCTTACTAAGGTTTTTAATTCAGGAAGGGGAATGGAAACAGGTGCTGGTTTTTACCTCTTCCATCCGTGCGGCTGACAACCTGACCACCAAGCTGAACAAAAACGATATTCAGGCGATGGCTTTCCACGGTGACAAAAGCCAAGGTGCAAGGACAGAAGCTTTGAGGCAGTTTAAAGCAGGAAGTTTACGTGTTTTAGTTGCCACCGATCTGGCTGCCCGGGGGATTGATATACAGCAATTGCCACGTGTGGTCAATTATGAATTGCCGCGTTCCCCAAAAGACTACATCCACCGGATAGGACGCACCGGTAGGGCGGAATCCTCCGGGGAGGCTATTTCTTTGATTACGGAGGAAGACCGCCACCACTTCAAGGTCATTCAGAAAAAAATGAAACGTTTTGTGGAATTGGTGGATACGTCAAATTTGGGTTTTTAATTAGATAGTAACTGGACAACCAAAGACCGCTGAAATAGGTTAAGCAATGGGAGGAAGTAACCACCAAGATATATGCTGGAAGTAAATGGTTTGATCAAGCGTTATGGAAAGCAAAACGCGGTAAATAATGTCAGTTTTTCGTTGAATGGGGGAGAGGTAGTCGGTCTGATAGGCCCTAATGGGGCCGGTAAAAGCACCACCATGAAATGCATTGTGGGCTTGTTACGGAAAACAGCCGGCACAATCACCCTGGGCGGTCACGATCACTTGTCCGTAGCGGCAAAAAAGCTGTTTTCCTATATCCCCGAAACCCCCCATGTGTACGATTTGCTGACGGTAAAAGAGCATTTGCAATTTATCGCACAGGCTTACGGGGTTCGGGACTGGAAACCAAAGGCTGAGGAGTTGATGCAGACATACGATCTGATGGACAAGCAGGATAAGCTGGGGAGGGATTTGTCCAAGGGGATGCGCCAGAAGGTTTCAATTTGCTGCGCCCTTTTGCCGGATCCGGAAGTGCTCTTTTTTGATGAACCCATGATTGGGTTAGACCCCAAAGCCATTAAAAACACCAAGCGAATTTTTGGGGAACTGAAGGCCATGGGGAAGACCATCCTGGTAAGCACGCACCTGATAGACAGCGTAGAGGCTATTTCTGACCGGATAATGATCATGAAGGACGGGAATATCATCGGCAATGATTCATTAGCCAACCTCAAAGCAGCTTTTAGCGATGGAAACGAATCGAGCTTGGAAGATTTGTTTTTGGAAATGACAAAAGATGAATGAGTTCGCCCTCTTACTTCGCAAGGATCTCTATATCCTGATCAACAACCTGAAGTTAATACTCAGGAACCCGCTTCGGCTTTTTCCGTATGCGATTATTCTTGGGTATTTCGGGATTTTTTATTTCCGCCGGGGAAACAGATCCACCTCTACCGTTGATCCGGATCAAATGAAAAACCTGCAAGATGCCATGGAGCAAGTCAGCCCACCCGATGTTGGGCAGTTGACAGTAGTTGGTGGATTGACATTAATTGCTTTGGCGGTAATGCTTTACCTTTTGTTTCGGGCGACAAAGAAGAACGTGACTTTTTTCACTATGGCGGATGTCAACTTGCTGTTTACTTCTCCGGTAAAGCCCTCCAAGCTGTTGGTCTATTACATGGTCCGCTCGATCTTTCCAGCCTTAGGCGGATCCTTGATTTTTATCTTATACGGTACCGCGCAGTTAAATGACCTTTTCGATTTTAACCTGTTAAACCTAACAGTCATGGCCATTGGATTGGCACTGTTCTTTTTTATATTATCCCCAATCCGGTTTTTGATATATACCCTACATACCAAATATGGCATCATTCCCCAAGTCAAGTCAGGGATCTTTGTTACAGGATTACTCCTGCTTATCATGATTCTGATTCCGGGTTTGATGGCTGAAAATTTCCATGAGGGGGTTTTTGCCTGGATTGCTTCTCCCTGGTTTGATCTTTTCCCCTTGGTAGGGTGGAGCAGGGGAATCCTTTCCTTCGTTGAGCATGAAAATGGCTGGAAGGTACTTGGATTAATGGGATGCTACGGCCTGGCCTATGGATTGATATTGGCCATGGTCTTGAAACATTCGGGCCATTACTACGAAGATGTGCTGGAGTCTACGCAATCCCAAGAAGAAACGAAGGAAAAAATCAAGGGAAAGCGAACTGCCTCCGAATCCAGTATGAGTCTAAATACCAAAAAAAAGCTTGTATTTAAGGAATTTGGAACTGGAGCCACGGCCATTTACTGGCGTAATTATGTGCATGGATCGAGACAAGATTTTCATCCCCTTTTTGGTTTATATGGGCTGGGTTTTGCCGGTGTGGGTGCGCTGATGGCGGTACTTTCCCGGTTTGACTGGTTTTCCCATTGGATCATTTACGGCTATTTGATTTTATTGATTTTCATCTACTTCATGGCAGGTATCAGCAGGGTCAATGTAGGTGACCTTAAAAAACCCTTCATCATACTTATACCGGACACATGGGCTTCTAAATTCTGGAATTTGATTCGACTGGATTTATACCAGACGCTGATCTTTTCTGTGATGCTGATTGTTCCCACAGTCCTTATTGCCCAACTCAGTCTCGGCTTGATCCTACTCTTCCCCATTTGCATGATTTGCTTTTACCTTTGCGGCTTTTCCATCAACTTGACCATCCAACTGGGATTTGATGAAGGGTGGGACAGAAAGCTGGTCCGACCGTTGATCATTGGAAGTGTATTGATTTTTGGGATTTTGCCTTCTTTGGGTTTAGGCTTTTTTGTCGCCATCATTTCCAAGCAATTCGTTTATGGGTTGTTGGGAATAAGTTTTGGAATGGGACTTGTAGCTGCGGTGATGTTACATGTGGCATTTGACGTGATAAGCAGGCTGGAATTCAAGGAGATGTAAAGCACGACTTTTCTTGCCCTGAGGCTGATGAGATGCTTCCCAGAACCAACCTTTCGCAAATTGCCCTTCCCCAAAAACTCCAGCGGAGTAGCTGATTTGACAGCCCTGAGTTTCAACACAGGGTAAAAAACAGCGCAAATCCCCCCGTTTTGGCCGCATGCTCCCCATTACGGCCAACCCATTTCCGCCAAAACCCCAAAACGGTTGATCCGACATCCTAGATTTGAAACCAGGATCGATATCCGAAACAATTTAACTGGATAATTGTATTGCCAGTTTGACGGACAATTGAACTCAGGCTAATTGTAATTCCACCCACCACCTCCCATCAAAAACCCGTCAGGGATTGGGCATATAATTTCGGTTGGTGTGTCAATCCCAAATCACAATTCAAAAACCCACCAAACAAAGCCAAAATTAACGGAACTTGGTTTTGGCGGAAAGGAAACACCCCCGCAACCATCCCTGCTGCCAAAACACCATCCAGATTTATCCTCACAACCAGGGGTTCCGCTGTCGCTCCACCCCTGGTTGTTGAAAGTTAAACCCTTTCAGGGTTGGGCGGCTCGGTGAAAATCGGTTTTTACACCTTAATTTACAACCACAACAGCCTCCCAACAAGTTGTCGAAATCCCAACCAAGAACCAACCTTTCGCAATTCTACCTCCCCAAATACTCCAGCGGAGTGGCCGATTTGATAACCCTGGGTTTCAACCTAGGGTAAAAAAGAACGCAAATCCCCCCGTTTTGGCCGCATGCCTCCCAATACAGCCAACCCATTCCCGCCAAAACCCCAAAACGGTTGATCTGAGATCAAAATAGGAAAAAGGAAGAGAACCTTCGCTATCCTTCATACGGTATGTACAGAGGCGCTCTGCCCTGCCAGTTTCCTTTGGTAAAATCCGGAAAATCCATTGGTCTGCTGTTATCGGCAACAGAAGCCTCCGAAATTGCAATAACTGCGGCGCTAGTTACCGAATCGTATACGTCCCAGTCCGGTTGGGTATTTTCCCGGATGGCTTGAATCAACCTGTGCCAGTTGATGGGGGTTTGGGTCATTCCTCCACTCCCGTGACCCCGTATGGCTCCCCCTTTTCGCTGGGGAGGATTGTAGTTTTTTACGATATCGTGTTCGTATTCTTTTAGGTATTCGGCTGCGGGTTCCCATTGATGGTCCTGTGGACTTCGGCCGTCAAGGTAAATGCGCTGATTGTCCCGCTCTTTGAGATAGACCCCTTTGGTGCCTTGAAGTCGGAAGCTTTCTCGCGGATGGGGGGTGTGGGTGTCGTGGTTCAGTGTGATCATTTTGCCATTGACCGTCCGTATCAGGGAAGCATTATAATCCCCCAGTGCCATTTCTTTGGTGGCATAGGGATGGTCTTTGCCGTAGTTGTCCCTGGCGTATTCATTAAGCATGACAGACTTGGAACTCATCGATACCAGGTAGTCGAAGCGATCCCCCCTGTTGATGTCCAAACAGGGCATCATGTTGCGCATGGGATGGTCCGGGTACAGGTTTCCGTTTCGGTCTACGGCGGGCTGTAGGCGCCAGGGTTCTTCCTCGGGGTTGAATTTCACCATGCGCAAATCATGAATATAGCCGCTTTCTACGTGTATGATATCTCCCAACAATCCTTTTCGGACCATATTCAACATGGTCAAGTCACCAAATCCTCCGAGGACAATGCTTGCCCATTTTCCGGTTTTTTCAAAGGTCTCTACCAGTTCCCAAGCCTGTTCAATCGTTTGGGCAAGGGGTACCTCGCAGGCCGCATGCTTGTTGTTTCGCATGGCGGCCAGGCAAATGGGGGCGTGGGTGTCCCATGGGGTAGCACAGATCACGGCATCCAGTTCTTCCTCCTCACAAAGCCGCATAAAATCCGTGGGGCCTTTGTCATAAAGCTTGGGGCTTGGTTGGCCGGATTCCTCTATCCAGCGCTTGGCACGGTAAAGGTTTTTCGTGTTTGTGTCACAGATAGCCGGCACTTCAACCCCTTCTATTCCCAAGGCTGTATCCAAATGATACGATCCCCGTCCACCAATTCCAATAAATCCCAAACGAATCGACTGCTTGGAATAAAGGGTATGGGAAAAGGCATGACTGGGAGAAAGAAAGGCACCTAAACTCAGTCCCCCGAATGCGAGGGAGGATAATTTGAGGAAATCTCTTCGATTTTGTGAAATCATGTTTTTTTGGGTTCTTTAGGGCTAGGTTATGGGTTAAGTCGCGGATACCACTTCTCCGCATTGGTACGGTATATTTTGTCAATTACAGACTTGGGAAGTTTCATGCCACGGAATTTTCCGGTGACTTTTGGAACTTCCATTTCCCCATCCGTCACAAAAAAACGCCAATGGCGAAGCCAGATTTCATGGGCATGATCTCTGATTTCATCGGTGGTTGTCAGCCCATTGGCTGTAATGTCTGATGCACTTTTCCGTAAGTCAGTGCCATAAATGATCCGGTCCTGATAGGTGATGAAAAAGTCATGGACCCGTTGCCAGTCTGAAACAGCTTGGTGTTGCAGATGGGAAATTCTTTCTGCCATGTCCACGGCCATATTGGGATATTTGTCCAGTCTTTTTGCCAATTCATCCACGCTCCATTCCAGACTTCCCAGGTGGGCCCCGACAAAATTCAGTTCGGGGTTTATTTCCAACAACCGGTCTCTTGCCGCAATTTGGGCCTCGTAGTTGGGATAATCCGGATGCAGGTACATGTGGTACTTCGGGTTTTCGGAGAAATAATCCCGGTCACCCTTCACGGTCATTTCCTCTATTGGAAGCCAGGTGTTTCGCGGCTCCCCCAAATGGCCCAAAAGTGTGACGTTGTTTTCGGCAAGCAATTTCATAATGGGTTCAAAAGCTTTGTCGTCAATCATGACAAACTCATTCTCCTTGTTTTTCAGTTCCAGCCCGATGTTCTTCCAAACTTTTACGCCGATGGCCCCTTTATCGATGGCGTGCTTTAGGTAGGCCAGTGTTTTTTCTGTCCAGCCGGGTTCGTTGAATCCCTCAAGGGAAAAGGTACTTATAAAAGCCAGATCTTTGGGGTATTTTTCGATCAGGTAAAGGGAGAAATTATCCTGGGATTCCGGGGTCCGGTTCGGAGAGGTGTAGACACTTATATTGACCAGCGTAAAGTTATCCGCTATGGCCTGATCCAGAAACAGCGTATCAAAGTCCGTATAAAGGTGTACATGGACATCGTGTTTTTTGACCGTTTGAAAATCTTCCAACGTGTAAAATTCCAGAGATTCGTCCTGTGCGGCAGTTTCTTTGGGTGAATTGCACTGAGTAAATAGTGTCATCGTCAATAGAGAGAATAAGTAGGTTAGCTTCGTTTTGCTCATGGCGGTAGGAGATACATCCTTTGAATGGCATATTACGAAAAATCCGGTGGTTTTTCCAATTATTTTACCTAACTGGAGGTTAATTTGATTGATTTTCTTGTAATTTGAAGCGGCATTTAAAGAAATAGCCGTATTTCCTTTGGGTCGAAATTTTCCATCCCCAGTAATCATAACCTTGCCGATCTATCCATTAGCTAGATGAACTATCCGTTTTGCTTTATTTCTTCCCTGTTTGCTTTTATGATGCTCGCAGTGCTGTTGTTTGCCTTTCCCGTCTTTAAAACCAAAGAAAGCACCTCTCAACAATCCCCTCCAAATGTCCTGTTAATTGCTGTCGATGATCTCAATGATTTTATTGGCGGGATGGGGCATCCGGATGCCATCACGCCCAACTTGGACAAGCTGATTGAGCGGGGAACCCTTTTTGCCAATGCCCAATGCCAGGCACCTATGTGCAGCCCCTCCCGGGTAGCGATTATGACGGGCTTGAGGCCGTCAACTACGGGTATTTATGGGTTTTTGGCCGATGACTTAATCCAGGATACCAATAAAGCCACCAGGAATGTGTCGTTGATGCCGCAATATTTTAAAGATGCGGGGTATCATACCATGGCTATAGGAAAAGTATTTCACGAACATGCCCCTGAGGGGTTGTTTGACGAGAGTGGCGGAAGGGAGCGGGGATTTGGACCTTCTCCTTCCCAACATTTTCAGTGGGAAAAAAAGGGAACGTCTACCGATTGGGGCGCATTTCCCGAGCGGGATGATCAGATGCCGGATTACCGGACTGCCAAATGGGCCGTGGAAAGGTTAACTAAGCCATATTCCTCCCCTTTTTTCTTGGCGGTTGGATTTCTTAGGCCCCATGTTCCCTGGCATGTACCCCAAAAATGGTTTGACATGTATGATACGGCGACCATTCATCTTCCTGACTACCTGCCAACCGACAGAGCGGATTTACCTCCCATTGCGTTGGAGATTGATGATCTTCCCATGATGCCTACCACCGAGTGGGCCATTGAAAACAACCAATGGAAAAACATCCTTCAGGGGTATTTGGCCAGTGTTTCTTTTGTAGATCATTATATAGGCGAGGTGTTGGATGCATTGGAGAGAAGTCCTCACGCCGCAAATACCATCGTGGTCCTTTGGTCGGACCATGGATACCGCTTGGGCGAAAAGGGTACCTTTGCCAAAGTGGCACTTTGGAATCGGGCTACGCTGTCTCCCCTCGTTTTTGCCGGACCTGGTATTCCCGAAAACGTACGGATTGATGTTCCCGTGGAGTTGTTTTCTATCTATCCTACTTTGGCTGAGTTGGCAGGGCTTCCGCAGGTACCCGCTATCGAGTCCAGAAGTATTGTGCCTCTTATTCAAGATTCAACGCTTCAATGGTCACATCCCGCAATTACCACCTGGGCCAGAAACAACCATGCCATCGTAACTGAATCCCATCGATATATCCGATATGAGGACGGTTCGGAGGAGTTATATGACTTGGTTCAAGATCCCCAAGAATGGCATAATATTGCCTCGGATCCCAAAAATCAATTCATCATCGGGGAATTGGCTACCTATCTACCGAAAGTAAACGAAAAATGGGCGGCCGCATCAAAGTATGACAACAACGCGTATTTCATCCGACAAAAGCAGGAGCAAAGCGAGTAGGAAATAATTCATTTGAGGTGCCTTGCATAGTAAATCAACAAAATATAAAAATTGAGCTGAATTGATCAACCCTACCTCTGAAATATCCACTATCCCCACCTTACTTCATTAAAAGAAATTGCCCCGCTCAAGGTGGATGGTTACATCCGGACGGTTTACCTGTATGGCCTTGATCACTTCCGGGGAAACTTGAGTACTGTTGAGGTAAAGGTCCTGAAGGCCCCCAATCTTCAATACATGCAAAAGGTGCCCATCTTCTATGGCTGTTTTGGAAAGGTCAAGCAGTTGAAGTTTGGAAAGCTTGGCCAGGAAGACCAGACCGGAACCATTGATCTTAGTCTGCTGCAGGTAAAGCTCCCGGAGTGAAGCCATCTGACCAATATAATAAAAAGCATCATCGGTAATGTTGCTGGATACCAGTGAGGCCTTGGAAATTTGAGGGTAAAGGGGATGCAGGTCCATCAAATCATTGTCTTCAAATGAGGTAGGAGGGAAGGACATGGATAGCGCTATCCTACCATCACCAAATTCATCCAAACCCAGTTTGTACTTGTTTCCAGTGGATACAGAAATGATCATACTCTCCAGTTCTTTCTTTAGCATGTATCTGGCCTTCCTTTGGTTTTCCAGATCACTGATGAAGGTAGTGATGAAAGGTTGCAATTGCGGATCCTGAGAGGCTTCCTGAACCAGTAATTCCGGTTCGGCACCATTCTTTATCCACCATTCCAATAAGGTGATTTCTTCTTGGGTCAATGGAACCTTGCCATCGGGGGGCATGTGCTTATTATCATCAACAGGGAGCATCACCCGCCGATACATTTCACTTTTGCCAAGATCGCCTGGTTTTAGCGTTGGATGTTCACTTTTTCCACCTTTTAATATATCCTCATAGGAAGTCAGAATCAATTCCCCTTTAGTCTTATTGGAGTTGTGACAGCTCATGCATTTTTTATCCATGATGGGGATGATCATGTCCTCAAAAACCAGCATTTCTTCCATGGGTTTGGGTTCCCATTCATCGTCTTGGGTGTTAATTGATGGCATGTATTCCGTAAGAAACTCACTTCCATGTGTCAACGATCCTCCCTGGTGACTGGTGTAAAACAACGCCACATTGGCAAAAACCAACACAATGAAATAGGATAAATAGCTTATACTGGATCCTGATTGATAAGATTGGAGGAAAAGAAAACAGGCCAAAGCCAAAGCTGCTGTAAGAATTACCCCGCCCCAAAGATGCCGCTCCATGATGTCCCCTGCATATTCTCCGGTATAAAACAACAAAAACCCCAGACCCAAGGCAACCAAGCTCCCCAAAAGTGCTATGACAAGTATAATTCCAATGAGGTTTGCCGAAATGGGTACTTTTTTAAACCTTTTTAAAAGCTCAAAAAATAGGACCAGGAATACAAGAACAATGGGGAAATGAATTACTAAGGGATGAAATCGCCCAAAAAAGTAAACAAAATCCGGAACTTCTTCTCCAGCAGGCTGAATTAGAGGCAGGAAGAGTATACCAATTGCGATAAACAATAAGACAAACCGAAACTTTATGACATTCTTTTTAAATGATATAAATGAAGCCGACACTTTTTGCATTTAGAATTTCAGGATTTTAGGAATAGATTTCACACAGTTCACCGGTACTATCGGCAAAACATTCCAAAGGCATATCCATTACCCTGGCCATGGAAAGATAAAGGTTGGTCAACGGGGTTTCCTTTTTAAATTGTAAATTCTGTCCGGTTTTCAGACGGCCCCCTCCTTTCCCACCTACCAAAATCGGCAGGTTATAAGAAGAATGGGAATTTCCATCCCTTAATCCGGAAGCAAACATTACAATGGCGTTGTCCAGCAAGGTACCATCTCCTTCAGGAACGGAACGCATGCGTTCCAAAAAATAGGCATATTGTGCTACATAATATTCGTTGATTTTCCGGTATTCCTCCATTTGGTCCTCGTGGTTCTGATGGTGCGAAATTTGGTGATGGCTTCCGCTTACACCGGGGAGGAAGGAAAAATTCCTGTTACTGGCAGAGTTGCCGAACATAAAAGTACTGATTCGGGTTGCGTCACTCCAAAATGCCAGGACCATAATGTCAAGCATTTGGCGGATTTTCTCGGTATTGTCTACGCCGACATGGGTTTCGTTGAATTCTTCTATACGCATATTCAGGTGTACCAGCTCCTTGCGGATTTCCGGGGTGATATGTTCCTCATAAGCTTTGATTTTATCATCATCGCCTATGCGGCGTTCTACTGACCGGATTGATTCTAGGTATTCTTCCAATTTATCCTGATCTGCCCTTCCCAAAATCCGTTGCAGATCATCTGCATCGTCCTTGACCAAATCCAATACACTCTGTTTCCAGGTTTTGTCCTGCTGTTTGGCATCAGGTAAAAAAGTTCGGTATAATCTGTCAAAAGCCATTCTGGGTTCTATTTCCCTACTGCATGGCATAGTCGGGGTTTTCCAGGAGATGGCAGACCCGTATAGCCGGGTAAACCCTGTGGCACCACAAATCCCTGAATTGATCCTTTCCGTACCAAACTGCAAAGAATCAAAGGGGGTGTCCTGACCCTTGTGTTGGGCTACCAGTTGGTCAAAAGATATTCCGCCCACATTCAGATTTTCCCCCATGGTTTTATAGATAGGATACCCGGTCATGATATTGGCCGTTTTCGCAAAGTGACCTTCTGCTCCCGGGAATATGGAACCTTTGTTCATCAGTTCATTCAGGATCAGGACCTCACTTTTAATATTTTGCAAAGGCATTAAGGTACGGCTCAGCTCAAAATCGGTCCCGAATTTTTCTGGAGTCCAATGGAATTTATTTACTCCGTTTGGCATGAATAGACAGGAAAACCGGACTGGCTTTTTGGGCATGTTGTAGTAGTTCATACCAGGGGGAACCATTGCCTGAAGGAAAGGAAGTGCTATGCTTGCACCCAACCCCTTTAGCATGCGCCGTCGGGAAATATGCCATCTACTCATTTTATTCGGGGACTTTAAGGTTGTAATTTTATTTTTCCGCTGGTATGCCAAAGACATTACGCATAGATTTCACATAATTCTCCCGTGCTGTCCGCAAAGCATTCCATTGGCATATCCATTACATGGGCCATAGAAAGGTACAGATTGGATAATGGCGTTTCTTTTTTAAACTGAAGGTTCTGACCTGTTTTCAGTCCTCCTCCGCCTTTTCCTCCCACCAAAACAGGTAAGTTGTAGGGGGAGTGGGAATTACCGTCCCTCAACCCTGAAGCAAACATCACGATGGAATGGTCGAGCAAATTACCATCTCCTTCGGGTATTGAACGCAACCTTTCTAAGAAATAGGCATATTGTGCTACATGCCATTCGTTGATAATCCTATATTCCTCCAGTTGGGCCGCATTATTTTGGTGGTGCGAAAGTTGATGATGGCTTCCGCTAACTCCCGGAAGGAACGAAAAATTCCTGTTGCTTACCGAGTTGCCGAACATAAACGTAGTTACCCGGGTGGCATCGCTCCAGAAAGCCAGGGTCATAATGTCCAGCATCTGCCTTGTTTTCTCTGTAATATCCACCCCTACATTTATTTCATTGAATTCCTCTATTCGCATGTTCAGATGTACCAGCTCCTTTCTGATTTCCGGTGTAATCTGATCGGCAAATGCTTTATTTCTCTCCTGATCGGAAATTCTCCGCTCCACTGAACGTATGGATTCCATGTATTCTTCCAGCTTATCCTGATCAGCCCGGCCCAATATCCTTTGTAGGTCGTCAGCATCTTCTTTTACCAGGTCCAGAACACTTTGCTTCCAGGTCTGATCTTTTTTCTTGACATCAGGTAGAAACGTCCGGAAAAGACGGTCAAAAGCCATCCGGGGTTCTATTTCTTTGGTGCATGGCATGGTAGGTGTTTTCCATGAGATAGCCGATCCGTATAACCGCGTAAAACCCACTGCACCGTCAATCCCTGCATTGATCCTTTCCAAGCCGTATTGTAGGGAGTCGAAAGGGGTATCCTGGCCTTTTAGTTGGGCGACCAACTGATCAAATGAAATTCCCCCACTGTGAAGATTATCTCCAACAGTCTTGTAAATGGGAAATGCAGTCAACAGATTGGAATCTTTTGCATAGTGCCCGTCAGCTCCTGGAAAAATGGAACCCTTGTTCATCAGTTCATTCAGTACCAAAATCTCGTTCTTCAGATTTCCCAAAGGCCTGAGCGTTAGGCTCAAGTCAAAGTCACTTCCAGATCTCTCCGGAGTCCAAAAGTCTTTGTTGACGCCATTGGGCATGAAAAGACAGGAAAACCGGACCGGCTTTTTGGGCATGCTGTAGTAATTCATGCCGGGAGGAACCATGGCCTGAAGGAATGGAAGTGCTACACTTGCACCCAAACCTTTCAGCATGCGTCTTCGGGAGATATGCCATTTACTCATCTTATTATCAATCTAATTAGTTTTTAGCCAAAATTCTGAACTTTTCCGATTCGTCGTTTACCTTGAATCTAAAGGGATAACTCTTGACCAGCGCAATGATAAATTTTTCTGTATCAAAGTCATTTTCCAGCAGGTTTTCCACCAGCTCTTTGATGTACAATTCATCCTTGAACTCGACATTCCGACCTATCGCATAAGTAAATATTTTCTCAGAAAAATTTCTGGCAAATAAGTCTTTCTTTGACACCAGTATCTGCTTCAATTCTGCCGGACCTTTGAATATCTCACCGGTGGAAAGCGTGTCCCAAGCAATGATGGGCTGATCTCCATATCCGTCGCGCCAGCGTCCTACCGGATCAAAGTTTTCAAGACCGAATCCAATTGGGTCCATCTTTTGGTGGCAGCTCATGCATTCAGCTTTGGACCGGTGAATTACCAGCAGGTCCTTGATACTGGCATTCTCA
>JBBQXZ010000034.1:0-28271 GCA_038209145.1 Cytophagales bacterium | reverse complement strand
CGCAAAAATGAAGGAAGACCCCACGAAGGTACCTGAGGCGTCTTTTTCCATAACGGTATTGTGCATGCCGATTTGGTAGAAAAAATCTGCATAAGGCAATTGCTGATAGGTCTCTTCCCCAAGATGGGAGCGAAGGAATCTGGAAAGGATGTTGGTCGTACCGCTGGAATAATAAAAAACGGATCCGGGCTCGTTCTTTAGGGGTTTGGATGCAGCCACTTGGGCCGCGTCGGGTTTGAGAAAAAGCATGTTGGTAGCATCTGAAACCCCGACGTATTCTTCGACCCAGTCCAGCCCGTTGGTTGCCTGTAGCATATGAGTCAGGGATATGCTGCTTCTCCCGTCCGTCCAACTGGGGTAGATTCCCGTTTGTTGTAGACTTAAGTTCCCTTTATCCACCTCCAGACCGATAAGCGAAGCAATGATGCTTTTGCCCATGGACCACGAAGTATGTTTGGTATGGCTGTCATGATCATTGCCATACGCCTCCGCTACCAGTTCGCCCTTGTGGACGATTAGGATCATGTGGGTTAAATTGGATTTTTTGATTGAATCTTCAAACTCTAAATCAATCACTTTTTGTATTTTTTGATAGGATGGAAGCCTTTTGATAGCTTCATTTATTTTGTTTCCAGATGGCCACGGGACGGTATCTTGACTCCATTCGGGTGCAATGGGTAGGAAAAACGGTTGGTTTCGAACCGTGCTTTCATCCATTCCTGCCAGAAGCGTACAGCCCTGTCCGGGTCTGAAGATGGCGATCCTTTGAGCTGTTCCAAATACGGATCCGGTGACTTTATTTCCAGGAATATCCACCTCAAAGGTTCCAAGATTTATAGGAAAAGCACCCAACTCTTGCCGATTTACCGAACTTTCTGTCCGTTCTGCCACAAAAACACAACTGCACATGATTTTTGCGCCGTAAGCACTTATCAGGGGAAAGGATTTCCAAGCATATTGAATCCCAAAACCCAAGCCTACGAGCAAACCAAAAAAGATAAAATAGACGAATCTTCGTTTCATTAAATTGGCATATTAATTAAAATGTTCATTTCGTATCGTTACTACAAATCTACAACTATATCCCCCTTGGTTACATTATTTAATTTTTGGAATAAATTTTTGCCAATTTTGAAATTAGCTTGCGGTACATTTCTGGCTTTTCTTTTTCTAGCGTAGATTTATTGTAAGCATACATCGCTTCTTGGGTTTCCCACGTTTTGCAAGGATATTTATAATCCCATTAGATGGTTCCATTGTCATCGGTGAAGTAATTCGGACGCTCCTTCGGGAAGGATTTTTTGAATTTTCCCGCCCGGCTGCATTGGGTGGGGTCATCCTGGTTTTTTCTGGAATCCAATAGAAAAAAGTACTGGTGGAGTATCCCCAGCCCTGAAATACTGGGGCCAGTCATGGCCCTTGGTTACAAACTTGATATGTTTCCCCATCTCAACACAATCCTCCAATCGTTCAAACATTTCTATGGGACCATTTCCGGAAAACTTCCCGTTATAGCTGATCGATTTCTTCCGGCTTGGGATATCCGTTGGCGAAGAAATTAAAGCGTTCAAAATCTGCTCTATAAAAGGCCACTGCCATTTGACAGGCTAAAAGGTCTTCTTTGTTCCACCTCTCGGACAAAATCCCCAAATATCCAGTTCATCTGCATACCACAACAAATGAACGAGAGAATGTCTATGATCTGGATCTCCACCACCAATATCGATATCGGTAAATACAAATACTTTTGACTTTGCCACCAAGGAATTGGATCCTAAAAATATACTGAAAATGAAAAGACAGGTAAAAACTTTTACGGAAGGTTGGGTTTAAGTTTCACTGATGAAAATGGAATATATTTACCTTTAGTCCAACTCGGCTTTAATAGGATTTTAAATGATTGTTTTTATGAATTTAATCGAGCATCAAAGGGAAAATCATCAAGTGAAATCAACTTTACTTTTCCAAAGTCTCTGTGTCGACAGTTTAGGATATAATTATGTGACGTATGTATGATACAACTTGGTACTTTTAAAGCGATTGTTTTTCCTATTTTCACCCAATCTTCGCCAAGGTTTGCAAGAATGGAAGGAGCCGGATAAGCTAACCAGTTTTCAGGTAAATCTCTTATCTTGAATTCGGTAATAGAATCGTCAGGAATTTCTAGCGTTACAAGATCCAAATTTGGCACGAGCATGGGAGGTGTGTCGACAATCATCTCTAAAAGTGCAATTGCTTTACTTTCCCCACTGTACAATACTGCTGTACCTTTTTTGTTCCATCTACCACCAAATAGGACAGCTCCTGTTCCGGAAAGATCATTGGCAAATTTTTTGCCCGTAATTCTGTAAACGATCATCCTTAACTGTATATTCCTTGTTCTTCTTTTATTTTAGAAACACCTTCGGGAATGTCAATAAGTTCTTGGGGCTGCATTCCCCCAAATGCCGTATTGGGTAGGTTTAGCCATGTAAAAAAGGATTCTTTGCTGCCAAAAACGTCAATACCTTTTAAAAATAAATCAGAAATTTCAAAGAGTTTCACGGACAAGTTTCTTTCCAAATTTTTATTGGCTTTTGTCCATTGATAGATAGAAGGCGCTGATACATTCAGCATATGAGCAGTTGTATCCAATGAAAGATTGAAATATTTTCCAAAATTTTTAATAACGTTAGCATTCAATCCGTTGGTGGCTATTTGAATAAAGTCATAATGACTCTCAATACTTGTGGTGAGATATTTTTTACCCAAAACTTCTCTCAATTCCTCAAAGTGTCTTGAAGTCAAATCCATCTTTCCCTTCATTCGATAATTTATTCTAATGAAAGAACAAAAATAAAATTTTTTTGTTCTAACGGAAATTAGAGAAAATCAGGGATTTTAAAGCGTTCTGGACTATCAAATCCAAATTCCAGGGAAATAAAATTTAATTGATTTAAGGCTAATTTAAATCTTGCCTAGGGCTGGTTTTTCGAAAGGGTAAAGTGAAATTGACTTCCCGAATCGGGTATAGATGTAACCCAAATAGCACCTCCATGAGACTCCACTATCTTTTTACACGTAGCTAAGCCTAGTCCGGTGCCTTCAAATTTCTGCCGATTATTGAGGCGGTTATAAGGTTTGAACAAAAGATGAAGGTGATCCGGATGAATACCTATGCCGTTGTCCGCCACGGTAAACTGGTAATGCTGTTTATCTTCTGTCAATTGGATGGTAATTTCCGGCTGTTTACCTTCTGGGATAAATTTCAATGCATTGTTGATCAAGTTTAAAAATAGCCTGTATATCGCATTCTTATCCCCAAATAGGGATATATCTGCGTTGGGAAGATGAATGTTGGCTTTGGTGGATCGAATGAGTAACTGAACGTCAGTGACCACATTACCCAAAACGTCATGAAGGCTAAATTCCTGAGAATCTTTGACTCCGGAAGCCGCTCTGGAATATTCCAAAATGTCTTTGATCATTTGTTGCATTCTTATGGATCCATCTGATGCAAACCGAAGGTATTTAAGACCTTTTTCATTCAAGTTTGCCGAATATTTCTTTTCAAGTAGCGAAGTAAAGCCGGAAATCATGCGAAGGGGTTCCAGCAGATCATGGGCTGTGATGGAGGCAAATTGCTCCAATTCATCATTACTTTTCTCCAGTAGTCTGTTCAATTCCTGCAATTGGCGCTCAGATTCCTTCGCTTCTGTAATATCAATGATAAAGGCCACAAAAGCAGGTTGGCCTTCGTACCACATTTTCTGCAAGTGAACTTCAACCGGATACGTAGACCCATCTTTTCGCTCATGATAATTTGTAAAGACCAGCTGTTCCTTTTGATCCAAAAGTAAGGGAGCTATATATGCTTTAAACTGATTTTCGGTAAATTCAGGTTTAATTTGAAAAGGAGTAAGTATTTTTAATTCTTCCAGGGTATATCCCATATTCAACAAAGCACCTCTGTTGGCGTATAAAAATTTCAACTCAATGGTATCGAAAACATAAATTTCATTGAGGCTGTTCTCCAAGATACTTGCCATTTGGGACCTTATGGATACGGTTTTTAGCTGTTCTGTTTGGTCATTGATAAGGGCTAGCAGGCAA
Source organism: Cytophagales bacterium (assembly GCA_038209145.1). Lineage (GTDB taxonomy): Bacteria > Bacteroidota > Bacteroidia > Cytophagales > Cyclobacteriaceae > Lunatibacter. The sequence goes on along the minus strand of JBBQXZ010000034.1, from coordinate 24,179 downwards.
TTTTCCCCTTCAAACCGAAGTTCGTGTACCAGCATCTCTCCCTGAATCAACTCCCCGTTTTTTTTGCGATGGACAATCGCTTCCAGTTTGGTTTCTTTACCGCTTCCCTTCAGACTTTGGATAGATTCAACGAATTGGTAAACTTCGTCCTCTCTAAGCAGCATGCCCATGCTCTTTCCCACGATTTCTTGCTTTTGGTAGCCATATTTGGTTAGCGTGGCTTTATTGGCTTCCAATATGTGAAGGGTTTCGAGGTTCAGCAATATCTTAGGCACAGGACTACTTTCGAATAGCATCCGGTAATTTACCTCGGACTGTTTGGTTTGGATCTCAGCCTGCTTCCGTTCCGTGATTGTTCTGGCAAAAAATGCCGCACCCGTGATTTCCCCATTTCGATAGATGGGGTTGCCGTTTAATTCAATCCAAATTTCAGGCCCGATGTCCAACTTCTCTTGCCTGCAATACTCATCCGTAAAGGATTCCCCGGATAGGGCCCTTTTATAATAGGTTTTAAACTGCAGGTACATGTCTGGCGGAATTTTATCAGGATAGAGCACATGGGTTCCACTGCTGACAGGTGCACCTGTCAAAATTTCCACTTTTTCTGAAAATGCTTTATTGAAAGCAATCAGGCGATATTCGGTATCTATGCTCCAAATATCATCTGAAGTGGTGTTGATTAGTGCTTCATGGTTGGCCTTATCCAACCCTTCCATTTTCTCTATTTCCCTGAGATGCAAACTATTCTGCTGGGAGATGTAGTACTTTTGTTGCCAAACCATCAAATTCACCACTTGATCGGCCAGTAACCTTAGGCCGTGTACCTGCTCATCACTGAGGGTAGAAGGCTTATAATCCAATACACACAAGGATCCTATGATTTTTTCAGTGGGTGAAACAAGAGGGATAGTGGCGTAGAAAAGAAAGCCCTGTGATAGGACATAAGTATGATGAGCAAGTAGCGGTTCATTCCGTATATCCGCTATCACCATAGGAACTGCGGGGTTATTCTGTTCAATGACACCAAAGATGGAGGCTGGCGGAAGTTCTTTCCCTTCCAGCCCGTAACTTGATTTAACAAATTTTCTATTTTTGGCCGTTATTGAAATTAGGGCAACAGGAGTATTACCGATCTGGGCTGCCAATTGAGTAATGGAATCAAACTCCTTTTCCGGTTGCGTATCCTGAATGTCATAAAAATCCATAAGGTCCATTCTTTTCGTTTCCAATGTTATATTTATTGATGTTTTAATAATTCTTCAAATAGTCATTTCCAAAAATCACGCCAAGTCCAAGCGGATAAAAATGACATATAGAACAAATACAGATAATAAACATAGATTTTTTTGGTATGAGTAACCTAATCAGGTAAGTAGAAAATACAAAAAAGTCTTTATGCCAGACAAATCAATGCTGAACAGGTTTTTGATTTGGGACTTGAAGATAAGGGGGTCAAACATGCGGTAGAATACGCTACTGAACTCGGCCAATTTTAAAAATAGGCAAACGCCAACCATTGGCCTGGCAATGTAAGGGAACTGGAACAGGTAATTACCCGTCAGGTATTGATGGAAGAAAAGCCCATTCTGGATGGTAAGTTTTTTGAAGAATCCAAAGTAGCTGGTACTCCGAAAGAAGGGGTGATGGATAAACATAAAAAGGCCGTTAGGGCAATCAGTTATGCAAATGGAAATAAATCCAAGGCAGCCGAAGCTTTGGGGATTAGTCGCAAAACGCTGTATGTGTGGCTGAATAATGCGTTAAAGGAGGAATTTACTTGACACCTGTGTCCATCAGGTGAATCCGGGAGGCCCTATAATCCAGACCATGACCGATGCATTCAGAAAGCCACTATCTTTTAAACTCACCTGACCGGCTGGGGAAAAACCGCCAGGCTCTCCGCTCCGGATTCCCCAACGGCCTGTACGGCGAAGAAGTAATTGTCCTTGGAATATGGGAGGCGAATGTAAGTATCCTCGGAATAGAATTTCTTTTCCCATATCGATGAACTCGTCTCCCGCATGAGTACATAGTATCCTTTGGCGGTACCTTGGGCAGGAGCTTTCCATTTTAATAAGGTATGGTTGATGTTGATAATGTTCACAGCCGCCGGACTAAGATCCAGTGCTATTTCTTGGGGGACGGAAGGAGCGGAGGCCAGGCTTGCCAGCACGGCAAGGTTCACCGCCGTGTTTTTGCGCAGGTATTCGTAATCGATGTGTTCGGCTAGATCACCGTAGAGTGCGCCATCTTCTTCCCGGATGTCCTGGTGCTGCTGGTAATAATTCTCATTGTATTCGCAAAGCCGGACGGCGGTGAATCCCTCCATACAAAAAGGGGTATGGTCCCCGCCCCGCATATAGCGGTCGTTGCGGTAAAGAAGTTTGATTTCCAAGTGATCCACGTACCGTTCGCCGGTTTCTTTGATATAGCGGGCGAGTTGGCGGGACTTGCTGTCATTTTCTCCGTTGGTGGCCCGACGGATGACTTCCATCTGTTCGGTTTCAGCTAGGGGGATTCCTTCTGAGAAAACTCTAAGTCGGGTGTTATCTCTTAAGTTGGTTCCGTTGGAGGCACTGTTGCCGATCATGTCATTGTTGATCATCGCAGCCAAGTTCCAGCCTTCCGCCTTGGCCTTTTGGGCCAGGTGGGCTGCACCCAAAAGTCCCTGTTCTTCACCGGAAACAAGTGTGAAAATAATAGTGGCCGGGAAGGAAGATTTACTCATGATACGCACCATTTCCATCACCGCCACTACGCCGGATCCATCATCGTTGGCGCCTGGCGAGTCACTTTCGGTATTCATCACATCCGAAACCCGGGTATCTATATGGGCACTTACCAAAAAAATGCGGTCATCGGCAGGATCTGTGCCTTTGAGGGTAGCCATGACATTTCCCATGCGCGTGTCCTTGTCCACCCTCCGGCCGTCCGCCGGCTGAATAAAATAATCTATCTCCGCACTCAGCCTTCCTCCAGACGCCTTGCCAAAGTCCTCAAATATGGAAAGCACATATTGCCTCGACGCTTCGATGCCCCTGTCTGGTTGATCTTGGCTTAGCGAATTCCGCGTACCAAAGCCCACTAGCCGATTCATGTACTGTTCGAGGCTGTCTTTACTGATTTCCCCGATCATATTTTCGATCTGGGCGTTGCGGTGGACGGTTGGTATTTGACTAAACGCTGAAAAGGACAAGCCAATGAAAAGGGGCAAGCCAATGAATAATAAGGGAAGCAAACGTATCATTCAGTTGTTTTTTAGGTTGACCGTGAATGTAGGTCGAAAACCGGAAAAATAAAAGAATGTCCAAAGGATAGCGCCTTCAGGAATGAATATCCATGGTATCAAAAATGCGCGTACCTTCCAGATATGGGGTAGGAAGGGATAGTTATTAGGCTTAAGGAATACTTTGTAGCACGCAAACGCCAATAGAAGCGAACCGCAGAACAGAAGGGTTACTAGTAGGGTCATGATCCAGAAGTAGCTGATAAAGGATTTTTAACTAAAAGAAGGAAGTCTTTTTGAATAAATTGATTTAATCGGACAACCGAATATTTTACAGACAAAAATATTTTTCAACAAATTTGTTTCAGAAATTAAATTTAAATTACATTTGCCCTATAAAACCTATAGGCTATATAAATTATGTAAACTTTATAGGTTTAATAATTTTAAAGCAACTCATTTTTGTTTGATTTATTTACATATGTTGGTATGAAAAAAGTTTTATTTATCATCTTTCCCTTGATGTTACAGCTTGGACAAGCCTTTGGCCAAGAGGTCATATCTGGTGAGATCAGGGATTCAGAAGGAGATCCTGTCGTTGGGGCCACCATATTGGTCAGGGGTACTTCCGATTTTGCACTTTCTGACTACAGCGGTAAATTCGCAATTGCCGTGTCCCAAGATTTTCCGATCACCCTCCAGGTAAATTCCGTGGGATTTGACCAGCATGAAACCAGTATCCATACATGGCCATCATCCCCTATTCAAATTAATCTTGAACTTGATGACCTACTTTCTGAAATCGTTATTACAGCAAGAAGACGCAAGGAGGAACCACAAAATGTACCTATCCCTATCTCCGTGATCGGTGGCGCATTGGTAGAGGAAGCCGGTGCCTTCAATGTCAACAGGCTCAAGGAACTTGTGCCTTCCGTACAATTGTATTCTTCCAATCCAAGAAATACGACCCTTAATATCAGGGGCTTGGGATCTACGTTTGGCTTGACAAATGACGGAATAGACCCGGGGGTGGGGTTCTATGTGGATGGGGTGTATTTTGCCCGTCCTGCTGTGACTACGTTGGACTTTATAGATATCGAACAAATAGAAGTATTGCGTGGACCCCAAGGTACATTGTTTGGTAAAAACACCACCTCCGGGGCATTTAGTATCACTACACGCAAACCCAGTTTTACGCGGGGAGCCTCCTTTGAGACCAGTTTTGGCAATTACGGCTTTATTCAAGCCAAAAGTTCGTTTACCGGCCCGATTACCAACAAATTGGCAGGTAGGTTTTCCTTTTCAGGAACCCAGCGCGATGGACTGATATATAATGTGAGGACAGATAAAAATGTCAATGACCTTAACAATTTGGGACTTAGAAGCCAGCTCTTATATAATCCAACTGATAAAGTAGAAATATTACTAGCTGGGGATGTGTCTCGACAGCGGCCAGATGGGTATGCCCAAGTGGTGGCAGGTGTAGTCCCTACGCTTCGACCGGAATACCTCCAGTTCAATTCCATAATCTCAGATTTGGATTATTCCCTACCTACCCGGAATGCATTTGACCGGATCATTGACCATGACACCCCTTGGCGTTCGAATAACGATTTGGGTGGGATTTCCCTTAATATTGATGTAGAAGTTGGTTCAGGTACACTTACCTCAACCACGGCCTGGAGATATTGGAACTGGGATCCTTCCAACGACCGGGATTTTACAGGATTGCGGGGACTTTCGCTGTCTCAGGCACCCTCCAGGCACGATCAATATTCTCATGAAATCAGGTATGCCGGAAGTTTTTCTTCTAAACTAAGTGGTCTTATTGGGGTCTTTGCGTTGGGGCAGGATCTAGCCTCCAGTCCCTATCATACCGAAGAAGCGGGCAGCGACCAGTGGCGTTTTTCACAAAATTCCGATAGCCCGCTATGGCAGACTCCTGGTTTACTGGACGGTTATGGTACCCGTACACGCAGTAGGCTGGAGAGTTTAAGCGGCGCCATCTTTGGGCAGTTGGATTGGGAAATAAACGAAAAAATACACCTTCTTCCAGGCTTGAGGTTTAACTATGACCATAAATCGGTTGATTTCAACCGGGAAGTTTACGGGGGATTACAAACGGATGATCCTTCACTTATTGCACTCAAAAATGCGGTGTACAATGCACAAGAATTCAGTACTGAGGTAGATGAGTCCAACCTTTCAGGCCAATTGACTTTGACCTTCAAGCCCACTGAAAGCGTAAATACATTTGCTACCTATTCGTTGAATTTTAAGCCAGTAGGTGTCAACTTGGGTGGTCTTCCACGTACGGGTGGAGAGAACATGCTTGAATTGGCCCGAATAAAGCAGGAATTGGTCAATCACTATGAAATAGGAGTAAAAACTAAACCCAATTCCAGATCAACTCTAAATGTGGCGGTACACCGGACCCATATCCAAGATTATCAGACACTGGTTCAGACACAAGATTTATCCGTCAACAGGGGATATTTGGCAAATGGGGAAGAAGTACGGGTACAGGGGGCTGAAGTTGACTACAACATTAGCGTCAGTAGACAATTCTCCGTATATGGTGCCATTGCCTACACCGATGGAATTTATGTGCGGTTTACAAATGCACCACCGCCATTGGAAGAAGTTGGAGGGGAGACATTCAAGGATATTTCTGGTGGACAACTTCCAGGCATCTCCAAATGGGCAGGCTCCTTCGGTGGTGAATTGACCTCCAAAGAACTGAAGTTTCTAGATCAAAAGGGAAAGGTGTTCCTTGCCGTGGAAAATTTTTACCGTTCCTCGTTTTCTTCCAGTCCTTCTCCTTCGAGATACCTGAATATTGATGGGTACACCTTGGTGAATGCAAGGGCTGGATTCAGAGCTACAGACGGGTTGTCTGTCTTTGTCTGGTCAAGAAATTTGCTGAATGCGGATTATTTTGAGCAGCTTTTGCCAGGAGCGGGTAGTCTGGGGCATTATGCCGGGGTATTGGGAGATCCCCGAACCTTCGGCGTGACACTTCGGCACGTCTTTTAAACCAAGATCATTTCTTACTAGGTTGGGAATGTAACCCCTCTTTTATAAAGGATAATTTTTTACAATAAAAAATAAACCCAAATATACCCTACCAAATCTATAGGTTAAATTTTTAAAATCAAATTCTTTTGTATATTTGTCATGTAAATGAAACAATTTTAGCGAATAGGCAGTAAACAAGTATGGAATAAATATGTTAAACTCATTGAATACTACAACAGATAGTGGAGACAATTTCCCCAAATCAAATTTTAGATTGAGTCGAAACGAGCCGATACAGGAAGTACTCGGGGCGGGGGAGGCATTGCAGCGACAGGGGGTAAGGTTGATAGGCAGACAGGCTGGGGATAGTGAAAGCTATTCTGAGGTATCTTTTGAACTTTCAGAGAAATTGAACAGTCTTTACGGCACCTTGAGAGGCCTGAGTGATTTGTACAGATCACCTGTAGCTTATCTCAAGAGTAACCACGCAGCGAGAAGTTTTACGCTTTACTTCAAGGCCGATGCCAAACAAGAAGTAAAATTATATTTAGAACTGATATTCAATACCTTGGATAAAGAACTGCATTTCAGAAGGGTTTTACGTCAACTACTTTCTATTCAACACAGGCAAGAAAAGGAAAATGAGTTAATTTATAAGCAGTTACATTAAGGACTGTCACCTAACCGTCAAGCTATTTTGCAATTGACTGTTTTTTTTTGATATCTAGGTTGGTCATCACTTTTTGTTTTTCGGGTGATTGATAGGATTTATCTTATTGAAAGACAAATAGTGGTCTGAGACGTTTGAATTTTAAATAATTAATGCAAATTTTGACCTGAATAAACTATATCACGATTTAGGAACAAATGGGCTACATGAACCAATACATAGATCTTATCAAGCAGACGTTCGATTTCCCTACCAAGGAATTTTCTGTTGAGCAAAATGAGCTTCATTTCAACGGTGTAAACTTGATGGAGATCATAGCTACCTACGGTACACCACTCAAGCTTACCTACCTGCCGAAGATCTCTGAAAATATCCAAAACGCCAAGACATTTTTCAACAACGCCATACAGGCGCATGACTATAAGGGCAAGTACACCTACTGCTATTGCACCAAATCTTCCCATTTTAGTTTTGTCCTTAATGAGGCACTAACCAACGACATTCATATTGAGACCAGTTCCACATTTGATATTCCTCTCGTTAGAAGCCTATATGCCTCGGGGAAAATCAACAAGGAGACTTTTATTGTTTGCAATGGCTTCAAAAGGGACCTGTATAAACAGTACATTTCAGAATTACTCAATGACGGATTTGTGAACTGTATTCCGGTGCTGGACAATTTGACCGAAATTGACTATTACCTGGAGCATGTCAAGGTACCTTTTCAGGTAGGAATCCGTATTGCTTCGGATGAAGAGCCGAAATTTGGCTTCTACACCTCCCGTTTGGGTGTGAGGTACAACGATATCCTTTCACTCTACGAAGAAAAGATAAAAAATAATCCGCAGGTCAGTCTGAAGATGCTTCATTTCTTTATCAATTCAGGCATTCGGGATACCGCTTATTATTGGTCGGAACTTACCCGATTTATCCAAAAGTATGTGGAGTTGAAGAAAATAGCCCCCGAGTTGGACACCATGGATGTAGGTGGAGGCTGGCCGATCAAGACCAATGTGTTTTTTGATTACGATTATCAGTATATGGCAGATCAGATCGTAAAGAATATCAAGTGGATGTGTGCCAAAAACAATACCGTAGAGCCGAATATATTTACGGAATTTGGCAGCTATACGGTAGGGGAGAGTGGAGCTGTGCTGTACTCGGTGCTGTCGGAAAAACTTCAAAACGACAAGGAATTGTGGTACATGATTGACGGATCTTTCATTACCCAGCTTCCAGATAGTTGGGGGCTAAATCAAAAATACATCATGCTGGCTGTCAATAATTGGGAGGAAGAATACCACAACATATCCCTGGGTGGCCTTACCTGTGACAGTATGGATTACTACAACTCCGAAGCCCACCAGTTCAACATCTACCTTCCCAAAATTCAGGAAGGGAAAAAACAGTATATCGGATTTTTTCATACCGGTGCTTATCAGGAGTCTTTGGGAGGGTATGGTGGCATTCAGCATTGCCTGATCCCCGCACCCAAGCATGTCATCATCGACAGGCAAAAAGACGGATCGATCAACCACTGGCTTTTTGCCCCGGAACAAACCCAAAAGAGCATGATGAAGATCTTGGGGTTTGTAGGATAACCTGTTTTATCAAAAGAATATTTTGCGATTTGTCAAAAAGTGTGTTGTAATAGCCATGCCTATATCCTGCCAAATTCAGAAAAATTATGCCCACATAATAAAAAAAAAATAAGCTTTTTTGTTTTTAATCCTAATATAATTCAGGTTTGGCAAACTACTTGATGATAAAATAACTATAGTATTTCGTTATTTTATTCTTCTTATTCCTATATCCTTGATATCAATATAACCTTAATCTCGGAAAAAGGAGTTTTGAAAACACCCTTACTGGAGGTTATGAAAACATATTTGCTACTTTTATTTGCGCTTTTTTTTAAATTTACCGCCTTTGGGCAATCTGAGTCAGTATATGATGGGCCGTATGAATTCAAAGGTAAATCCGGACAAGCCATTTTCGAATTCAAGGAAGGTAAAGATGGTGGGATAATATTGAATGGATTTTTTAGGTTTGACAGGACATATATTGACTCTTTAGATCAGACATTACTTACCAAATTTCAGGTATCAGGGTCCTATTTAAACAACGTTAAAGAAGGAAGCTGGTCTTTCGATCGAGAATGGCACAAGATTGCCTTGGAGGATGTCATTGATTTCAAAGTTATTTCCGAACTGGAAAGTGAAGATTTGGAGATTAAGGCGAACTACAAAGCAGGATTGCCACATGGCAGGTGGCAATTATACGAACATAAATTTTCAAATAATGAAAAAAGTTTGAGGGCCACGGCAGAGAAAATTGATTTTGTGGGGGGAGTCATGATAGGAGAGGTCTCTTATAGGAAATTCTTAAGCGGGTATACCCAATTCCTAAGAGGTAAAATTAATGATCTGGGATTTATGGATGGTGAGTGGTCATTGGTTTATTTGAAAGATTCAATACTCATTTCTGAGGCTAGAAAATATGAAGACGGATTTCTGTTGGGAGTTGTACGTAGGAATATGGTCTCCGGGCACCGAATTGATGAGGCAATTTATTATTCGACTATCGAAAAACTCAACCAAATAAACGAAGGGACGAACGAGTATTTTAACGTTTCTGAAAAGGTATTTGATTACAATTATAACGATGGGTATAGAATGGAAACTATTGAACGGCAGATACAATTAGCTGGAAATGAGTTTTTGTCAAAATTTTTGAAAGATTTGCTTCAATTTGATGATTCCATAAATAAAGATGGGGAATTGCAACGCTATCCATTTTATACCAAAAGATTCGAATTTGATATTTCCGGCGATGACCTGCATTTGTTGGCAGAGATTCCAGTCTTATTTGATCATTTACAGGACTCGGTTAATAGGTATAGCGAAATGAACTCCTTGAAATTGAATCGTTCCAAAAGTGATTCGCTGGCTTTTTCCCATGCGTTTTTTTCAGATAGGGTTGAGAAGTTGGACAAAATGGAAAACTTTGTCAACCTTTTAAGAACTGGCGAAGTCATCCATTATGATTTGACCAATTACACCCGGGATGGTGTGGACTTTATGTCCCGGGAAGATGAGGTAAGCTATGTTTATCAAGATGACACTTTGAGTGTGCTGTTACCTAGAATGGTATCATTTGGTGATTCAGGTACATTTTTACAAAAATTGAAAGCCTATTTGGATGAGGAGTTGTCTTTTGTGACAAATATTGCAAATTATGTCAACAGCAGGCTTTTTGAAATCGAAGTCAATTCTAGGCTCGTTGCATTGGAGGCAAGAATAGTAGAAAGGAAAGTTGAAGTGGATTCGTTATACAGCAATCATCTGGCAAATTATGATGCGGAGAAGTCATTTATCGAAGAATTTGCTATAAACTTTTTGGTCGGGAGATTCGATGATCGAAGTGAAATTTATGCCTCAAGTGTTGATTTTGTAAGTAAATTTGATCAGGGTAATGTAATGTTGGATCTTTTGGACGAATTGGAGAAACGATTGCCAACCATTGCCATATTGTTTGAACGTCAAGTGGCTCTTGACGAATTGTATATGGAGGAGACATTCAATCCATTTACGTACAGCCGATATGACCAGCGGGTAAAAGAACGCTTGTATGATGCAGGGGCGAACCTGTTCCAATATTACTTGGATAATTTTAAAACAGAAGACGATTATACCCAAATAAGAGACCATATCAGTACGATTGAAAAACTTCAGGATAAAATGTATGAATTGAGGGATCAGGATACACGGTCTATTGAACGTAGGTTGGGCAGAAGAGGATCTCCCTCCAAATTAGCCTCAACCCTTGGCCTTTAATAAATGTCTATATGAAAAGTTTGACTTTAGGAAGAAAGGTATTATTGGTTTTGTTTTTCGCTTTTCTTAGTTCGTTTTACGGGTATGGCCAAGCAATTATAGATGAACCTGGTCGGACTAATCTTGCCCCAACCACGGAATTATGGAATGGATTATACTTGAAATTCAGGTTGTCGGATAAAATTTTCTGGTATCAGGAAAATCATTATAGGCGGAGAAGCAGTACGGATAACCGGAGTGACTTTGTAGGCAGAATGGGTCAGATTTATAATCGGGGCGGCTTGGTGTATTTATTCAATGATCAGTTTGAAGTAACAGTCGGACCCACACTTGTTTTCAATTTTACACCTGATAAAGAAAACCCAGATTATCTGAATTCTACCTTGGAGCCTAGGATGTGGCATCAATGGTTGTTTACCCAATCAATAGCAGGAATAAAAATATTGCATCAATTTAGATTTGAACATCGGTTCAAACGGGACAATCTAATAGGTGCGGAATATAAATATACAGATAGATACAGGTATAAATTCGTCGCGTATATACCGCTCAACAAGCCAAAGATGGAAAATAAAACACTTTTTATTTCACCCTCAAATGAAATATTTTTTCAAACTGGAAAATACCAAAGGGAGATATTTGAGGATAACCGGGTTTACACCGCAATAGGTTATACGTATAATAATTTCATGTTTTTTGGGGGGCATATGTGGACTTATGGATCAACAAATAATCCCGGAATATATGCAAATAAACATGTACTACGTTTGAATGTTATGTACACGCTCGATTTTAGGAATAAGAGGCGGCCTGTAACTAGAAGCTTACCTGCCCTGTAAAGCACCATTATTTTTGACGAATAGAATAGATGAAAAAAATAGCTTTATTAGTTGCCTTTATTTTGTTTGGAAATATTGCCGTTGCCCAATATCAGGGACAATTCAGGCTTCAGTATGGGAATGATTTCGGGTTTACTTCCGGTTTATTCGGTCTTAATATTTCAGGAGAATATTTTCCACTGGATAAACTCTCGTTTGCACCAAACTTAAGTGTATTATTTCCTGAATCGGGTAAAGCAAGTAACCTTCACCTTGATGTTAGATATTATTTTTCAAAGGAGAAATTAGAATTTTACGGTCTACTTGGGTATGCTAACTATAGAAGGAGATATGAATTTAATCCAGAAATTACTTATAAAAATACGGGTACTATAAATATAGGTACAGGTGTCATATACAAATTCCTCGAAGAATTGGGGTTGAATGCTGAATTTAAATGTCAACCACAAAACAGAAACGAGTTTATTTTCAAGTTAGGAATATCGTACTTCATTAATTAATCACTTACCAATCGTAATCTGCCGTCAATCCAATTCAGGGAATTGATCCGGATTAATTTGTTACTTTTGCGGTAAAATTGATGCCTTATGATCAAATTCGTTTCACTTCTCTATTTTATTATCTTATTCGTATTTTCCGGAATCTTTTTGCAAGCTAGTGCACAGGATACACTGTCTTTGGATAAAAATCAGTTGATGATCTCAGCTCCCTCCCAGTTTACCCAAGTGCCTTATTTTACTTTTGGAAAAGGGGTCGGACTCGCTTCTCCGGATAGTATTTTTTCACTAAACATCCGGTTTAGAATTCAGAACAGGGCAGTGTTTAACTTTAACGACAATATGCCGAATACCATCGAAGGTAAAGTTCGAAGACTTAGGCTCCGTTTTGACGGGTTTGTTTATAGTTCAAAAGTCACCTACGTGATCCAGCTTTCCTTCTCAGCAGACGACATGGACTGGGAAAGAACACAGTTCCCCAATATTTTGAGAGATGCCATGGTTTTTTATAAAGTAAGTGACAACTTAACCCTTGGGGCAGGACAAACGAAGCTCCCAGGGAATCGGCAACGGGTAAATAGCTCAGGGGATTTACAATTTGTGGATAGGAGTATAGTAAACGCTACCCTAAATGTAGACCGGGATTTTGGCTTGCAGGCCAAATACTCCCGCCGGTTGGCAAATAAATTTCACTATGTCTTGCTGGGTGCCATAAGTACAGGTCAGGGAAGGAATTTCTATCAGGAAGATTCCGAACTTTCCTACACGGGAAGAATAGAACTATTGCCTTTTGGCCTTTTTCAGTCATTTGGAGACTATTTTGAGGGAGATTTGATGCGGGAGAAAACACCGAAAGTGTCCATCGGCATGACCGTTAACCAAAATTACAATACCCTTAGGACTGGGGGTCAGATTGGTGTTTTGTTATATCAGACGACTGATATGGCTACCTACATGAGTGATTGGTTATTTAAGTACCGGGGATTTGCCTTTGCCAGTGAGTTTTTATATCGAGACGCGGACAATCCACTGACCTTCAATGAAGCAAACGATGTAAGGTATGTTTATAATGGACTGGGGCAAAACTATCAGGCAAGCTACATTTTACCCAATGACCTGGAATTTGCCGGAAGATATTCAAGGATGGAGCCGGGAAACAAAATCAAGCAGTATGAGCCTTCTTTGCAGCAATTTACAGCAGGAATCACTAAGTATATCCGGGGACACCGACTAAAGGTGCAAACCGATCTTACGTATGAAATGGTACAATCCCACACAGAAATTTCGGATCGGAATAATTTTATCCTGCGGTTTCAGGTTGAACTGGGAATTTAAAGCCAGCCAAATCCTCTACTTTACTGATAGGATTGATTCATGAATAAAAAAATCACTTCTCAATTCTTGCGATCGCAGTGCTGATATCGCGACGGATATATATTGAGGCGTATCATCTACGGCAAGACAAATATACAGTCCGCCAATCTTGTCTTGAGACACAAAAATCTGCGGGCCGTCGTGATAAATCAAGGTTTCTTGAACTTTTAGTTCGATTTTCATGACTTTACAATTGTATTTTTTCAATGTCGAATTCCTTATTTCTCCACCACGAAAAATGAGGGACATCGTTACCCGTTTGTTGAATTAAACCATCAGATGCAATTAAATTCAATTGAAAGATTGGTTTTAACGCATTGCGGGTAACAAGCGTTTCAGTCGTTCGGCAGCTTCTTGATTATCGAAAATAGATAATGAATGCGCGATATATTCATCCACTTTGAATTTTTTAAAAGGAAACCTTTTCCGGTGTGACCAGAAATCACAGTAATCCGGCGGAATACTCCCTAAGCGAAAATAGGTCGCTTTTGGTGAGATTGCTTCTTCGGGCGGAAAATCAGGGGGAAGTTCTTCGTACCAATTCATAAACAAAGGTGTTTTTTTGTCACTTTTAAGCAATTTAAAGTTACCTATTTAGCCTCGTTTACCATGTTGGGGGTTGTTTCCTTGTGAAGGCCATCTTTATACAGGATGTTGTCTGGAATCCACATGCTAAAATGAAATTGCATTTGGAGAATTTATCATTTCCTCTAAGACCTTTGGCGGGAACTAAGAGTAATATATTTTTTGAGACGGCCTAGGTTTGTTTTTTTTGCCGGATATAAATATGTTAAAAAAAATTAATTTAGACCAAATCTTGTTTTATTGTGTTATTAATTAGAAAACATAAAAGCATGACAAAGAAAAGGAAAGTGGTCATCGTGTTTACCCTGCTGCTGATCCCTCTATTATTTGTGGGAGTCGCTGTAATAGTTGGCTATAAAAACCAGCGAACGCTTACCCAAAAGGCAATTGAAAAAATCAATCAGCAATTTACCGGGACGCTGGTAATAAAAGATTCTTACATTTCACCCTTCCCCCAGTTTCCCTACATTTCGATAGATTTGCAGGGAGTCCAGTTTTTCGAAGATAAAGAGTTGCAAAGCCCCCCAATCTATGAGGCAGGCGATGTTTACCTTGGGTTTAATTTATGGGATATACTGCGTGGTGATTACCAAGTCAGAAGGATTAAAATAGCCAATGGTCACCTTGACCTTATCAAATATGAAAACGGAGACATCAATTTGCTGATGGCAAAAAATGTAGGGGTTGATACGACAATACAAGAATCAGAGGGATCGCTGGAATTTAACTTAAACGAACTTTCACTGCTCAATTTCGACCTTTCTTTTGCAGATCACACGATGGATCAGGAACTGCATGCCAGGCTTGAGGGTCTTACTTCTTCGATAAGGTTGACTGGCGCGGATATTTTTTTGGATTTGAAGGCTAAACTTATCTTGGATATCTATAAAAGTGGACAGCCAACCTTCTTTTCCAATAAATCCATGGAACTGGATTGGGATATGGATTTTAATCGATTGGATCAGGTGTTGAAAGTATTACCATCCAAGTTGCGACTGGAAGCCTCTTTTTTTACCCTAGAAGGGACTTTAGACTTGGATGATGATATGTTTGCGGATTTTAAATTATATGGAGAAAAGCCCGATTTCAATATTTTTGCCGCGTTTGCGCCGGCTGAGGTAGCAGAAACTCTAAAGAAATATCAAAATGAAGGAGAGATTTATTTTTTGGGGACGATTAAAGGAAAAACCGGGAATGGCAACATGCCTGCCATTGCTGTGGAATTTGGTTGTGAAAATGCTTATTTTGTAAATACAGAGATGGATAGGCGGGTGAACGACCTGCGGTTTTCAGGGTTTTTTACAAATGGCAAAGACCGTAGTCTGAAGACATCAGAATTCAGACTGACAAATTTTTATGCCAAGCCGGAAGAGGGTCTTTTTCAGGGGCATCTGGTGATCAGGAACTTTGAAGACCCTTTTATTAAAGTTAGTTTAAATGCCGACCTGGACTTGCAATTTTTGGGGCAGTTTTTAGAAGTGGAAGGACTTCGTCGAATTACCGGAAATATCAAGTTGGATGTGGATTTTGATGAGCTGATAGATATGGATGTGCCTACTGAAGGTCTGTCTCGGTTGAAGGATGGTCTGGATAGTGAGTTGACAATCAAGGATTTTAGTTTTATCGTTCCGGATTATCCGCTCCCTATTACCAAGGTCAATGGGCATGCGGTGATGGAGGCAGGAAAAATCACGCTGGATTTCTTGAGGTTTAAAGTTGGAGAATCAGATTTTGACTTTTCCGGAACCCTCAGTGATTTTCCAGCCATTTTTCATAAAATGGACAAGAATGTTACGGCAACACTTTCATCCAAATCAAACAAAATCGATATAGCCCAACTAATGTCCCTTGACCCGGTGTTGATGGGATCATTGAATGAGGAAATTACCCAATTTCAACTGAAGCTAGCATTAGATGCCAATGCCAGAGAGTTTTCCTCTTTCAAGTACTTACCTAAAGGCGAATTTCGAATTGAAGATTTTTATGCCAAATTAAAGCATTACCCGCATCTGCTCCATGATTTCGATGCGTTGGTGGTCATTGATAATAGCAAACTTACGATTCGGGATTTTTCGGGTGAAATTGACGGAAGCGATTTTCACTTTTCCGGTGTTGTCCATAATTACCCGAAGTGGTTTCAGGATGTCAAAATGGGGGATTCTACGATCGAATTTGACTTTAATTCCGACCTGCTTAAAATAAATGACTTATTATCTTACAATGGCGAAAACTACTTGCCTGACGATTATAAGGAAGAAGAATTGACGATGGTGGAGCTGAAAGGCAGGTTGAGCCTTCACTATGATTCCCTGTTCAAATCCGCCGATTTATCCCTAGAACGTTTTCAGGCAAAATTAAAAATTCATCCGATGAAGTTGGAGAATTTTAAAGGAAAGGTTCATGTGGAGCAAGGAAATATATTGGTAAGTAATTTTGGTGGAAAAATGGGTCAAAGTGATTTTGAAGTGGATTTGGCTTACTTTATGGGCGTGGATGAAAAGCTAAAAGCCAGAGAAAACCGCCTAGGATTGCGGGCAAAGGCATTGGATTTGGATGCCCTGCTGAATTATAATCCTACTGAGATATCCAAAGTTTCGCATACGGATACATTCAATATTTTTGACCTTCCTTTTTCAGACATGCACTTTGAAGCGGAGATTGGTCGGATGAATTACCATACCTACTGGTTGGAGGATGTCATTGGAGCCATACGCACAACTAAGGGCCATTATCTTTATGTAGACACGCTGCATTTCAGCCTTGCGGGCGGAACCTTGGGCATGAATGGCTATTTCAACGGGTCTGACCCCGCGCACATATATTTTAACAGTACCATGGAGGCTGAAAGTCTCGACATTGACAAACTTATGGTTAAGTTTGACAACTTTGGCCAAGACGTGATGATCAATGAAAATCTCCACGGTAAGGTAAGTGGCACGATTTCCAGTAATTTTCTGGTTCACCCGGACTTAACTCCGATTATTGAAAAAAGCACGGCACTTATGAACCTGACCGTGACTCAGGGAAGTTTGGTAAACTTTACCCCCTTAGAAGCGGTGTCTTCATACTTTAAGGACAGGAATCTTCGGATGGTTAGATTTGACACCCTTGTAAACACTTTTGATCTCAAGGATGGAGTATTGAATATTCCCTCGATGAATATCAATTCCAGTTTGGGATTTATAGAGCTTTCCGGGAGGCAAACCTTGGATTTAAAAATGGATTATTTTGTCAGAATACCGCTGGGATTGGTCACCCAAGTTGGATTTCGGTCACTTTTTCCAGGAAAGGGCAGGCAAGAAGCAGATCTGGATAAAGAGGATGCCATAGTTTTCAGAGATCAAAGCCGTCAGGTTCGATTTGTAAACCTAAATATCTCGGGAAATCCCGGTGATTTCAAGATTACCTTGGGGAAGGACAATATAGGTAATTAGCCCTTGTTTTGTGTATTAGCTCCACAAAATGTAAAATTTATTCCTCAAAAATTTCAGATTCCAGAAAAAATGAAATTATCCTCATTAACAAAAGTTCCCCCGTTAGAGCACCCGGATGTCGAATCCATTGAACAGTTGTATTCCATGGTACTGAATTTGAGATTTTACTTTTTGCCATTTTATCAAAAAGGAACCACCTATTTGGGATGAAGATCTAATTATATCCCACTTCTAAGGACGGCGTAACTTTCTTGCTAATTGGTAGGAATAGGTAGTAAAAGTAGGCGTGCTTTTAATACCTTCGTATTTGACATAAAAAGCGATCAGCGGATTAGCCATGAAGACAGATAATAATTTGGCCGTTTTAATTGACGCAGACAACGTGCCGGCCCAGCAAATCAAGGAAATGATGGAAGAAATCGCCAAATATGGCAATCCGACCATAAAGCGGATTTACGGAGATTGGACCAAGCCCAATTTGGGAAAATGGAAAGCGGTATTGCTGGAAAATGCCATCAATCCCATTCAGCAATATGGGTATACAGTCGGAAAAAATGCCACAGATTCTGCCATGATCATTGATGCCATGGATATATTATATGCGGAAAAGGTGGACGGTTTTTGCCTTGTTTCAAGTGACAGTGACTTTACGCGTTTGGCCACCCGTCTGAGGGAGGCGGGTATGCTGGTAATCGGTTTGGGTGAAAAGAAAACCCCGGATCCTTTTATTGTGGCGTGTGATAAGTTTATCTATCTGGAAATCCTTCGGCAAGCCGATACGGAAGGATCAAAACCCATGAATACAGCCACCAAGCAAGTGGATAAAATAAACGTGAAAGTCATTCGGTTGATTACGGCCACGATATCTGACTTGGCCGATGATGACGGCTGGGCGTTTTTAGGTGAGGTAGGAAATTTGCTTCAAAAAAAACAACCGAATTTTGACGCAAGAAATTACGGTTTTCCAAAACTTACACCACTTATCGCTTCCATTGATAAATTTGAAGTGGAGGAGCGGGAACAACAAAAAGGCAAACACAAACTAATTTATGTGCGAAACAAGGTTTCTCAGTAAAGGTAAAAGCCCGACCAATAGACCGGGCTTTATATTAATTCTGCTGGGTAAGGATCTTAAATTGGTCCATGACTTTATAGGTAGCCCTAGTTAGGTCTATGTTGATGTTGGGTGATTCGTAGTCAAAATAAGCATTGGTATAACCCTGCCATACGGTATTGCCCTTTTTGTGGTCTATAACCAACACAACCAGCATACCATCGTTTTGGGTGTACTTGACAGCATTGTAATTTTCCCGCATTTTTTCTCTCGCTATACTGTCCAGTTCGTCTTCGAGTAACTCAATGCCCTGCTTTTTCAACCAAAAATCAAAATCCGGCTGATTATATCCCCGGTATCGGACTTCGGATTGATATAATTTGTAGATGACTAATAGATCCGGATTGCTGTCCTTCAACCTGAATCCTTGGGATCCCAGTCGGGAGGATATGGTTTTTTCTATGACCCCACCAAGGTCAACGTTGTTTTTGCCGTCTTCCTCAACAAAGCCGAAGGTTTTATACTTCTTGAAAGAGCCGCGATAATTATAATCGTATTCGGCAATAAAGTCTCTCTGAGAAAGACAGGCTGAACATAGGATCAGCAAAACAATAATGAAGGTATTTACATTTTTCATACTTGTTTATTTTGAAGGGTAAATTTTATTTATAAGATATACGTTTAAGATTATTTCTTTCGATTTGGCAATATAATGACAAAGCAATAATATTTCAAATGGTTCAAACTTTAACTACTCAAATTATATTTTGTTTTAGAAAATTTCAATAGATAATATTAAGCTAATTTTAGGAAATTCTGTTTATTATGCAAATGAAAATCAATTAAATATTTTTATTAAGGTTTTTATTTTGGAAGGATCTTGTCAAATAATGCGTTAGAATCTAATTTGGGCTTAATTTGAATGCTCGTTAATAAATAAGCCACCTAATTCCCTAAGGTGGCTTATTCATTAACGAGCTGATAATCCGGATTTCAAGGTAGCTTTCCCCAGCTATTGGTTGTGGAATTTTCCACAAACTTTCCAAACTTGAGGTAAGTGTTGTAAATTTTTAAATAGTTGTCAGCCTGTTGTCTCTGGGGATGATATACGTAGTCAAATCCGTTACCCATGTGCAAGATGGCCGTTGGGACATCGGGATAGATGGCAGCGGCTACAGCGGCATACATTGCCGCGCCCAATGCGGGTGCTTGTTCTGAGGTGGCTACTTTGATAGGCATGTCCAAGACGTTGGACATCGTCTGCATGACGAGTGGTGACTTTTTGGCTACACCCCCAAGACCAACAATGGTATTTATTTCAATCCCTTCCTCTTTAAACCGTTCTACGATGCTTTTGGAACCAAAGCAGATGGATTCTACCAAGGCTTTCAAGATCCTAGGCGCATCCGTACCCATGGTTAGTCCCATAATTGCTCCTTTGAGTCCCTGATTGGCATCCGGGGTCCTGCGGCCGTTGATCCAATCCAGCGCCAAGGGAATAGTTTCATCCGGCGGTAGTCGAAGTGCTTGATCAGAAAGGTGATTGAGCAGCTTATTTTCCAGTTCTTCGATTAAGCTGGCTTTTTGAGAGGAAGAAAGTGATTGATTTTCTTCGATCAGTTGCCCTATTGGTTGGATCAGCAGGTTCTTAAACCAGGCAAGCACATCCCCAAATCCAGATTGTCCGGCTTCTAAGCCAACTGTTCCGGGGACGACAGACCCATCGACTTGCCCACATATGCCCTTTACTAATTTGTCCCCCAGATTCTCATAGGAAGTGACCATGATGTCACAGGTAGAGGTGCCCATTACCTTTACCAAGGTATTGTTCTTAACCTCTCCGCCGACTGCGCCTGCATGGGCATCGAAGGTACCTACAGCAACGACAGTAGAAGCCGTCAGGCCAAGTTTTTTTGACCAGGCTTCGGAAATGTTACCTGCGGGTTTGTCTGAGGTGTACGTTTTGTCGTATAGCCGGTCCTTTAGATCGGCGAGCTGGGAATTCAGTTGACCCAAAAATTCTTTGGAGGGTAATCCGCCCCAGCTTTCGTGCCACAGGGCTTTGTGTCCTGCCGCACAGCGGCTTCTTTTCAGAGTCAGCGGGTCTTCGGAACCGATAAGTGTGGCTGTGATGTAGTCGCAGTGCTCCATCCAAGAGTAAGCCGCTTTGGCAACTACGGGGTCTTTTCGGGTGATGTGCAGAATCTTTGACCAAAACCATTCCGAAGAATAAATGCCTCCCTCAAATTGGGTGTAATCTACGCCACCCCAAGACCTTGCCAGCTGATTTATTTCCTCCGCTTCCGCAATTCCGGTGTGGTCTTTCCACAATACCATCATGGCATTGGGGTTTTCAGAAAACTCAGGATTTAATGATAGCGCCTGACCGGATTTGTCTACCGGCATGGGCGATGATCCCGTGGTGTCGACACATATGCCTTTGACAGCATGAGCTGCTACGCCACTTTTCTCAACTACCTTTTTGATCGTTGCTTCAAGTCCTTCCAGATGATCCAACGGATGCTGTCTAAATTGATTTATCGTAGGATCGCAATATTTCCCCTGCTTCCACCGGGGATAAATAAAGACCTCACTAGCAATTGTTTTTCCATCTTGGGCATCTACCAGTACAGATCGTACTGAGTCCGTCCCAAAATCCACTCCGATGACATAGTTGCTCATGCTTTTTTGTTGGGCTTAATGATCAATTTTTAAGAAAATTTACCTGATGGCAGGTAATACCTTTTAAGTTGCAATTTAGGCCTATTTTAATTTTTCACCCCAATAGACAATAAAAATATTCCCAGTTTAATAACTTGTCCGATTGTGTAAATCATCTCTACTTTTCACAAAAAAAAGTAGACTCTGCCGCAAACAGTAAGATAAGACTTTCAGAAAAGGGGGGGAAATTGCTTATCCACTCCGTAAAGGTGTCTGTCAGGCCAAAAACCTAGTCGAGATTAAGTCGGAGGTTTGTGGTTTTGTGCTATAGTGAAACAAAAGATTAAGCCAGCTGAACAGTAATGGGCTTTTTTGTGTGCTTGATGTGGATGTAACCAACTTGTTTGCAGGTATGAAACGGATGTTTGCCACTTGGTAGTGGGTCAAAATCACTAAGTTTTTTTAAATGGGTCACATCTTGCCTCTCCATAGACATGGTTTCGTCATTTACTACAGCTTCTTGGTGGTCAAATCCATGAAAGAAGATGGTGAGGTGGGCATATCGGCTTTCCAATGTTCCTTCCGGAGCGCCCAGGGTCACTTCATTGGAGTCTGAATTGAGCGTAATTTCCCTTTTGAAATATGCCCCCTCAAGGAATTCCAATCCGTCGCCCGCATCTTCATAATGCATGAATCGGGTTATTCCGGAACCTTTGTATACGTGGATGTACAGTGACTCCATTTCAGTATAGGCAGTGTGTTGGATGCTTTCCTGAAGGGTGAGTACCGCACCACCTTTTACGAAAACAGGCAAATAACTTAGTGGGCAGTCCACATATACCTCCTGATTGCCTGAATAGATTTTGTCGGTGTAAAAATAATACCAAGTACCCTCGGGTAGATATCCTTTGGTTACATCTTTGAAGCTTACCACGGGTATGATCAACAAGCTATCGCAGCATAGGTACTGATTTTCATAGGAGGACTTGTAGATGTATTCATCAAAGGGATAATCTATCGCCAAACTTTTGGCAACGGGAAGTCCCGTCAGATGGCTTTGATAAAATGCGGAGTAAAAGAGCGGCAACAATTTATACCTCAGCTTGATGTAATTTCTGGATATTTCTTCCACTTCTTCGCCGAACGACCAAGGCTCAGAAGCAGTACTGTTGATCATCGTATGTGCCCGAAACAACGGGGCGAAGGCCGCAATGCTTATCCATCGGGCAAAAAGACTGGGGGGCGTATTGCCTTCAAAACCTCCGATATCGTATCCGGCAAAAGAAACACCACTCAAGCCCAGACTATTGACCAATCGAATGCCTAGCAACATGTGGTCGTCATTGGCGAGATTATCCCCGGTCCAGACCGCTGCCGAGCGTTGAATGCCCGCAAATCCTGAGCGTGTAAGGACAAATGGTCTTTTATTTTTTCTCAGGTCTTTGGCACCTTGTTGTGTACTACGGGCCATTTGCATGCCGTACACATTTCTACCCTTGCGGTGGCTGACCTTTTCCCCTTCATAGTAAAACTCAACCAAGTTGGGGACGTGTTGGCCCCAACTCGCGGGTTCATTCATATCGGTCCAAAAACCATCCACTCCCAGATCTGTATAAAAGGCCAGTTTTTCCGCCCACCACTGCCTGGTTTCCGGGCTTGTAAAATCTGGAAACGTACACCATCCAGGCCATACATGTCCTTCATAATCTGAACCGTTGGGATATTTCAGGAATAAACCTTTGGCCTTTCCTTCCAAATAGGGAAGATAATCCTCCTGAACCTTTATCCCCGGATCCAAAATGACGACTATCTTAAAACCTTTGGCCTTCACCGCTTTTATGAGGGCAGCCGGGTCGGGGAAGTTTTCACCATCAAAGGTAAATACCTTATATCCTTCCATGTAATGGATATCAAGGTAGATCACATCGCCCGGAATGTCCTTATCCCGAAAAGTTTCCGCCAGCCTGAGCACGTCCCGGTCCGGATAATAGGAATACCTGCATTGCTGAAACCCCAATGCCCACATAGGCGGCATCTCCATCTTTCCTGTCAGTGACGTATAGGAAGTGATAATTTCTGACACGTTCTCACTATGAAAAAAATAATAATCCAAATCCCCATCTTCCGCACTGAAGTAGCTGTACCTGTTATTACTTGCTCCAAAGTTGAATACGGTTTTGTGGGTATTGTCGAAAAAAATCCCATAACATTTTTCATGGTGCAAGCCTATGTAGAATGGAATGGACATGTAAAGCGGGTCAGAATTATTGCCATAACCAAAATGGTCTGTATTCCAGTTGGTATAGGCCTTACCCCAACGGTTTAATCCCCCGGTTTTTTCTCCTAAACCGATGAATTTCTCCCAAGGCTGCAATTTTTTATAGGTACTGACTTCTGTACCTTGCCAGGAAATACCAAAACTCGGATCGTCTTCGCTTAGCACGGTACCCGTCTTGTCCAGAAAAGTAATGGATAAATTTTCCCGGCGAATTTTCACCTCTAAAATTTTGGTGTTGAGAAATAGAAATTCGTCTGTTTCGTAGAATTCGAAATGGGTTACTTGGGGAGTCAATATGACACTGTAGGGGTTTGGGGAAAATGAATGGCCGTTGGTTACTTGCACCCGAACTAGTCCCTCTTGGTAGACAGTTAATTTGAAACTGGAAGTTGCAGTTTTTCCTTTAAGACCGTTCTCCGTCAGTATGAAATGTTGAATGGGTCCTGGTGTATGGATGGTACTTTTTGTTTGTGAAGTCATGGTATTTCTTTTTCCACACTTGGGATATTTTTAGTTTTTTGGGTCCGACAAGGTGAAGCACGTCTCGGTATCCCTTTAATATATATCGGAATTTAATCGGCTAGCTTTGAGAGTTGTAACCAAAACTCTTCTATTTTAAGAATAGCATCCAAGAACTGATCCATATTAATGGGTTTGGTAATAAAGCTGTTGCCATGGTTTTCGTAGGTCAGGTTTATGTCCTTTTT
>JBBQXZ010000033.1:0-28561 GCA_038209145.1 Cytophagales bacterium | reverse complement strand
CCTGGCGATGAGATGAAAATAACTGGCGGCTTGGTCACTCAATGAGTCAGGTACATCCTCATAAATAATGGCATTGTCGAGATCCGTCCGTAGCAACTGTTCCCCACGGCCTTCAGAACCAAGGCCTACAAAACAAAACTTGACCTGTGAAACTTCCTTAAATGTCTGATCATGCTTGTTTTTGGCCAACTGAATCGCCCGCTGCACGATAATATCGTTGATCTCAGTGATGATATCCGCCACAAATTCAATGGTGATTTCATTTTCCAAATAATAATTAAGCAGGCGTTCGGATTGATCTCTCAACTTAGCTATTTCCTTGATGTCGGAAGATCCCTGCAAAGCACTGATGATCACGGCCGGACTATTGCCCTGCGAAAGTAGAATATCATGATCTGAGATGATTCCAACAAGCTCACTTTGGTCAGTACCATCCTCTGTGATCAACAGGTGATGCGACCTGTGCTTGATCATAGTCAGGTATATATGGGCAAAATCGGCGTCCTTGGTGGTGGTGCGAACTGGTTGACTCATGATCTCGTCTACCTTGGTATCATAGGGCTTTCCTGTGGCGATAAGCCGATTCCTTAAGTCTTTATCGGTAATGATCCCTTTTGGGAATGCATTCTTGTCCAATACAATGACTGAACCCACTCCCTTGGTGGTCATCTTTTGGACGGCCTTGGCTATTGTGTCGCCTAGCTGGCAAGTCACGACAGGAGAGGAGTACTTGACGAAGGACTGCCCGGAAAATATCATAAGGCCATTATCCTGAGTTGGGGAAGAGAAAAGCTTCCTGGCCTCTTGGGACTGGGAAAGATCCGTACGCACAACTACTTGGCCGGAAGCAAATCCCGCGGCAAAATACAAACTCACCCGGCTGTTTTGCTGCATGATATCGTCAAAGACCTGAACAGGAATCGCATAAACCAAACTGTCTTCTGCCGCCTGGGCCGTCAGAATATAGGGTCGCTTACCCAACAGGGCAAGTACGCCAAATACATCCCCTTCATCGCAGTGTTCTCGGGTATGTGAGATGCCTGCCACGTCTTCCGCTAGGTGAATGGCCCCCTCCCTGACTACGAAAAAGTGTTTCTTGGCAGGCTCGCCTTTATAAAATAGATATTCCCCTTTTTCATAATAAATCAATTCTACTTCACCGGCCACCCGTTCCAAGAGATCATCCGACAAAAAATTAAAGGGGGGGAATTTTTTTAAAAATTCTTTAACGCGGTTGACAATGACATTGGCCATGATAATGCGTAATTAAATGAGCTAAAATAAAGGAAGACATGATAGACCGCCCTCGTGACAAACATGCCTCCCTCTGTTATTTGGATATTGGAAGAATTAAAGCCTACCGGCGATAATTTGGTCCACTACATCCGGATCCACCAAGGTGGACGTATCCCCCAAGCTGTCTAAGGATCCTTCAGCTATCTTGCGAAGGATTCGACGCATAATCTTTCCAGATCGGGTTTTTGGCAGGCCTGATACAATTTGGATTTTGTCCGGCTTGGCGATAGGCCCGATAATCTTGGTCACCGTATCTTTGATTTCGCTAATCAGGTTTGCTTCGGTCCGATTCTTCATGTCGCAGATCACGTAGGCATATATGCCTTGACCCTTTACTTCGTGGGGATAGCCGACTACGGCTGATTCTATAACAAGAGGGTGTTCGTTGATCGCATTTTCCACTTCAGCGGTACCCATTCGGTGTCCTGAGACATTCATGACATCATCTACCCTACCCAATATTCTGTAGTACCCATCGTGATCTCGCTTTACCCCATCACCGGTAAAGTACATCCCTTTGTAGGCGGTGAAGTAGGTTTGTTTACATCGGTCATGGTCTCCATAGGTGGTCCGGATCATTCCCGGCCAAGGGAATTTGACGCAGAGATTCCCTTCTACTGAATTGCCAGTCAATTCTTTTCCTTCTGTGTCCATGATGGCCAGGTGGATGCCGGGAAGAGGTAAGGTGGCATATGCGGGCTTTATAGGTGTAATACCTGCCAGAGGTGAAACCATGATGCCCCCGGTTTCGGTCTGCCACCAGGTATCTACGATGGGACAGCGGGTTTTTCCTATATGGTTGTGATACCAATGCCAAGCTTCCTCATTGATGGGTTCCCCGACCGATCCGAGGACTTTAAGGGAATCCAATGAATATGGAGCGATGGGTTCCGTGCCAAAGGCCTGGAGCGCGCGTATGGCTGTGGGCGCAGTGTAAAACTGATTGACTTTGTACTTGTCTACAATTTCCCAAAACCTTCCAGGATGCGGATAGGTAGGCACCCCCTCAAACATAAGCGTTGTGGCTCCGGCAAGCAAGGGACCATATACAATATACGAATGCCCCGTAATCCAGCCAATATCCGCAGTACACCAAAACACGTCACCAGGAGAATACTGAAATACATTTTCGAAGCTGTACTTGGTGTAAACCATGTAGCCGCCACAGGTATGCACCACGCCTTTAGGTTTGCCTGTTGACCCGGAGGTGTAAAGGATAAACAGCATGTCTTCCGCATCCATCTCTTCCGCCAAATGCACTTCCGACTTTCCTTCCATGAGCTCGTGCCACCAATGGTCCAACCCTTCCTTCATCACCACTTCTTGCTTCGTTCGCTGATATACAATCACCGATTCTACGGTATTGGTTCTTGCGACCGCTTCGTCTACCACCGCTTTAACAGGAATTTTTTTATTGCCCCTGAAGTTTCCGTCTGAGGTGATGATCAGCTTTGCTTCGCAATCATCGATCCGGTCTGAGAGGGCATTGCTGGAAAATCCCGCAAAAACTACCGAATGAATCGCACCTACTCGGGCACATCCAAGCATGGCGATAGCCGCCTCAGGAACCATGGGCATATATATAATAACCCTATCCCCCTTTTTCACTCCTTTTTCAACAAGTACATTGGAAAACTTACATACTTCCCTGTAAAGATCCGAATACGTAAGCGTCCTGCCTACTTCTTCCGGGTCATTCGGTTCCCAAATGATGGCGGGTCTTTCACCTATGGTAAACAGGTGCCTTTCAAGTATATTTTCGGTGATGTTTAGTTTGGCATTTTGAAACCACTTCACATTTGGCTCCTCAAAATTCCACTCCAAAATTTTATCCCAGCGTTTTTTCCAATGAAAAGAATCAGCTATCCTCGCCCAGAATTCTTCGGGCTGGGTGACGCTCTTCTGATATTCATGGAAATACCCGCCCAGGGTATGAATTCTATCACTCATCGTTTGATCTATTTTAGGTTATACTAATTTTCCAACTTTTGTCGAAGACTTCCATTACAGCAATGTGGTCTACTGATTCAACATCCTTTTTTACTTTATGCCGGCTACAAAACATCCTTGGATATCCGTTCAAAGTTACTTTTTTTATGGCACAATTTCATTTCATAAGCGTCAATGGTCATGGGCCGACCCCGCTCCCCGGGGAATCCGAATCTCCTGAATCATGTCTTGCACCTCTTGGGGAGGTGCAGGCGTGGCCATGGAAACCACATAGCAGACAACGAAGTTAATGGCCATACCGATCGACCCAAACCCTTCGGGAGATATTCCGAACCACCAATTATCAGCGGTATTTAACTCCGGACTGATGAATTTGAAGAAGATGATATATCCCATTGTAACTGTCAAACCGGAAATCATTCCCGCAATAGCTCCTTCTTTATTCATGCGGGTAGAAAAGATCCCCATGATGATAACAGGAAAGAAAGAGGACGCTGCCAGCCCAAAGGCAAAAGCAACCACTTCCGCTACAAAGCCGGGTGGGTTGACACCAAAATAACCCGCAATCAACACTGCTCCTGCCGCGGAAAGCCGGGCAATGACCAATTCGGTTTTCTCGGTCATCGTGGGAACGAAAGTGCGGAAAAGGTCTCTGGATACGGACGTGGAAATCACCAGAAGCAATCCGGCAGCAGTGGAAAGTGCAGCGGCCATTCCTCCCGCCGCAACCAGCCCAACCACCCAATTGGGGAGCTTGGCAATTTCAGGAGCAGCCAGCACCATTATATCCTTGTCAATATTGAGTTCGTTGGTTTCGGCATTTGGCGTGTAATTGACTACCCCATCCCCATTAATATCGACAACAGTGATCAGGTTGGTTTTTTGCCAGTTTGACACCCATACCGGGAGTTGGTCCACCGGTTTTCCCGCCACGGTGTTGATGGCACTATAAATGCCAAAGGCAGCCACGGCGGGAGCAGTAGTGTACAGGATGGCAATAAAAACCAGCGCATATCCCGCAGAGAGCCGGGCATCTTTGACCCTCGGGACGGTGAAAAACCGAACAATGACATGGGGTAGTCCCGCAGTACCCACCATCAACGCCAGGGTAATCGCAAAGATGTCCGCAATGGGTTTTCTGCCCGAGGTGTACTCCTCAAAGCCCAAATCCCCCAATACCCCATCCAGCTTATCAAGTAAATATTCCCCGCCTTCAACTGTACCCCCCAAACCGAGCTGTGGAATGAAATTGCCGGTAAGCTGCATGGAAATGAAGATGGCAGGTACCATAAAGGCAAATATCAATACGCAATATTGGGCAACCTGGGTGTAGGTAATGCCTTTCATCCCACCCAAAACCGCATAGAAAAATACAATGGCCATCCCGATAATCACGCCAGTATTGATATCGACTTCCAGGTACCTGGAAAAAACAATACCCACGCCGCGCATCTGACCGGCCACATAAGTAAAAGAGATAAAAAGAGCACAAAAAACGGCCACTACTTTGGCCTTGTTGGAATAATACCGGTCGCCCACAAAATCAGGGACGGTAAATTTTCCGAATTTCCGGAGGTAAGGGGCCAGCAAAAGTGCCAGGAGGACATATCCACCCGTCCACCCCATCAGGTATACCGATCCGTCATACCCGCTGAAGGCGATGATTCCTGCCATGGAAATAAAGGAAGCTGCTGACATCCAATCCGCGGCGGTGGCCATGCCGTTGGCCAAGGGGGAAACTCCGCCACCTGCTGTATAAAATTCTTTGGTAGACGAGGCCCGTGTAT
The DNA here is from genome assembly GCA_038209145.1 of Cytophagales bacterium. Lineage (GTDB taxonomy): Bacteria > Bacteroidota > Bacteroidia > Cytophagales > Cyclobacteriaceae > Lunatibacter. The sequence goes on along the minus strand of JBBQXZ010000033.1, from coordinate 23,528 downwards.
AAATGGCAATACCTATGTACAAAGCAAAAGACAAACCTACCAGAATATAGGTCCAAGTTAAAATTTCCATGTGATAGGGTTAAATTGGGGATTATTTTTCGTTGACATCAAATTCTTCGTCAAGTCGGTTCATCTTAAAGACATAAATAAAAATAAGAATAACAAAAGTGAAAATAGACCCCTGCTGGGCAAACCAGAATCCAAGTTTGAAGCCCCCGAGTCGGAAAGCATTCAACTGGTCTACCAACAAGATGCCGAAGCCAAAAGAGACAATAAACCAAACAGCTATCAGACTCAAAACAATTTTGATATTTCTTCGCCAATAATCCTTCATGCGTTGTTTTTGATTTTCCATAGGTATTTTTTTGGTTGATTCTTTTTGAATTTATAGGTATAAGCAAAGGACTAACGCGCAGAATCTATTCCTTTTCAAATATTCAGAACCTTAAACCCTCTTGGGTTTATATACATCAAGCCGCTGGTTTTAAATTTACTCATTCACCGATCGAATTTAATAGATACACTTCAAAGTAATCAAAATATATTGAGATAATCGTGCAAAAATTAAAAAGCTAGCCTTTTCCAAAAACCGACTTCGTGCAAATATCTTAATATCGCCGCCAAATATCGCAAAAAAATAAAGCAGCCTTTGTACCGCTTACCAAATTATTGTTTTAGTAAGATCGAGTGGCTTTTACTTATTAACCTGAGTTCGATTTTTACTTAACTAACAGCCCTATAGGGGCTAAACAATAATAACCACGGGTGCAAGCCCGTGGAATGTGAATGAAAAGGGGTTTATTTTGGCGGCATTGTTGCCTTTCCAGCAACAATGATGACAAAATCCAACTAATTCTCTTTCCTTGATAGTTTGCCGAATAAAGTCGAATTCAGGTTAATAAGAGATGCAAACCCATTTTCGAAGCGGCTTATGAACTTAAATATTGGCTACCTTACAAAAATCAAATGATAAATTCCAATAAAATGGCCAGGCCAGAAGCTAAAAGAATAATGAGCAGCTTGTGCAGCTGAAAGCGATGTTGAGGACTACTTTCGAAGAAGATTGTCGTGGAGATGTGTAAGAATCCACCGGCAACCAGCCCGAAAAGAACATCAATCGTTCCCTGCCCAATAAATTCCTGTCCGTAAAGCCAGTCTGTTGAAACCATCCCTAGTGGAGATACCAGCGAAAAGAGTACCAGCAGAATGGCTGTTTTAGTCTTATTCAGTCTAGTCATCAATACAGCAACCAATGCAAAGGTTTCGGGCATCTTGTGGAGGATGATGCCGATCAAGAGGGTTTCACTACCATGATGGTGGTTCAATAATTCAGGTTGCTTGGATAGTAGGGTGCCTTCCAAAAAGGCATGCAGAAAAAGTCCGATCATAAGTGTCCATACACTGTTTTGGACGCCAGAATGTTGGTGGATATGGCCGTGTTCTATGCCGGAGGACATAAAATTCAGCACTTGTTGAAGCAAAAAACCAAGTAGGATGAATAAGCCCATGTAATAGGCCGACTCCTGGTCGGCAAAAAGTTCCGGCAACAAGTGTAAAATGGTAATGGAGAACAAATAGGCACCCGCAAAAATCAATCCCAGCTTAAATTCCTTATCATTCCATTGGGGAATAAAAAGTGCGAGCAAACCTGCCGACATGGCACTTAAAAATAGAAAGAGGAAATTCCACATATCCAGTTACTTCGATGGTTTATTGGTCAAGGCTGGGTTTGTTCTGTTCGGAATAGGACAAGTAGGGTTCCAAGCCCTCACTCACGTAGGACTTAAGAACGCCGTTTTCGTCATTATAAATCAGAAATATCTCCAATCCATCGACTTCCTTTTGCAGGGCGATGGATTTTTCAGTACCCATTACCATCATGGCGGTGGCATATGCATCCGCAGTCATGCAGTCATCAGCAACTGCCGTAGCACTCAATAAGCCATGAACAACAGGGAATCCCGTAAACGGGCTGATGGTATGGGAGAATTTTTTGCCGTCAACCACATAGAAGTTGCGGTAGTTGCCGGAAGTGGCAAGGCCTTTCCCATTTAACGCTACGATACCAAAGAGTTCATCGGCTGCCCCTTCTTCATCTGGCTTGGAAATACCCACCCGCCAGAGTTCTCCATTTTCATTACTCCCCCTAGCCATCAATTCCCCACCAATTTCAACCAAAAAATGATTAATCCCCTTTGATTGAAGAAATTTTCCCACCTCATCCACCCCGTATCCTTTGGCAATGGCGCTGAAATCAAGATATATGCCAGGAATACTTTTTTTTGCCTGAAGGCTGTCAAACGCTACTTTTTCCAACCCCACCTGTTTCAACAATTCAGGGATGGACGTACTGTCCGCAAGGGAAGCACCTTCGGGTCCAAATCCCCAGACATTTACCAAAGGTCCGACAGTGGGGTCAAAAGCACCCTCCGTCTTCGTAAATACTTCTTTGCTTTTTGTCAGGATGGGATAAAAAAACCGGGATTCAAATACAAGTGAATCGCCCCTGTTAAACCGGCTGATCTCTGAATCCGGCATATAGGTTGAAAGGGACTGATTAAATACCAGTAGCAAGGAGTCGATTTGGGGTTTGACTTCTCTACGTGAAGGGTCGAGATATACAATTCGATAAGAAGTCCCCATGGTCTGACCGGAAACAACAACCTTAAATACCTCAGTACCATTATCGTCCGAAGGAATGGGTTGATTTTTTCTGTAAAGATAAACCAAAAACACCAACAGCAGCAAAACAAGGCTATAGATGATATTTTTAAGGGCATTATTTTGCATATTTGGTCTAATCTAACAATTTTCCGAAAGTTAAATGTAATTTTTTAAAAGCGGTTGATTGAGGCCGGGTTTAAAAGGAGAAAACATGTCAATAAATCAAATGGTTTTATCTTTTGACATGGCAACTTATCGATAAAATGATTTTCTTATATTTGCGGATAGGCAGCAATTCCATCCAACCTATGAGAGAAGATTATTTGCGCGGAGATGACGAACACCTGACTCCATCGGACAAGGAAATAGAGAAAGCTTTGCGTCCGCTGAGTTTTGACGACTTCACAGGTCAGCAGAAAATCGTTGAAAATATCAAAATCTATGTGCTTGCGGCAAAAAGGCGGGGAGAATCCCTAGACCACGTGCTGCTGCACGGTCCTCCGGGTCTTGGAAAAACCACGCTCAGCAACATCATCGCCAATGAACTCGGTTCGAGTATCAAGATTACCTCGGGCCCCGTATTGGATAAACCTTCGGATCTTGCCGGCCTTTTGACTAACCTGGAAGAGGGAGATGTACTATTTATAGACGAAATACACCGGCTCAATCCGATCGTGGAAGAATATCTCTACTCTGCCATGGAGGATTTTCGGATAGATATCATGTTGGATTCTGGCCCCAATGCCCGATCGGTACAGATTTCTCTGCACCCTTTTACCCTGATAGGAGCTACCACCCGTTCGGGCTTGCTGACATCCCCGCTACGGGCACGGTTTGGGATAAATGCCCGCCTGGAATATTATGACGCCAAGCTTCTCACAGACATCGTGATCCGCTCTGCGGGAATTTTGGGAACTCCCATCGCCGAAGAGGCTGCTTATGAACTAGCCCGTAGGAGCCGGGGAACTCCGCGAATAGCCAATATGCTTCTGCGTCGTACCAGGGACTTTGCCGAGATAAAAGGAGATGGCTCGATCAACCTGCACATCTCCAAAATAGCATTGGCAGCACTCGATGTGGATGAAAATGGGCTGGACGAGATGGATAACCGAATCCTGATGACCATCATCCAAAAGTTTCGGGGTGGACCTGTGGGCTTGTCTACGATAGCTACAGCATGCGGCGAAGAGGCTGAGACAATAGAAGAAGTTTATGAACCCTTTCTCATCCAGGAGGGATACCTGAAGCGCACCAGCCGCGGAAGGGAAGCCACTGAAATGGCCTATGCACATCTTAAAATCAGGCCTGAAACAGGGGGAAATACAGGTTCCCTCTTTGACTAAGAATAGCTTCTACACTGATAATTTTACATGACACTACCCGAAAAACATGCAGCCACCGTAAAGCGTATTTCCGCACAACTGGGATTCGATTTTTGCGGTATCTCGCAAGCTGTGTTTTTAGAGGAGGAGGCCCCCAGGCTGGATGCGTGGCTCAACCGAAACTACCATGGAAAAATGGGATACTTGGCCAACAACTTTGACAAGCGACTGGATCCGGGGAAACTTGTGGAGGGGGCGAAATCCGTAGTCAGTTTGGCCTATAATTATTTCCCAAAAAAGGAATTGGACAACGGCTCAGAAGCTTTAAAGCTGTCGAAATACGCTTACGGCAAAGACTACCATTTTGTAATTAAAGATAAACTAAAGCAATTTCTAGCGCTCTTAAGGGGAGAAATCGGAGATATTGACGGGAGAGCTTTTGTAGACAGTGCCCCCGTCATGGAAAGACAGTGGGCCCAACGCGCCGGAATAGGCTGGATAGGGAAAAATAGCCTGTTGATCAACCGGTCGCGGGGAAGTTTTTTCTTCTTGGCAGAATTAATCCTGGATCTGGATCTTGCTCCGGATTCACCATTTACCAAAGACTATTGCGGATCTTGCACCAAGTGCCTGGAAGCCTGTCCTACCGATGCCATTGTTGCCCCGGGAGTAGTCGACGGTTCCAAATGTATTTCATATTACACCATAGAACTCAAGGAAGAGCTTCCTTCATCCATGAAAGGGAAGTTTGAAAACTGGATGTTTGGCTGCGATATCTGTCAGGATGTATGCCCCTGGAACAGGTTTTCAGTCCCCCACCAGGAACCGGAATTTGAGCTGCATCCTCAAATTGAAGGATTTTCGAAAGACGATTGGGAAGAACTGACGGAGGAAACTTTTGGGAAGGTGTTTCAAAAATCGGCAGTGAAAAGGGCGAAGTACAAGGGGCTTATGCGCAATATCCGCTTTCTAAAAAAAGAAACCCCCTTGCTTTAAGGGGGTAAGGGATGAATATTATCCGGCAAGTTTGATGAAATATTTGTTTAAAACGGGTTCATAAACCTTGGAAAAGGTCTTGTAACACCAAACTCGAAATTCCTCCAATTCGGAGGGGACTAATAAATTCAGCCCTTTGCGCAACTCTTTCTCGAAAAGTTTTTTGTCAAAACTCACCTTTAATAAAATGGTCTTAACATACTCTATCATAGGCCATCAATTTTGTTGGGTTTATAAAACATTTAATTATTTAAATCCATTATACGTTACACAAATACATTAGTTACGTTTTAATTTCACAAGTTTATTTGTAGCATTGTCTTTGAAAGTACCATATATGTCTTTAACGAAAGTTTTCATCCTTTTTGTATCCTTGCTGTCATTAATCCATGTAAGTGGTTATGCCCAAGAGATCAACATCGAGTTGGGGCCTGATGAGGTGGCATTGAATGAAACCTTTACCATCAAAATCACCGTATTGGAGGAAAAGATAAGGTCCTACGATCCATTGCCGGAGATTATCGGCTTTCAAAAACAAGGGGTCTCGCAGAGCTCATCCATGAACATCATTAATGGACAGATGAGCAGTACCAACAGCATCATCCAGTATTATAAACCAAACCGAAAGGGTCAATTCACACTTGGCGGTTTTACCCTTTCGGTCAATGGCAAATCCGTATCCTCCAATGGCAAATCCATCAGCGTAATTGATCCCAGATCAAATAGTGGGAGAAGCAGCCGTGCCATAGATCCCTTTGATGACCTGTTTGGCAGCAATCGGGAAGAGCCTGAATTTGTGGAAGTGGATGACGATGCCTTCTTTTCACTGACAGTTGACAAAGATGAGGTATTTGTGGGGGAAGGTTTTAATGTCAGCCTGGCGTTTTATTTTTCTGAAAGTAACCAAGCCCTGTTTAACTTTCACGAAGCCGGCAAACAACTCGAAAAAATCATCAATCAGATCAAGCCTGGTAATGCGTGGGAAGAAAATTTTAATATCACCAGCATTCAACCCGAAAAAGTAGAAATAAACGGGAAAGCATGGACTCGGTTTCGAGTCTATCAGGCATCATTCTTTCCTTTTAGCGAAGGAAGTGTTGATTTCCCATCGGTAGGTTGGGAGATGATCAAGTATCGGGTAGCAAAAAACCCCAGTTTCTTCGGCAACAACCGGCTGCAGGATTTTAAGACCTTTTATTCCCAACCCAAGCGTATTACAGTAAAGACCCTCCCCCCACATCCGCTCAAGAATGAAGTAAGTGTGGGTAATTACCAGTTGAAGGAATCCCTGAACGGACAAGACATTACTACCGGTGAGGGATTTACCTACAATTTTGGTATTAGTGGAGAAGGAAACATCAGTGCAATACGGGCTCCCAGACTAAAAAATGCACAAAAACTAAATTCATTTGATCCCAACGAAAAGATACAGATCAATAAAAACAGGGGGAAGGTTACGGGTATGAAGGAGTTTGGGTATTTTATTACGCTGAACCAGTCCGAGGAAGTGGCTTTGCGGGACCACTTCGAATGGATATACTTCAACCCAACGTTGGTAAAGTATGACACCTTACGCCCTTCCTTGACGGTAAATGTCACAGGCGAAAATAAAATTAACCAGGCCATTTCTTCTTCCCGCCTCGGTGGTATCTACGATTTGATAGAAGTAGCTGACAATACCCTTTTAAACCAGAAATATAAGTACTACTTTTCCACCTTTATCAACCTGCTTCTGATGGGGGCAGTTATATTATTAGGTATTTTGATTATTAAGAAGCGATAATTCATGCGTAATTCATTTGGAAGAGCATTTAACATAACAACCTTTGGTGAATCTCATGGAAAGGGTCTTGGGGTCATCATAGACGGATGCCCGGCAGGAGTACCGATCGATGAGGCCTTTATCCGCCAAGAACTCCAACGGAGAAAACCGGGACAATCCAAAATCACTACCCAACGGAAAGAGGAAGATGAATTTCAAATCCTCTCGGGTGTATTTGAGGGTGTAAGTACCGGAACACCCATCTCCATTATCATCCTGAACACGGACCAGAAAAGTAAAGATTATACGCATATAGCCGATAAGTTCCGGCCCTCCCATGCAGACTATACCTACCAAGAAAAATATGGGGTAAGAGACTATCGGGGTGGTGGAAGAAGCAGTGCCCGAGAAACGGCCGCACGCGTGGCAGCTGGGGCTGTGGCGAAACTGATGCTAAAGGCTTACGGGGTAGAAATAAACGCATACGTCAGCCAAGCCGGCGATATAAAACTTGAAAAACATTATTCCCAATTGGATTTTGCGGAGTCGGAAAAAAACATCGTCCGCTGTCCGGACCCGGAAGTGGCCGAAAGAATGATTGAATTCATCGATCAGGTCCGAAAAGAAAGAGACACCGTGGGAGGAATAGTGTCCTGTGTTGCACAAGGTGTCCCTCCTGGCTTGGGAGAACCCGTCTTTGACCGGCTACATGCCGCTCTCGGACACGCTATGCTGAGTATCAATGCCGTCAAAGGATTCGAATATGGAAGTGGCTTTGAAGGCGTACGCATGAGGGGAACGGAACACAACGATGCCTTTTATAAGGATGGGGACCGTATCCGCACCCGGACCAACTATTCAGGTGGTATACAGGGAGGAATTTCCAATGGGGAAGATATTTATTTCAAAGTAGCGTTTAAGCCAGTGGCCACCATCATGCAAGATCAGGAAAGCGTCAACGAGGCTGGAGAGTCTACAACGGTATCCGGCAAAGGAAGGCACGATCCGTGTGTCGTGCCCCGGGCAGTACCTATTGTGGAGGCCATGTGCGCATTGGTTTTGGCAGATTTCCTATTGCTCAACCGTCTAAGTAAACTATAATCCTACCAATCAACCACTGACATGAAAAAAAAATTACCCTTGCACACCCAGATCATAATCGGTTTGGTTCTGGGCCTCATTTTGGGACTTGTTGTTGTCAAATTTGGCCTTTCTCCCGAGTTTATTATAGATTATGTCAAGCCAATAGGTACCATTTTCATCAATGCTTTGAAAATGATTGCGGTTCCGTTGGTATTGGCGTCGCTGATCGTTGGCGTGTCCAACCTGGGGGATGTAACCAAACTAGGCCGGATAGGCGGAAAGACCATCACCGCTTATATGATCACAACTGTTATAGCAGTTACCTTTGGGTTAGTTCTGGTGAATATCTTCAAACCCGGTAAAAGCCTTCCCCTTGATACGCGGGATAACTTGATGGCCCTCTATGACAACAATGTCGAAACCAGGACGAGTGCCGCCGAATCCCTACGGAATCAAAGTCCCTTGCAACCACTGGTAGACATGGTTCCTGAAAATATTTTTTTAGCCACAACCAACAATGGAAGCATGCTTCAAGTTGTGTTCTTTGCCATCATTGTGGGCATTGCTCTTCTTAAGATTCCAAAAAACAAAGCTCAGCCGGTGATCGCTTTTTTTGACGGGTTGAATGATGTCATTATCAAAATTGTGGGATTTATCATGCTCATCGCTCCGTATGGTGTTTTTGCCCTGATGGCTTCCCTTATCGTGGAAATCACCGGAGACAATCCGGATTCGGCCATTTCACTTTTGCTTGCTTTGCTTAAATACAGCTTAGTCGTCATTTTTGGATTATTGTTCATGATTCTCTTTGTATACCCGATGATCTTAAAGTTGTTTACAAAAGTAAAATATTTGGATTTTTTGAAGGCTCTCCGTCCGGCCCAATTGCTTGCATTTTCTACCAGTTCCAGCTCAGCCACCTTACCGGTGACCATGAAGCAAGTAGAGGAGGAATTGGGCGTTTCCGAAGAAGTGAGCAGCTTTGTACTTCCCCTGGGGGCGACTATCAACATGGACGGAACCAGCCTTTATCAAGGGGTAGCGGCGGTGTTTATCGCCCAAGCCTTAGGCCTTGAACTTACCCTGACACAGCAGTTGATGATCGTTCTGACGGCTACGTTGGCATCTATTGGTACTGCGGGGGTACCTGGAGCAGGCATTATCATGCTGATTATTGTACTGGAATCAATCGATGTCCCTGCTGCAGGCATAGCCCTGATTTTAGCTCCAGACCGGATATTGGACATGTTCCGAACGGTAGTCAATGTCACCGGTGATGCCATGGTGTGTACCGTCGTAGCCTCTACCGAAGGAGAACTGCCAGACGGCTTAATCCGCCAATCCAATCCCCTCACGGCAAATGTAGAAGCATAAATTAAGGAATTGTTGTAATAATGGTAGTCACCAATTTTTCGGGATTAAAACTATTTCATGCATTTTTCTCCCTTGGTCTACGAATTCACAGCATAAAATTACTAGCTGCTTCATTGGTGGCAAGTAGTATTTTTTCTTAACTTAGTGATCGGAATTCAGCATTCGATCAACCCTAAAGCGGTTAGGTTCATTGATTTTTTGCTTGAATCACCAATGAGACAGCATCAAAAACCTCAACTATTTACTCCCATAACCATTTACAGTCAGTCTGTAGATAGTAATATTCCCAAAATGTAATCTGCCGAAAAAGATCGAAATGAGCCAATTATTGGTGTTGGTAGGTACGGTTGATATTGATTTTGTTTATTTGGCTAGACAGCAAATGGAAGGTACCAAAAGTTGAATTTGAACAACGGTCATAGATTTTATCTATCGAAAATTAAATTATATACACACTATTTTTAGTACATTAGCAGTTTGAAATTGAGAACATATAAATAAATAATAACATGGAAAATAATAATGGCGCAGATTCAATATTATCGGATGTAAACAAAGGAGAAAGCAAGTGTCCCTTCTCCGGAGGCGCAATGCACAAAACCGCCGGTTCTGGTACCCGAAACCGTGATTGGTGGCCCAACCAATTGAAGTTAAACATTCTTCGTCAACACTCTTCCTTATCGAACCCAATGGGGGAGTCGTTTGACTATGCGGAGGAATTCAAAAGTTTGGATTTGGCAGCGGTAAAAAAAGATCTTGAGGAAACATTGACTACTTCCCAGGATTGGTGGCCTGCAGATTACGGTCATTACGGGCCATTTATGATCCGTATGGCTTGGCACAGCGCAGGTACTTACCGGATTTCTGATGGCCGAGGCGGTGGTGGCTTTGGTACGCAACGCTTTGCCCCATTAAATAGCTGGCCGGATAATGCCAACCTAGACAAGGCTCGCCTTTTACTCTGGCCGATAAAACAAAAATACGGGAAGAAAATTTCCTGGGCTGATCTGATGATCCTTGCAGGAAACGTGGCCTTGGAATCGATGGGTTTTGAAACCTTCGGTTTTGCGGGTGGACGCGCAGACGTATGGGAGCCTGCTGAAGATATCTATTGGGGATCCGAAGGTGAATGGATGGGAGATGACATAAGATATAGCGGCAGCAACGGCGAGCGCATTTTGGAGCAACCTCTTGGCGCATCCCATATGGGGCTTATTTATGTAAATCCAGAAGGACCAAAGGGCGAGCCTGATCCAATTGGCGCAGCCCATGACATCCGCGAAACATTTGGTCGTATGGCAATGAATGATTACGAGACAGTTGCGCTGATTGCAGGTGGACATACTTTTGGTAAGACCCACGGAGCTGCTGATCCCAAGGAATTTGTAGGTGTTGAACCTGAAGGTGAAAAGATCGAAGAAATGGGTATGGGCTGGAAAAACAGTTACCGTACAGGTCGCGGGGGTGATACCATCACCAGTGGTCTTGAAGGTGCCTGGACAACCACGCCGACCAAATGGGGGAATGATTATTTTGAAAACCTGTTTGGATTTGAGTGGGAATTGACCAAAAGCCCAGCCGGAGCACACCAGTGGAAACCTGTAAATGGCGGCGGTGCAGGTACAATACCTGATGCCTATGACCCTTCGATAAGCCATGCTCCGTTTATGTTGACCACGGACATTGCTTTGAAAGAAGATCCGGCTTATGAGAAAGTATCCAGGCATTTTCTAGAAAATCCCGACGAGTTTGCAGATGCTTTTGCCCGTGCATGGTTCAAACTTACCCACAGGGATATGGGGCCAGTTTTCCGTTATTTGGGACCAGAGGTTCCTCAAGAAGAATTGATTTGGCAAGATCCCGTTCCAACTGCCAATTACGGTCAAATTGATGACCAGGACATTATTGCTCTCAAGGATAAGATTGTTGCTTCTGGGATATCTATATCCCAATTTGTATCTACCGCTTGGGCATCTGCTTCTACTTTCCGAGGCTCTGACAAGCGTGGTGGAGCAAACGGAGCACGTTTGGCCCTTGCACCGCAGAAAGATTGGGAAGTTAACCATTCAGGTTTGTTGGCAAATGTACTGGATGCCTTAACCGGTATCAAAAATGAATTTAACAGTTCGCAGACTTCCGGCAAACAAGTATCGCTTGCTGACCTAATTGTACTAGCCGGCGGTGTTGGTGTGGAACAGGCTGCCAAAAAAGCTGGCGTGGAAGTGACAGTTCCTTTCACTCCTGGGAGAACCGATGCCACGAAAGAACAAACTGATGTTGCATCTTTTGCAGCACTTGAGCCGGGAGCAGATGCGTTCCGAAACTATTTCAAAGTGAAGCACAGAGCAACGGCTGAGGAAATGTTGGTGGACAAAGCACAATTGCTAAATCTAACAGCTCCTGAGATGACGGTTCTTGTTGGAGGTATGCGGGTTTTGAATACCAATTTTGGACATACCCGACACGGTGTGTTTACCAAGCGCCCTGAAACGCTTACCAATGACTTCTTTGTCAACTTACTCGATATGGGTACCACCTGGAAGTCGATTTCAGAACGGGAAGACGTATTCGAGGGAAGCAACCGGGCAACCGGTGAAGTGAAGTGGACTGGAACCCGAGTTGATTTGATATTCGGCTCCAATTCTGAGCTTAGAGCGATTTCTGAAGTATATGCGTATTCGGATGGATCGCAGAAATTTGTGCATGACTTCGTGGCTGCTTGGAGTAAGGTGATGAATCTTGATCGGTTTGATCTGGCTTGATTTGATTATCGATCCAAATAAAATAGAAAAGGGGAAGCTGTCAATAGCTTCCTCTTTTTTTTATTATGGATCTATTCCATAAAAGACGAGAACAAATAAAAAAACTGAAAAAAACACCAACCTATCTTCAAAATCAAAAGAATTTCATCCCTAGGCCCAATGCAGCCCAATCCGGCACATTTGCCCGACACAAGCAAGTCTTTCACCTTACAAGTAGCAACTGAAAATATTTATTGGTAAAATGTTTAAAAAAATTTGAAAATTCTATTTGAATCTGTATTTTTGGACATATTAATTCCAAATTATGAAGTCCAATATACTACAAAAAACGGGTGACATCATTAGGAAGTTGCGAGAGGATAGGCAACTACCTCTTAGGAAGATTGCAGCTTTACTTGATATTGACACTTCCTATTACAGCAAGATTGAGCGAAATGAAAAAAAGGCTACAAAAGACCAAATACAGAAGTTAGAAGCTTTCTTTGAATTGGAAAAAAACTCACTTATGATACCATATTTAAGTGAAAAAATATTTTACGAGATATCGGAAGTGGATTGTGCAGACCAAGTATTAAAGGTTGCAGAAAAACAAGTTGAATACATTAAAGCACAAAAAAGCAAATTGTGAAAATAGTATCTCTTTTCTCGGGTGCAGGTGGACTTGATTTGGGTTTGATTAAAGCCGGTCACGAAATTATATGGGCAAATGACTTTGATGCTGACAGTTGCGAGACTTACAAGTTAAACATTGGGGACCATATAGTATGCAATGACATTGCAAAAATTAAACTTGATGAAATACCAGATTGTGATGTTGTAGTTGGTGGTTTTCCTTGTCAGGGATTTTCACTGGCAAATATGTTGAGAGCCGCTGATGATGAACGAAATAAGCTATACAGAGAATTTTATAGAATTATAAAAGGGAAAAAGCCCGACTATTTCCTTGCTGAAAATGTTAGGGGGATTTTAAGTTTAGATAATGGAAACGCAATCAAAAAAATTGTAAAAGATTTTTCTGATGCGGGATATAGAGTAAAATACAAGACATTTAACACGGCAGATTATGGAGTTCCTCAAACAAGAGTAAGGGTAATTATCGCAGGGACACGGAAAGATTTACCCGAAGAAATGGATTTTCAATTTCCAGAACCAACTCACGAAAAAACAAATTGGGTCAGCATTTCCAAAGCATTGAATGGAATACCTGAACCTGAAGACCAAAAATCAGAATTGAAAAATCATATTTGTTCTAAGTATAAAGTAACCAATAGGAACTTTACAGGGCATCGAGAAACAGACCCGAACAAACCTTCTCCTACAATTCTTGCAAGAGGAAATGGAAAAGGAGGAGTTTGTGCAATTCAACATCCTAATAATCACAGACGAATGAGTGTCCGCGAGAGTGCATTGGTTCAAACATTCCCTATTGAATTTGAATTTGTTGGTTCAATGGGTTCAATGTATAGACAAGTTGGAAATGCAGTCCCTGTTTTATTCGGACAACATTTAGGTAATAAATTAAAAGAACTTGAATCGGTATTAGTATGAAAGTAGTTTCTCTTTTTTCTGGTGCTGGTGGACTTGACCTTGGCTTTATTAAAGCTGGTCACGAAATTATTTGGGCTAATGACAACTTTCTTGATGCAGTAAAAACATATCGTAAAAATATTGGCGACCATATCGTTTGTGAGGATATTTCAAAAATTTCATCAGAGCAAATTCCTGATCACGACATTTTAATAGGAGGTTTCCCTTGTCAAGGTTTTTCAGTTGCAAATTCTAAACGTGGTGAACACGATGAAAGAAACAAACTGTATCTTGAACTTTTAAGAATTTTAGTTGATAAGCAACCAAAATTCTTTTTGGCTGAGAATGTAAAAGGCATTTTAAGCTTGATGAAAGGGAAAATATTTAAAATGATAATTTCAGACTTTGAAAATGCTGGTTATAGGGTAAAATACAAAGTTTTGAATGCAGCGAACTACGGTGTGCCTCAAAAAAGAGAACGGGTGATAGTATTGGGGGTAAGAAATGATATTGATTTTGATTTGGAACACCCTGAGCCGACACATAATGAAAGTTTAAGTTTATTTATTGACAAAAAGAGTTGGATTTCAATTGGTGAAGCTTTAAAAAATATCCCTGAACCTGAGGAAGAACATAACTTGATTAATCACACTTATTCAAAATTTAAATTAAAATTCAACGGTTATTTAGGAAATAGAGCAATTGACCCAAATAAACCAGCACCGACTGTAACAGCAAGAGGTGATGAAAAAGGTGGAGTAGTTGTTATACATCATCCAAAAAATCATAGAAGAATGTCAGTTAGAGAATTGGCAATAACACAATCTTTTCCAATTGATTTTATATTTGAAGGGAACAATTCATCTGCTTATAGACAAATCGGAAATGCAGTTCCGGTAAAGTTGGCTTTTGCAATTGCTTCAATTTTTCCAAAAGAATTTAAGGAATATGCCAATTGTAAAACCGCCAATAAAGCCATTCCCCAGTTATAAATGGCGTTGGGCAGTCCTCACCCCTACTGAATCTCTTAATGAGCCGCCTGTATTTCTTGGTGTTTTACGTGTATTTAATAAGTTTCAGAACTATGCACCAAGTTCAGCAGAAATTATGAATGGTCTTGCTGTTGTTCAGCAAGAAACGAATTCAAGCGTTGACTTGGTTAGAACGCAAGATAGAAACCTTGTTCGCAATTCAGGGCAATACTGGAAAGCGTTAGGTTTATTAGAGGAAGCGCACGGAAAAGTTTTGGTTAGTCCTTTTGGAAAATTACTTGCAGAGGGTAAAATAACGCAGGTAGAATTCGCAACAACCGTTGTAAAAACTCTTGAACTTCCCAACAGAAAAATTATTGCTGATACTTCTAAATGGGATGCGGCAGGTTTGACAATCAAACCACTTGAATTGATTTTAGGTACACTTGTGTTAATTGCTGAAAAGTTTGGAACATACGAAGCATACATCACTCCCTTTGAATTAGTGAGAATTATAATTCCTTTGGCTGGTGCGAAAGCACCACTTGAAAATTTTTCAGAAGCTATCATTCAACATCGCCAAGGTAAAATAGATATTTCTAAATGGCCTGATTGTGCAACAAGTTCCAACGATAAGAGAATGGCGAGGGAATTCTTGATTTTCTTGTCAAACTACGGTTTTTGTAAAAGAGAACTCCATACAAGAGGAAATAAAAATGAGCACTATCAATTGGCAAGCATCTCAAAGGAGGAAGTGGTCGAGTTGCATGAACTAAAAATAGTTCAAAATGAGCTTGAAAATATTGTCAAGCAAATTCGGATTACTCAAATTCCCGCAAGTGTAGAGAGGAAAAGAGTTTCAAGAGAGGTTTTAGAAAGACCATATCAGAATATTTTTAGGAAAAACATTCTTACCGTATTTGGCTCATCTTGTATTGTTACAGGCGTATCAATCGAAAATGTGTTGGAGGCTGCGCACATAAAACCAATTGAATTCAAAGGAGACGACACGCATCATAACGGACTTTGTTTACGGTCAGACATCCACCAATTGTTCGACAGTAATAATTTGCGAATTTTACCATCAGGGGAGTTAATACTTTCCGAGGCGGCATCAACTAAAAACAATTACGCAAGACTTCCAAGTCAAATTGATATACCGAACTTTGTAAATAAAGCGTTTCTTGACTGGAGAATGAAATATTATTAACCAACGCACTTGAAGGCACATTTGAAATTCGCACAAATATTATTTTTAAAATATCACCTAAACGAATAACTTACCTGACTTCCCAACTCCGGATCCAGGAATACCTTGGCAAATACTTCGATTTCCTGCTGAAGCTCCTCCACATGGCTGATAATGCCTACAATCCGATTCTCCTGCCGAAGGGATTTGAGGGTCTCAAAGACCACTCTCAGCGAATCTCTGTCCAAGGCCCCAAAACCTTCATCCAGAAAGAAGAAACTTTGATCCGCCTGATTGAGCGCTTTTACTTTCTCTGCCAATGCCAGGGCCAAACAGAGAGAAGCCTGGAAGGTCTGCCCTCCGGAAAGTGTTTTCAACAACCGCTTCTTCCCTCCATTGAGGTAATCCACCACCCAGAACGTGTTGGAATCATCGATTTCCAGACTTAAGCTATTTTTGGTCAGTTTCCTAAAGCGCATGTTGGCCGTGTTGCAGAGCTCTTTGAGGTAGATGCCACTTACATACTTGACAAATCCACTACCCTGAAACAAGGTATTCAGTTCTCTCAAATTTGACTCCCGGTGACTCAGTTTTTCGAAGGCTTTTTCCATGGCTGCCTTTTGCTTCAGTTTTTCAGTATCCTGACTGATCTGTTGCTCCAGCAGCGTGTATGCCTGTTGCTTTTCACTGATTAAATTTTTTGCCGTCTCCAGCGATGCCGCCAATTGATCGAAGGCATTCAGATCAAATTCCGTTACGCCCGGCTCAAGGCATAGTTCTTCTATGCTATTTTTTACCACCAAGCACCTGTCTTCAAATTGTCGGATTTCCCTATCCAAGCCATCCGTATCCAAGGTACTGCCAAAGAGGTCTATCAATTTTTTCCTGTCCGTGAAACCGTATTTATCCATCGAAGTGATGAATTGCGTTTCCAACGTCTCAATTTTTTTTTCTGTTTTATCCCTTAGTCCGGTGAAATGGCCGAGGTTTGCCAAATTGGTGGCTTGCTTCGTCCGCGTCTCCAGCAATACTTTTCGCTTGCTCTCCAGCTTGAACGCAGTCTCTTCGATATCACGTTTTACCTTTTGTACTGTGTCTTGAATCACCTCTGGTTTTTTTTCATAAAAGGGTTTACAAAAAACGGGGTCCTTGATTTCCTCTGTTTTGGTTTCTATGGATGTACTCACACTAAGGGTTTGCTGACTGATTTTCTGCTGCTCCTTTTGTTTTATTTCAAGGGTAAGCTTATTTTGCTCAGCTTTTTTCCGTAAGGATTTAATCTCGTTGAGCATGCGCTCTTTTTCCAGCACCGCTTTTTCACTGGTTGCAATATGGCTTTTCAGTACTCCGAGGGAGCCCATTCCCAAGTCGGCCATCTTCTCTTGGAGGGCTTCCAGATTGCCTTTGACACGGAGGTTTTCCCTTACCTTTTCGGCATGCATGATTTCCTGATGTTCCATCCTGATATTTTCCTTACCAAGGTTTTCTGAAGTTGATACGATTATATCGAACAGCTGTTTTCCTTCCTTGATTTGTGAATTGCATTTCCCTAGTTCAGCTACCTCAGCTTGAAGTTCAAGGGGATGGGGATGATCCATGGATCCACATAGTGGACACGCTTCTCCCAATTTCAGGAGATGGACATGTGTTCCCAATCCCCGTCGCTGCATCACCTGTTCCCGAGTGGTCTCCAACTGCTGAATAAGCTCCTTTTGAGATTGTTTCCAAGTATCGAAATCGATTTCTTCATTCGGTAGCTGACGCAAAAAATCCTGAATGGTATCCTGTATATTTTTGATGGCAGCTTCTTGCTTTTGCATTTCCTTTTCTGCCTGGCTCAGTTGATCCTGCCATTGAATCCAGTCTTTGACATCGCTTTTCCTATCTGCCAATTCAATACTTCCGGAAACTGCAAAGTTGTCAGTTTCGTGTTCCAGTTTCCTAATCTGCGAGTCAAGGGATTGTTGCGCCGCGGTCAATGTCTCCACTTCGGGTCGTAACGTTTCCAGCCATTTTTCAGCCCGGTCTAGTTCGTTCAGCAGTTTTTGGATTTCGAGTACTTTGGTTAGATCCCTGATTTTGGTCTCTCGCTCGGTCCTGCTGTCGGCTTTTTCCCGCAGGGATTCCTCATCTTCTTCAAGAACCCGGATTTCCCTTTCGAAGTTTTCCCGAAAGCGGCCACAATCAATGGCACTTACCCGGTACTTTTCCAGTTCTTTATTTTCCTCCGAAAGGCTTTCCCACAAAGGCCTAAGATAGGTTTTTGCTTTTACCACTTCCAGTCGCATACTTTTTTTATCCTCTATTTCAGGAATACGCTTTTCCAGCTTCTTCCATTCCTGTTGATAATCAAAGAGCTGTCTATAACTTTTTTGGATACCTTCTTGTTTTCTAAACTTAGCCTCTGTCCGATCAAGGGATTTTCTAGCCCCATCCACAATCACTTTGAGTGCATCCAAGGCAGCCCTATTTTGCTCCACGGCAGCTGGATTAAGGTCCACAAAGGCATTCAACTGCGTCTCCAGTCTAATTTTATCCTCTCGGACCGCTTTTAAAAGAATGCCTGTTTTGGGAGCAAGGTCAAACCTTTCCAATCCAAACAGTTCCTTCATCATATCGGCCCTGGGTCCTGGGGTCAGGTCGATAAAGTCCTTAAACTTCCCCTGTGGAATAATTACCGTTTGTTTGAAGTGCTCCTTTTTCATACCAACGATGGTTTCTCCACGCTGATCAAGGGGGACTGTATCGCCGTTTAGGAGTTCGTAAAAAGTATGCTCGGCCGGTTTTACATCGTCAAAATTTTTCTTGTTTCTTTTTGCGGAATAGCGTGCCAGGTACGTTTGGGAATTATTTCTTCCTCCCTTGAATTCAAAATTTATGAGCAGGTGATCGCACTGTAGGTTAAGCATGCTGTTTTTTTCACCCCGGTCCGACAAACGCTCCGTGCTGCCGTATAGTGCCAGCAAAATCGCTTCAAGAATGGAAGATTTACCGCTGCCAACAGCTCCGAAGATTCCAAAAAGTCCAGCCGCTGTCAATTGCCCAAAATCGATTACCTGTGTATCCTTATAGGAGTACAATCCTTGAATTTCCAATTTGACAGGTATCATGTATCTTGGTTTTGGCTGATGACTTCTTTAAAAAGACTGATGAGGGTTTCATTGGGTTCCTGCTGCTTCTCACTCTGGTAGTACATGCTGAAAAGACTGACCATATCTTTCTCCAAATCCTCCACCTTCAGGCCAAGATTTGGCTCAGTGATGCCGCTTTTTATCAATGGAATTAGGTTGACGATGCCATCGTGTGCTTTCATCAAGGCCCTCCTGGTGGATGCATCTATGGAATAATCTGTCACATAGGTCAATTCAACAAAGCAGTAGGGATGGTTTTCCAGCCAGTCGAGGGCAGTTTGTAACTCCATAAATGTTTTCCGGTAAAGCGGTCTACCTTTGGTCAATCCTATCGGGCTATAACTTACCGGCTTGTCGGGTTCCACTTCCAGAATGACGACCTGCTTTTGTTGATCCGCCTCGCTAAACGAATAAGATAAAGGAGAGCTGGCATATACAACGGGGCGGGGATCGTGGCCGACGGCATGGTACCGGTGTAAATGCCCAAGCGCTGCGTATTGGATCTGGGAAGGAATGTTGTGGGTAAACAGCGCTTGGGTACCTCCCACATGAAGAATAGGCCTTTCACTTTCAGGTTCCGGTTCTGGTTTTTCACCCTCTTTGACAAAAAAGAAATGACCCAAAAAAAGATTTACCCCGCTGGTATCGCAGAACGCATTGGCTATATCCTTCCATATATTTGCCACCAATTCCCGGAAGGTCGACTCCCTGTCTTCTTGTC
This sequence comes from Cytophagales bacterium, assembly GCA_038209145.1. Lineage (GTDB taxonomy): Bacteria > Bacteroidota > Bacteroidia > Cytophagales > Cyclobacteriaceae > Lunatibacter. The sequence continues at coordinate 4,026 of JBBQXZ010000033.1, read as the reverse complement.
CCAGGTAGGTTTTCAGCAATACCTCGTTGGCATAAGGGGCCAATATGATCCGTATGGGAAAAGAAAATCCGAGTCCTGTCAATTCAATAAAACCAGGTGCGGATTGGGTAATGGCCCATCCTCCATTGAGCTCACCGCAGGCTACAACGGTGTCAAATTTACTATATAATATAATACCGAACTCTCTGGCCAATGGATCTGGAGCCTCTATGAACTGGGTACTGTCGTGGTTACCAGCAATCGCTATAACAGGACGGGTACCATTGTTTGAAAGTCTACGCAGGGTCTTATAGAATAGCTCCACAGCTTCGTGGCTGGGATTGAAGCTGTCGAAAATATCTCCCGCCAGGAGCACCATATCCACTTCCTCCCGCTCAACGAGTTGGACGATTTCATCCAACACTTCTTTTTGTTCTGCAATTCTCGGAAATTCTTGCAGTCTTTTTCCCAGGTGCCAATCTGCCGTATGTAGGATTTTAACCATAAATTAAGGTTTCTTCACTTAAATCATTAAATTTATCATCTTCTATCATTGAGTGCAAGGTTAACTGGGATTTTATCTTCTGATATATTCAAAGGTTTCTGTTCAATATAAGAATCGCTGCCTGTTGTGTCATCCAGATATATGGATCCAATGCCCAGCATGGCAGCCACTATCCTTTCACGAGACCTGGCTATTTGTTTTACTCTTGCTATTCGATGCCCAAATGTTACTGGCATAGTCTTTGCTAAAAGCTGAAAATATGAATAAAATATTTATCCTACTGATAGTTAGTTTGCTACCTATTTCCCGGGTACTTGGACAGTCCCCCTTTACAGCTCCGGATTCTTTATTGGTTATCCAATCGGGAATCGCCAGTTATTACGGCAAGGCTTTTCACAAGCGCCAAACAGCAAGCGGGGAAGTTTTCGATATGATGGATTACACAGCCGCCCACAAGCACCTTCCCTTTGGGACCCTATTAAAAGTCACTAATCTAACGAATGGATATCAAGTAATCGTCCGTATTAATGACCGACTGCCCAAAAGCTCCAAACGGGTTATTGATCTATCACGAGGTTCGGCAGAGCAGTTATCCATGGTCACTGATGGGATTGTTGATGTAACCATGGAGGTGTTGAGTCACCACGCCATCGCCCAGCTAAGGGAGTTTTATGATGGGGTACCCGTAGATTTGCGGTTGCGGCTGTACTATGAGCCTTTACAAGCTTTTAAAGATGAGCTGGCCATGTTGAAAATTGAGTTTTGATTTTATTTGGAAAATACACTGCTACGCATCTTTTTTAATGGCAAAAGCTGATGCAGGTATTGGTTATTTGTTAATTTTTATAAAAAAAAGACCGACAAGGTTGCTCAATATTTAATTTTTTAGTTACTTATACCCCCAACGAAAGTACATGGGTTTTCCTGATTTTTCATTTGAAATCAGCAGGTAACTAAATCTTTAAATTGAGTATGTATGAAAGTAATTAAGCAACGCTATTTGCCTCTTATTTTTGCATGTGTTTTTTTCGGGTGTGGGGGCGAAAAGGAAAAAGGAGAAGAAATCCCGATGGAATCTTTCCGGGAAGAGGTTCAACCGACTACGGTAATGGTCTCCCTTTCCGAAAAAAAATCATTCGATTACCTCATCAATGCCACAGGCAAAATCGAAGCTTCCAACCAAGTAATGGTCATTGTAGAACGGCAGGGATACCTGCTGGAATTACTGGTTAGCGAGGGTCAGCAGGTAAAGGCCGGAGAGGAAATTGGCCGGCTGGATATTTCCGACAGTAAATTTGAGCTGGAAAAAGCGCAAATCGAGCTTCGCTCCAGAATGGCCGAATTTGAAAACCAAAAACTGGGATACCCTTCCATCTATGGCCCGGCAAACACAGATCCCAACCTACTGGAAGAATGGGATGAACGTCTCAAAGCTTCCAGTGGCGCACTCACGGCCGAAATCAGCCTTCGGGAAGCGCAACTAAACCTGGATAAATCGATCATCAAGGCACCTATCTCGGGGACGGTGGCCGACTTGAAAATAAAAAAAGGAAGCTTGGTGAACAGTGGGGACGAGATTTGCGAGGTTCTAAGTACCGGGCAATTGGAAATGAAGGTCAAGGTCCTCGAGTCTGATATCAATTACATCAAAAAAAATCAAAAAGCGGAGATCTATCCCGTTTCCGGCGGATCGGAAGAGCTCATCGGAACAGTCAGCAGCATCAATCCAAAGGTAGATGAAAATGGCTTGGTTCAGATAACCATCCAATTGCAACGTCAAGGAAATCTGCTCTCCGGCATGAATGCACGCGCTGTCATCCGCGCCCCGCAAAGCAACAGCCTAGTCGTACCGAAGCAGGCTGTGGTCTATCGGTCCGGCAGACCCGTAGTATTCACGGTGGAGAATAATCAGGCCATATGGAACTATGTAGAAATAGGCAAAGACAACGGCAAGGAAATGGAGGTGCTAGACGGCATACAGGCTGATGCGCAAGTCATCACCAGCAATAACGTGCAGCTCGCCCATCAGGCACCAATACAGATCCAAACTGAAGGGATGTGATGGTACGCTTTTTACTCGCTAGACCCATTGCAGTAGGAATGACATTTCTTGCGCTGATTGTATTCAGTGTAATCGTATTCCGAACCTTACCCATTTCCCTTTTGCCTCCTATTGATGTGCCCCAGATCGTGGTGAAGGTAAATTATGCCAACGCTTCCCCTGAATCCATCGAGCAAAATGTACTCCGTGTCGTCCGCGAAGGACTGGTTACCTTGAACGGTCTTGAGAACATGGAGAGCAAGGCCGGTAGTGAAGTCGGAAACATACGCCTCACGTTTGATTATCAGACCAAGATGGAGCTGGCTTATATCGATGTAAATGAAAAAATCGACAGGCTAACCAACGGCTTGCCGGAAGACTTACCCCGACCCCAAGTAATCCGGATTAATACAAACGATATCCCAATTGTACGGGTTCAAGTGGTTCCCAAGGAAGGAACCGATTACGCCCAAGTTTCCCTATTGGTAGACAATGTACTAAAAAAACGCCTTGAGCAACTGGAAGGCGTGGCTCTTGTGGATATAAATGGCAAGCAGGAGCGGTTGATTGCTGTGGCACCGGACCGGGCCGCTTTGGCAGGGCTGGGAATGACTGAGCAAAACATCATTGACGCCATTCAGGCCGGTAACAGTGAGCTTCCGGGCATAAGTGTGGAAGACGGCCAATTCAGGTACTACTTGCGGATGGCCACCCGCCTGGATACGCCCGAAGACATCATGGCCTTGCCAGTACGGAAGGAAGGCGGTTCCGCCGTTACCCTCTCCAAGGTAGCCCAAGTTGGATATGAATTGGCAAAACCCATGGGGTATCACCTCTATAATGGGACGGAAAGTCTCGTTGTGACTGTCCACAAACAGGCGGCAGCCAAAATGAACGAATTGATGCCCTTGGTGTATGATGCCGTCGAGGATTTTAAAAAAGACTATCCACAAGTAGATTTTGCGCTGACCCAAGACCAGTCCATGTTGCTCAATGCAGGGATAAGTAATCTTCAAACCAGCTTACTTTTTGGAGGGATTTTTGCCTTTGGCGTATTGTTTTTATTTATGGGAAATTTTAGGATGCCGATCATTATCGGGATTAGCCTTCCCTCCTCACTCATCATCAGTTTTCTGGTTTTTTACTTTTTTGATATTTCCATCAATGTCATCTCACTGAGTGGGCTTGCTTTGGGACTGGGTATGCTGATAGACAATTCCATCATCGTCTTGGACAATATCAGCCGAAAACGCAGGGAAGGGATGGAACTCTTTAATGCATGCGTCACCGGTGTAAACGAAGTGATGTCCGCCCTAATCAGTTCGGTTCTGACCACCCTGGCGGTATTTATCCCCCTGATTTTCCTGAGCGGTATTTCCGGCGCCTTATTCTATGATCAGGCGATTTCTGTGGCAGCCATCCTGTCAGTTTCACTGCTGGTTGCTTTTATCCTGCTTCCCTTGCTCTATAAGGTGTTCTTCACCAACCGCGAAGGGAAAGT
>JBBQXZ010000032.1:0-28594 GCA_038209145.1 Cytophagales bacterium | reverse complement strand
AACCATACAGGGAAGAGGCCGGGGACAGCTCAATTTGAATGTGGACACGCAAGGGAATTTTAATTTATTCGGCACGTATGAGATCGTGGATGCCCTATATAATTTTTCCCTGTACAACATCATCAACAAGCGCTTTCAGATTGAACCAGGAGGTAGAATCTCCTGGTTTGGAGATCCCTATGCAGGCAATATGAGCATTCGCGCCATTTATGAGGAAAATGTCTCCATGATTGGTTTGCATGCCAATGCAAATGCCAGTGATTTGGTGACGGCTGAACTGAAAAGAAGGTATCCGGTGAAAGTAATCATGGTCCTGGAGGGGCAGTTGCTCTCCCCTGACATCTCGTTTGCATTTGACTTTTCGGCCTTTCCCGAAGGCAGTGAATTGCAAACCACCATTTCAGCCTTTCAAAATCGGATTGCCAATGACGAGCAGGAAAAAAACCGGCAGGTATTTTCTCTCATCATGCTTCGAAGATTTTCCCCCGAAGGCCAGTTTACAGGGGCAGGAATTGGTTTTTCCAATCTTAGCCAACTTATCTCCTCCCAATTAAACAACCTGATTGCCCAGGTTGATCAAAATCTGGAAATTGATTTTGACCTCACTTCTATGGATGAGACAGCCTTGGAGACATTTCAGCTAAGTGTGGCCTACACCTTTTTTGATGGCAGACTGCGGGTGGCCCGTGATGGGGGTTTTACGGATTTGCAAGGCAATGCCGATTTCAATACCATCGCCGGAGACTGGCAAGCCGAATACCTCCTGACCGAAGACGGAAGATACCGGATGCGGGTGTATAACCGAAATAACTTCAACACCCTCACTGCCTTGAATATCAACAACAGGGCACCCAATACCTATGGCGTTTCCATTTCCCAAAACCTGTTGTTCAGTTCCTTCCGTGAGCTCTTTCAGAATTTTGGAAAAAGAGGACGTACCATTATTCCCTTTATTGACGATGACGAATCCCTGCGCTATGATTTTGAGATTAGACTTGATGACATAGCTCCCGACCTCTTCCGGCCTGATCCCCTAGAGGAAAGGCCAGCCATCCAAGTACTCGAGAAACCCCCGATAACTCCAAGTCCCTAAAACAATTTTTTAACAGAACGATTACTTATACATGGAAAAAGTGACGCTATTTTGGTTTCGGAGAGATCTCCGACTGGAAGACAACTTGGGATTGTATTATGCCTATTCGCAGGAAAAAAACGTGCTGCCCCTTTTTATTTTTGACACAGCTATTCTGGACAAGCTTGAAGATGTGCGAGATGCGAGGGTGACTTTTATCCATGATCAACTCAACCGATTACAGAAAGAACTAAACGATTTTGGCAGTACGGTGTTGGTGAAAAATGGCACCCCCCTCGAAGTATTTAAGCAAGTCACTGACGCCTATGAGGTGCAAGCGGTATATACCAACAGGGACTATGAGCCCTACGCCAAAGAGCGCGATGGTGCGATAGGTGACTTGCTCAAGTCCAAAGGGATAGCACTGCTGGACTTCAAAGACCAGGTGATCTTCGAAAAAGATGAAATCACCACCGAATCCGGGCAATTTTACAAAGTATTTACCCCTTATAGCAAACAGTGGTTGACCAAGTATTCTTCCATGGCATACTCCCCTGTAAGGTTGGACAAAAAGAAAAACAACTTCTTCCAATCCGGTCTCCTTCCTATGCCAACACTCTCCGAAATGGGTTTTGAAAGAAGTGATTTGGATATCCCCCCCCTTCGGGTGGATGCATCGCTAATACGGGCTTATGACAAAACGAGGAATTTCCCCGCCGTGGAAGGAACGAGCCGCCTGGGCATTCACCTTCGATTTGGGACGATAAGTATCCGGCTGCTTGCCCATGAAGCTTCCAAGCTGAATGAAACCTACCTGAATGAGTTGATCTGGAGAGAGTTTTATATGACCATCCTGTATCACAAACCCGAAGTAGTGGACAATGCCTTCAAACCAGCGTATGACAGGATTCCCTGGAGAAACAATCCAGAAGAATTTGAGAGCTGGTGTGCAGGCGAAACCGGTTATCCCCTTGTCGACGCGGGAATGCGGGAACTCAACGCCAGCGGATACATGCACAACCGGGTTCGAATGGTTACTGCCAGCTTTCTCACCAAACACTTACTAATAGATTGGCGGTGGGGAGAAGCTTATTTTGCAAAGAAACTCCTGGATTTCGAATTGGCATCCAACAATGGGGGCTGGCAATGGGCTGCCGGCACAGGGACAGATGCCCAACCATATTTTCGGATTTTCAACCCAGAGTCCCAAATGGAAAAATTTGACCATACAAAAAAATATATACAAAAGTGGGTTCCTGAATACGGGACATCCTCCTACCCCAAGCCGATAGTCGATCATAAGTTTGCCCGCGAAAGGGCCTTGGAAACCTATAAAACTGCCTTGGGAAAATAAACTTCCAAATCACAGCGATAAGTCTGTCACCATGTAATATGACAAGATAATTATTTTTAATGCCGTCGTTGATAACCTTGTGTGCTATTTTTTTAAGATCAGAAGGATGAAATCGTTTGGATTTTTAGAATGGAATTTCCTAAATTAGGGTGTTCTTTACATATTCATACGGAAATCCGTGGAATTAATACAGTAAAACATGAACATAGGAGATAAGGTTAGGCTGCTGCACGGCAAAGAAGAAGGTACCATAACAAAAATATCCAGTGGGGGTCAGGTAGAAATAGAAATTGAAGACGGGTTCCGAATACCAGTCCTGAGATCTGAAGTGGTGGTAGTCAGCCAGGCAGAAAAGCAGTTTTTTGGGACTGCGGAGGAGAAAATAGCGGCATGGACTCCTTCCTCAAAAAAAAGCGCACAGCCGGGAATTCAGGCTGGGATATTCTTGGCATATGTACCCTACAATGATCAAAACCACGGTATATTTTTGATTAACCATACCAAAAAAGACATGCTTTATGCCGTATCCGAACTGTTTGGCGAAAACTCAAAGACATTGGGTGCGGGCGTAGCCAATGCAAATTCCTATCATAAACTGGATGAAAAATCCATTCAACAATTTGAAGCTTGGCCCCCACTTTTTTTTCAGATAATCCCCATCAACTCCCGGGTTGAGAAAACAATTTCACCTTTTGAGCGGAAAGTAAAATTCAAGGCATCTTCCTTTTTCAGAAGCAAGAGAAATGCCCCTGTTTTGGACAAGGACGCTTACCTCTTTCAGCTAGACAGTCAGGTAAAAGACCTTGATATCAACCAGTTAAACCGGGAACTTAATCCAGAGCAGGCTGACGCCAAGCCTTTGACGCGTCAGTTTACCCGGCCTCCAAAGGAAATTGACCTCCACATCGAAAAACTCAGTCCCACACATCAGCTTTTGAGCAACACCGAAAAAATAAAACTGCAGCTGGAAATATTCGAAAAAAACCTGAATTATGCCATCGCAAGCGGCATGGATGAGATCACCTTTATTCACGGCATTGGCAATGGCATATTGCGTCAGGAAATTCACCGCTACCTAAGTCAGTTAAATCACATCAAATTCTTCAAAGATACCCACAAGAGTAATTTTGGATATGGTGCTACCTTGGTGAAGATAAATGAGTAAGCCATCATGCTAGAGAGAAAAGCCCCAACCCTGCACCTGTTTGAGCGACAACTCGATGCCGGCAAAACCTTGTTTGGCGAACTGGCCAAGAAGATCCGTTCCAAAAAAGCCATTCTCCTAGAGGAAAAACTTTTCTTTCTCCAACTCTTTCTCGAACTGATCGGTAAAATTCACTTCGAAGAAAAGAAACTAAGCCTCAAACTTTTTTCGCCCTTTGACCAGTTGTACCGAAATCTGAAACTTGTTCATCATGTCCGTCTAATTACAGACGCCTACGAAAGTCACCACATCGGGATCACCGAACCTTTCACAGACTACAGACAAGCGTTGGATGAGGACAAAAAAAGTGTCTACAGCAAATTATTTGACACGATCCTTTCTGCTCCACTCAACATCTGGGAAGAGCTTTATTTATCCGTCTACCCATTTGTCCGTCAGCTTACCCCCTTTCAAATAAATACCGCAAGCACACAGCTTATTAATGAAGAGATTGGTTTTTCACACTTTGATGCCAAGAATGAGTTAGATCCAATTTCTATAAAGGATATCTATGAAGGTCTGAACAAAATCATTGCCCTAGAAAACGTTAGAACCAGCATTGGGTTGAACCCCATTTTCACTGACGATGTCCACAAAAAAATCAATCTTCTAAGCCATCAACTCTATGATTGGTATCAAAACCACCTCTTTTTGCAGCATTTTAGCTATTTCCTCAGAGACAAGGAAACAGTGGACAAAAGATACATTCAACTCCTGAAGGCAATAAAGAAAAATCACAAAGGGTTGACCAATGAGGTAGTCACTCAGTCCGTTCATCTCTTTACCCGGGTGTTGCATTAGTGTCCAACCACATTCTCCTCCCAGCTAAGGGACATCATCGGTTCAGATTTTAACAAGGGCCTGGGCAATGTCCTTTTTCAAATCCTCCACATCCTCTATACCCACACTGAGTCGGATCAATGAATCGGACAAGCCTACTTTTTCCCGCTCCGCTTTGGGAATACTCGCATGTGTCATACTGGCAGGATGCCCACAAAGGGACTCCACCCCACCTAGAGACTCCGCCAGTGAAAAATATTCCAGATTCTCCATCAAGCTGAATGCGGACTCCTTTTGGTCGTCTTTCAAAGTAAATGAAATCATCCCTCCAAAATCTCTCATTTGGCGTTTTGCTACATCGTGATTGGGGTGGTCTTCAAAGCCGGGCCAATATACCTTTGCCACCTTGGGGTGATTTTTAAGGTAAGCGGCGATGGTTTTCCCATTTTGGCAATGTCTTTCCATACGGATGTGTAAGGTTTTTATTCCCCGCAATACCAGAAAGCAATCTTGGGGTCCCGGGACTGCCCCGCAGGCATTTTGCAAAAAGGCCAATTCTTCCGCAAGCTTGGAGTCATTTACCACGATGGCGCCCATTACCACATCAGAATGGCCGGCCAGGTATTTGGTAACTGAATGCATGACGATGTCCGCTCCCTGATCCAGGGGGTTTTGCAAAAAAGGAGTGGCGAAGGTATTGTCGACCGCCATCAAAACCTTATGCTTCTTAGCCAGGGCAGCGACTGCCTCCACATCGATGATATTCATCATGGGATTGGTCGGCGTTTCTACCCAGATGAGCTTGGTTTTGGGTGAAATAATCCGTTCCAGATCGGAAGGGTTGGCCATGGAAACAAATTGAAACTTGATCCCGTACTTTTCAAATACTTTGGTAAAAAGTCGGTAGGTTCCTCCATAGAGATCGTTGGTACTGATGACTTCATCTCCGGGACTTAGGAGCTTGAGGATGGCGTCAATGGCTGCCAAACCTGAGGCAAAACACAACCCATATTTTCCATTCTCCAACGCGGCCAGATTCTGTTGCAAGGCTGTCCTTGTCGGATTGTGGGTTCGGGAATATTCATATCCCTGGTGGTTGCCAGGCGATTTCTGCACATAGGTGGAAGTCTGAAAAATAGGAGTCATTATCGCTCCCGTGGAGGGATCGGGTGTAATCCCGGCATGGATGGCTTTGGTACCAAATTTCATATCAATCAATAATCTTTAATAAATTATTTCGTGTCTTATTCGATTAGCTTTAACAATAAGCGTTCCCAAAAAGAGAAGACTGCGTAGTGCTGGGACTGTTTCGGGGTTTTAACTTAGATTTGTCAAATATGAGTAAAAAACCACCATTTTTCAAAAAACTGGTCGAAATTTACCGGGAAAACCCCTCCTTCTTTTGGGCAGTTTTGTGGGTAGCAGTCATGCCTTCCATCGGATCAATCATAAGTCTTCAATATTTGTTTGGAGGAGACCCGGATTGGGTTTTTCTTCAACTGAAAGGGATCTTACCCGTTGGGCTATTTGTTGGTCTGGCTGGTTTTGTAATGGGGTTTGCCGTTCTCCCTACGACACTACTTTCGATTTTGACCGGGTTCATTTGGGGTTGGGAAGCTTTCGGTTGGCTGGTAATGGCTTACTTGTTGGCTACTTCACTGGGCTATTCCCTGGGAAAATTTCTCAGCAAGCACCAATTGGAAATCCTGCTAAAACATTATCCCAAGGCAAAAAAAATGGTTTTGGAAAAGCAAGAAAGGCTTGGCTCACTGATATTCTTTGTGAGATTGAGCCCTGTTATTCCTTTCGCCTTCTCAAACGTCCTCTTTGCTTTATTACAAACTGGCTTGTGGCGGGTACTGTGGTGGGGTATATGGGGAATGCTTCCCCGAACAATACTGGCGTTTTATTCGGGCACCATTGCGGAAACCCTCTATCAGGCCTTAAGGGAAAGCGGTACCCATATACAATGGATTACATTCATCATACTATTAGCGGTAAGCATTTGGGGAATTGTACATTTCCTTAAGAAAGAAGAGAAACCTGCCTTGTAGGCGGATATTATCTCAAAAGTCCGAATTTCGTTTTCGTTCTACCGTATTTCTTTTCAAATCGACCTCAAAAAAGGTATTGTAGTCAGACTCGTCCATTTCATCATACGGAGATAGGTCTCCCCTGAAGTAATTGGCGATATGGTGAATGGAATTGGAATGGCCAACCACAACCACATCCCCTGATCCGGAACGGATGGACTTAATGAGTGCGTCATGCGCTCGAACACTGTATTCCATGATAGGAACACTTAGTGCCTTTGCCAAAGGTGTCACCGTTGTGCGAGTACGGATAGTTCGGGTGCTGTATATTGCTTCGATGGGATGTTGACCTAGCGACCTCGCCAATCGGTCAGCACGCTCTTGGCCCTCTCGGGTTAGTTCAGGATCGTCCCCGATGGTGATTTTTTCGGCGTGGCGGAAAATATAGAGCTTACGCACCCCATCCTGCCGACAACTGGTCCAAACCAGTGATCCCAGAAAGATAAGAATGATAGCATAAAGAATCCTCCTCATAGCTTTTAGAGGTTGGGTTTAGTCATTTCCAAGTCTGGTCACTTTGTACCCTTCGTATTTAAGCAGTTGGATCAATCCCAACTCCCCGCCCAGGTGTCCGGCTCCTACAGCGAAGAAAACAGGGCCATTCTTCATCAGGTCTTCCATGGGATCTATCCAATTCCGGTTGCGGTTATCGAGAAGAATATCCTGATAATCCCTATACTCCGGACTGTCGGCCACCATTTGTACCAAACGCCCAATATCTTCCTTGTTGTAAGCTTCAATAAGGTTTTTAAACTCCTCCCTGCCTTTTTCCAGATTGCCGGCATACTCATAAAAGCTACGGTATTGGTCTTCCAGGGGAATTTGATCAAACACCGAGAGTTGGTCGTTGACAGACTCCAGGCCCTTTATTTCCATTTGGTTGGACCTGGCGATCCCCATCAGCTCATTCTCAAACGATTTGGTCTCACATTCGAGGAGGTTGGGATAGATCAACGACATCAGCATAAACGGACGCATACTTTTCAGCATACCAATATCCATTCCTGTCCGCTCCATCAGCAGACTTCTGGTGAGTTCATATTCTTCTTTGGTAAGGAAGTCCGTGATGATCTCGCCGCCTTCATTGTGCATTTTCGAAAACATGGAAAGGGCAAGTGAGGGATCATCCAAATCCACCTCCAGAATAAGTACCTTGGATTCCCCCAACTTCGCTTCAACGTTTTTACCCAAGTGAAAATCTTCCTCGCAGATAAGGTGTATGGTACCAAACAGGTAAGAAGGGCGGGAAAGGCCGTTTCCGGAAATTTTCCAAAAAACTCCCTCATTTTGTGCCTGGCCCGTACCGCCGAGGAACAGGCAAAATAAGCTAAACCAAACGGCTTTTTTCATTATTTATTGGTAACTGTCATTTTATCAAAAAACTAGCCACTGAAGGTATTGTTCAAGTATTGTTCCTTGGCTTTGATTTCTTCAAATTCCAAAAACTGCTCCCAAAAGGGTTCTTCTGGCAAGGCAGCCCTCAAGAATAACTTTTCTTTTTTTATCGGATGCTCAAACACAAGCTGAAAAGCGTGCAAATTGATGCTGGCATCCACGTTTGGTTTAGAAAACCCGTATTTTATATCCCCTCTGATGGGACAGCCCATCGAAGCTAGTTGCACCCGGATTTGGTGGGGACGGCCACTGATAGGCCTGACCTCCAACAGCCAGTGATCATTGAGTGTGCCGATCCGCTTGTAGTTTAGTTCAGCTTTTTTGGAATCCGTGACTTCACGTTCATGGGCTGTCACCACATTTTTCACCTCATCTTTGGTCAGCCAGTGAGTAAGCTTTCCCTTTTCATCTTTGGGCTTTTTTTTCACCACTGCCCAATATACTTTATGGATATCCCGCTTTCTGAACAACTCGGTCATTCGCTCCAGCCCTTTGGATGTCCTTGCAAATATCACCAGTCCGCTTACCGGCCTGTCCAGCCTGTGAACGGGGTGAAGGAAAACCGCACCGGGTTTATCGTATTTCCTGGCTATGTATTCCCTGCAGTAATCTGTCAGTGTCTTGTCCCCCGTTTTATCTCCCTGCACCAAGATGCCGGCCTTTTTATTCACTACCAAAAGGTGGTTGTCTTCATAAATTACATTAAACGGTTGCTTCATCTTTTGACAGTTTGTAGATACAAGGGTAAAGGTAACAAAAGGGAGTCTGGCAATATTTGGGCTATTCTGAGGTGAACCGGAAATCGATTTCCGGAAAATTGTCCTGAACCATCTGTAGCCATGCCTTGGTTTCGGCCATAAAAACCAGCTTTCCGTCCTTGTCCCGGGCAATGTGCCGTTGCTTGGAGCGGACAAATTCGTCTAATTTTTTCTTATCCGCACAATAGATCCAACAGGCCTTAAACAAATTCATAGGCACAAAATCGGCGGTGGCGTTGTATTCGTTTTTCAATCGAAACTGAATCACCTCAAACTGAAGCTGTCCGACTGTTCCCACAACTTTGCGCGCTCCGATCTCAAAGGTAAACAGTTGGGCCACTCCTTCTTCCATGAGCTGTTGCAGGCCTTTTTCAAGTTGTTTGGTTTTCATGGCGTCCTTATTGACTACCTCCCTGAATATCTCAGGTGAGAAGCTTGGGATACCTTTAAACTGCAAATTCTCCCCATCGGTCAGGGAGTCTCCGATTTTCAGGTTGCCGGTGTCGTAAAGCCCCACAATATCTCCCGGAAACGCCTCATCCACGATTTCCTTATCCTGTGCCATGAATGAGGTCACATTCGAAAACCGCAAGGCTTTTGTTCCCCTGACATGATTATAGGGCTTGTTTCGTTCAAATTTGCCGGAGCAAATCCTCAAAAACGCAATCCTGTTGCGGTGCTTGGGATCCATATTGGCGTGGATTTTAAAAATAAATCCGCTGAAATGCTCCTCATCTGGCCTTACTTCCCGCTGTTCCGTTTGTCGGCTTTTGGGTGAGGGGGCTATCTTGATAAAGGTATCCAGCATTTCCTGTATCCCGAAATTATTGACGGCGGAACCAAAAAAAACGGGGGCAACTTTTCCCTCCAGATACTCCCTGGGGTCGAAATCCGGATAAACTCCCTCGATCAGTTCTACGTCCTCCCGCAGTTGGTCGGCGAGGGTTTTGCCCACATATTTATCCAGTTCCGGATCATTCAGGTCCTGAATGGTGACGCGGTCATCACTCACCTTTCTTTGGCTGGGAGTAAACAAGTTCAGTTGCCTGTCATAAAGATTATATACCCCTTTGAAGGATTTCCCCATAGAAATTGGCCAGGACAAGGGCCTGACCTGGATGTTCAGCTTCTCCTCTACCTCATCCAGAAGCTCATAGGGGTCCCGCCCCTCCCTATCCAACTTATTGATAAAGCAAATGACCGGGGTATTACGCATCCGGCAGACTTCCATTAATTTTTCTGTCTGAATTTCAACTCCTTTGACGCAGTCGATGACCATAATCACTGAATCCACAGCTGTCAAGGTCCTGTAGGTGTCCTCGGCAAAATCCTGGTGACCCGGCGTATCAAGCAGGTTGATTTTTTGGCCTTTGTATTCAAAACCCATCACTGATGTCGCCACGGAAATGCCCCGTTGCTTTTCAATCTCCATCCAGTCCGACTTGGTGGCTGTGTCAATCTTGTTCGATTTTACCGCACCTGCCGTTTTGATAGCCCCACCGAAAAGCAGCATTTTTTCCGTGAGGGTTGTTTTGCCCGCATCCGGGTGGGCGATGATGCCAAATGTTTTACGCTTTTGGATCTCTTGTATCAGACTCATGAACTATTGGAAAGTATTTTCAGCGTGCAAAGGTACGGAAAATCAAGGAGAAAGAAAGGATAGAGGGAAGCTAGTTGTCTTTTACCTGGATTCAAAAATTATTCGCCGGAAAATGTAACAAGTAGTTGCCTGAGAAATATTGATACCCATCGCATGGGGGTCACTACTTCTTCATCCCAGTAATCAGGCAGGGATTGGGGTTTTGGTCGATTTGTTCAGAGGTGCTTGACCTTTACATCAAACTACTTGGGTAATTCAATTAAGTCCGGCAGTTGCCACTTCACAGCTTATCCCAATTTGTGGTATTTTTTGACGTCAATTGATCTGTTACACCTAGCAGTACAATCCGGAAGGTTGTTCCCCTTCCAAGTTCGGAGACATTGACAAAAATCCTCCCTTTGTGGTAGCCTTCTATGATTCGCTTGGCTAGTGTCAATCCCAATCCCCAACCCCGCTGTCGTGTGGTAAAACCCGGATTAAAAACTTTTTTAAACATCCCCTTTTCCATCCCCTTGCCTGTATCACTGATGTCCACGAAAACATATTTCTCACTTTCCTTCACGATGTCTATCTGTATTCTCCCTTGCCCCTTCATCGCGTCTACGGCGTTTTTACATATATTTTCAATCACCCATTCAAACAGTGATTTATTGATCATCGCATCAATATTTTCGGCGTGGCTGTTGAGCTGGATTTCTACCTTACTGGAAATTCTAGTTCGGAGGTAGGCAATCGTATCTTCTATGACATCATAAACATTTTCTGCTTTGATGACAGGGGTACTTCCTATGTTGCTGAACCGTTCGGTGACCATGACCAGCTTTTTGACGTCTTTGTCAAGTTCCATGATTACTTCCTTGTTTTCTTCCCAGACTGGTGAATTTTTGAAGTAATCAATCCATGCCATAAGGGAGGCCAATGGGGTTCCCAGCTGATGGGCGGTCTCTTTGGTCAGGCCTGCGAAAAGGCGGTTTTGTTCAGCCACTTTCGACTGGTTGAACAACGCATAGGCCAGCATACCAAAAACCATAATTACGGACAGCTGCACATACGGATAATATTTCAGCCTGGTTAGCAATTCCGAATTACGATAATAAATATAATAATCATCGAGCAGTTTAATAGGCTCATAGACAGCTTTCATTTCAACTAGCTCAGCACGAAGCTGTTGTTGGATTTCTTCCTCTGTGCTGTTATTTTTGAATTTGATGTTTTTGTGTTCGTATGGGTTGCCAGCTGCATCCGTTGTGATGACGGGAATGGACCTGTTTTGCTGAATGATATCCTGAAAGATAAAAGTCAGGTTTTCGGTATTGACAGAGGCATACTCAAGTGCTGAGGCATAAAGATCAATCTGGCGTCGCTCCCTGTCTTTGAGTTCCTCCACCAAGGTGTTGGTGTAATAAATAGATCCGACACTGATAAAAAGTGAAAATCCAAAAATGACCCACTTTACTTTTCCTTTGTTCTGATAAAAATCCAACGTTGCCAGATCCTGAATTTTGTTTTTCATTACTAATGGGTTGGATGATCAATAGGTGGTGGCTAAACTTAGGGACAGCAAATGCTTGGGTCTCACAAGAAATTCTCATTTTAAAACACCATTCACTGTGAAGATATTGCTTTAGGTAAGCGGTTAATTATTCTTGATTCTTTCAATTTTCTTTTATCCACTTCCAGAGGGTTTTGTAGTTGACTTTAGTACCATGCACCAAGATACCAATTTTGTAGATTTTTCCCGCAGACCACGTGGTAAATAAAAACCCCAAGACAAGTAAGGTTACTGACAACACTAACTCGGAAAGTGGAACGCCAAAGCTTACTCTTCCCATCATGGCTACCGGCGAAGTAAACGGAACGATGGAAAGCCAATAGGAAACCTTACTATTGGGATCATCCAGCACAAATATAAAAAGCCCCATATACCCTACCAGCAAAGGGATGGTGACAGGAAACATAAACTGTTGGGCATCCGAAGGGCTGTCCACCGCCGCTCCTATTGCCGCAAAGAACGCTCCGTAAAGCAAATATCCGCCAATGAAGTAGATCAGAAAGGAAAGGACTAGGGAGAAAAAATCAATCCCCTGAATGAGTTGTAAAATTTCAGGAAGCTCAGTTTGCGCTGACATCCACCCCATTCCCTCCGGGCTTGCCTGTTCCATCAGTTCCTGCTGAGGCATTTTCATACCAAAGAACCCCATAATAATAGTGGATACCAAACCGATCAGCACAATCCAGATCAAAAATTGCGTCAACCCCACTGCCCCTATACCGATAATTTTTCCCATCATCAGCTGGAAGGGTTTCAGCGAGGAGACCAGTATTTCCACTATCCTACTTGACTTTTCCTCAATCACCCCCTGCATGATTTGGTTGCCATACACGAAAATAAACGTGTAGATCAATATCCCTGAAATAAAACCAATCGCATAGTTGATTACTGTATTGGAAACTGCCTCATTGCCGGTCTGCCCAAGACGAATGGAACGAATGGACACTGCGGTTTTCAATTTATTCAACAACTCCCGGTTGATTCCTGAGTTCAGGAGTTTTATTTCTTCAATTTTGACTTTTAGCGCACTCTCCAGTCCTGAAACCACAGACATGCCCGGAGTTTCTGCGGCATAGAAGGCAATGCCCGTAGGGGCTGCCAAGTCGAGTTTGGGAATATGCAGAAAACCGTATCGGTTGCCTTTCTGAACCATTTCCTTTGCCTCGGCAACTGTCAAGCTACCGTAAGAGAAAACAAAAAGTTCATTGCTCTCCAGAAAAAACTCCTGATTGTCATCCACTACTTCGATAAATCTGGCGGAGTCGATCCCAGTATCACTCATACCTATCCATAAAAAAACTCCTAAAATAGAAGGGAAAATCAAGGGTGTAAGGATAGTGGCAACGATAAAAGACCGTTTTTTAACCCGGGCCAGGTATTCCCTTTTGACTACCAAAAAAATTTTATTCGGCATGGCTTTCGTTTATTTTTTGGATGAAAATCTCTTCGATGCTAGGAATGGATTCCTCAAAATGGAGTACTTCTCCATAATTCATCAATTCCATCAGGCAATCGTTTGGACGTTGACCGTCCAGGGCGATGGTGAAAGTAACGCAATCCTCTTCTTCTATAAGATCCTCCCAAGTTGGAATTTCCAAACCTGGTATAAGTCGAAGGCCCACGGCAAACCGGTTGGTTTTTGATGCTTTTTTGATGGCTTTCACAGTCCCATCCAAAATTTTATGTGAGCGGTTTATCATGGCAATATTGTCACAAAGCAATTCTACTGATTCCATCCGGTGGGTAGACAACATTATCGTTGTTCCGTTGCGCTTCAGTTCAAGGATTTCGTTTTTGATGATCTCCGCGTTTACCGGATCAAATCCTGAAAATGGCTCATCCAAAATCAATAATTTGGGCTCATGGATCACTGTGGCTATAAACTGGACTTTTTGAGCCATGCCTTTCGAAAGCTCCTCCACCTTCATATTTTTCCATGAAAGCAGGTTGAGGCGTTCCAGCCAAGAATGAATTTTTACTTTGGCTTCAGTTGCTTTCAGGCCCTTAATCTGGGCAAAATACAGCAATTGATCGTCCACCCGCATTCCCTTGTACAGTCCCCGCTCTTCTGGAAGATAGCCGATATTCCGGACGTGGCTCATTTTGAGTGGCTCACCATTTATTAGGATTTCGCCGGAATCCCGGTCAATGATCTGGTTCACGATTCGTATCAGGGTTGTTTTACCGGCTCCGTTGGGTCCCAACAGACCAAATACCATCCCCTTTTCAACCTCCAAGTCGAAGTTTTTGAGGGCCACGTGGTTCCCATAGGTTTTGTTTAATCCTTTTATGGATAGAATATGCAAGTTCTTTATGTTAAAAATTTTTATAAGGATGGAAGACGGCTTTTGGCCAACGTTATTTCAAAGATACAGCTCCAACGGTCACATCAATCAAAAAAGTCATTAGATTTTTGGCATCGGGGGAATATCCTTTACTCACCAGGGATTTATCCTCCATTTCCCTCAAAAACGATGGAATAGTGGTCCGGCACATGGCGTTATTTTTTATTTTGACGATGTAGGGATGTTTAGATTCCGGCAATTTAATATTGACCGATCCAGCCCCTACTGTGGTTGATATGGTACTTGGCTGAGCCATAAGATTTGAAAAGGAAAGGTTAATCGATCCATATTTCACATCAATGAAGGTTTTGCGCGCATTGGAAAACTGCAATTCATCTGCATACAAGGACCCCATGTTGATAGCTACGCTCAGTGTATCCATATTGACCGTATTGGGGATATTGCCCATATAACCAAGCACAACATCTGCTGATGCTGTTCGGATCTTACAATTTGATATGGGTAAGTAGGAGAGGTCTAGATTTGCCTTTCCAATTCCAAAATTGAGATTTAGGTCATATAAAAAATTAGCGTCCAATCCCAGCTTCCAATGGTGGTCAAAATCCTCATCGCTATTTGAAAACAATCGGTAAGAGAGGCTTCTTCCCAAACTTTCAGATTCGACATTTTTGTGATCCAAATAGGCAAAAAGAATGCCGTTGGCAATGTGGTGACTGAATGAAGGCAAAATATTGACTTTTCCCAACTCTGCGGAGGCATGCAGCGGATAGCCCGAATGTTCCCTTCGCACATGGGTAATCCCCTTATAGCAGGAGAAATCCAGTGCTACCAGGTCGTAACCTTCTCTCTCTAGAACTGTAAACTCCTTCGAAATTTGGGCACAAAGGTCCATTTGGAGAGTTTGAGAATGGATTACTAAAAGTAAAAGGAACACCTTGTTAAACATACGCAATTCTTACGTTCCGAAAGAAAAAAAGGTTTTGGGAAATAAAAGATAAAGCCGGGAGATTTTCCCGGCTTACCTTTTAAAAGAACTCCTTCACTTTTTCAAATATACTTTTTTCTGATTTTCCCGGATTTGGTCGGAAGTTTTCGGAATCCCTAAGGGACTCCAGCTTTTCCCGCTCTTCCTTACTTAGCTGCTTTGGTGTCCATACATTCACGTGGATCAGCTGATCACCTTTTCCATACCCGTTGAGTTCTTTGATTCCTTTGCCTTTAAGCCGAAGGATTTTTCCACCTTGGGTACCTGGGTCGAGTTTTATCTTAACTTTTCCGTCTATGGTAGGCACTTCCAGGGATGATCCCAATGCGACATCCACAAAACTAACATACAAGTCATAGACCACGTTGACTCCATCTCGAATCAACACTTCGTCGGGGATCTCTTCAATGACAATCAACAAATCACCAGGGACACCTCCCGGGATTTCGTTTCCTTTACCTGATAGGCTGAGTTGCATGTTGTCTCCCACGCCTCCGGGAATGTTGATGGGTATGATTTCTTCCCGAATAACCAGGCCATTGCCATCTGCTTCAAGCGGCTTTTTATCAACTATCTGACCACTTCCTGAACAAGCTGGACAAATGCTGGCAGAAACCATTTGACCCAGCATGGTATTTACAACTTTCTTGACTTGACCGGAACCTTGACAGGTAGTACAGGTTTTGAAGGTGACACCGTCAGCGATCATGTGGCGCTTCACTTTTATCTTTTTTTCTATACCATTAGCCAATTCCTTCAGTGTCAGCTTTAACTTCACGCGAAGGTTAGTCCCCTTTTTGGTCCTTCGAGAACCTCCGCCGCCGCCAAAAAACGACTCAAACCCGCTACCTCCAAAAATATCGCCAAACTGGGAGAATATATCCTCCATGTTCATACCACCCCCACTAAAGCCACCTCCGTTAACGCCCTGATGACCAAATTGGTCATAACGTTGCTTCTTTTCAGCGTTACTCAACACTTCATACGCTTCAGCGGCTTCTTTGAATTTTTCCTCTGCTTCTGGATTGTCGGGGTTCTTGTCCGGGTGATAAGTTATAGCCATCTTTCGGTAGGCTTTTTTGATTTCCTCCGGACTTGCTCCTTTGGCTATGCCCAATATTTCGTAATAATCTCTCTTTGCCATAACTATTAATTTCCTATTACCACTTTTGCATACCGGACTACCTTATCCCCAAGTAAATATCCACGCTCTACAACATCCACAATTTTACCTTTGAATTCCTCGCTGGGAGCAGGTATTTGGGTGATGGCCTCATGCATTTCGGCATCAAAATCTTTCCCTATCAAATCGTCCATCGGTTTGAGACCTTTAGAAGCCAGTATTTTCACCATTTTATTATAGATGATTTGCCTTCCGTCACTGGCTTTTTCCCCAGTTTCCTTTTCCTCTGCCTTAATGGCACGCTCAAAATCATCCAAAACCGAAATCATCTCCTGAATGACGCCTTCTGATGCGGTTTTTATCAAGTCCAACCTTTCTTTGGCCGTCCTTCTTCTGTAGTTCTCAAATTCTGAATAAAGCCGCAGGTACTTTTCCTTGAGTTCTTTATTTTCAATGACAAGTTTTTCTTCTATAGAAAGTGACTTTTCGTCAGGATTGTTTTTACCAGCTATATTTTCTTTCTCCTCAACGGCATTTTCCACATCGGCAGTTTGCGACGCATTCACCATTTCTTCTTGTTCTAAATTTTCTTTATCCTCCATAATTTTAAGTAGGTTACAAAAGTCTATTTCAACTTATCAATTAATTTGCCACGATACAAATAACTGACATTCTGACATTATTCCTGCAAGGATTGCCAGATCAAATCCTTCAGTGCTGGCAGGTTGTAGCCTGTGACTGACGACATGAATACATGGGGTAGCTCATGGGGAATCTCCGCATTCAACGCCTCCATCAATTCCGCATCCAACAAGTCTGATTTTGAAATGGCCAGCAAACGCTTTTTATCCAACAATTCGGGATTAAATTTACCCAGTTCTTTCAGAAGGATATCGTATTGGGTGCCGATATGTTGGGCATCCGCTGGAATAACAAACAATAAGATAGAGTTACGCTCAATATGCCTGAGAAATCTAATTCCCAAGCCTTTTCCTTCCGACGCACCTTCAATGATCCCTGGGATATCTGCCATGACAAATGACTTATCATCTCTGTATCCCACTACCCCCAAATGAGGCACGAGTGTGGTGAAGGGATAATCTCCAATTTCCGGCTTTGCCGCGGATATGCTGGAAAGCAGGGTTGATTTGCCCGCATTGGGAAAACCTACCAAGCCTACATCAGCTAGTAATTTTAACTCGAGAATAATCCATTCCTCAATTCCATCCTCTCCTGGTTGGGCAAAATGAGGTGCTTGGTTCGTGGCTGTCTTAAAATGGTCATTTCCCAGACCACCCCGCCCACCCCGGGTAAGGATAAACTCCTGACCGTCTTCAGTGATTTCACAGCGCACTTCTCCTGATTCCGCATCTCTAGCCACTGTCCCCATTGGCACGTCCAATATCATATCTGACCCATCGGACCCTTTACGCCTACCCCCTTCTCCCCCACGTCCGGCTTCCGCGATGACATGTTTCTTGTATTTAAGGTGCAAAAGCGTCCACAATTGGGAATTCCCCCGAAGGATGATGTGGCCTCCCCGGCCGCCATCTCCGCCATCGGGACCACCCTTTGGCACATGCTTTTCGCGGCGGAAGTGGACCGAACCGGCACCGCCAGCCCCAGACCGGGAGCAAAATTTTACATAATCAATGAAATTAGACTCTGACACTTGAATTCCTTATTTAAATAAGTATACAATTAACAAGACACTGGGAAAGGGCGATTTGAATAATCCACCTTCCGTAAAAATGAAATTGGCTAAGCTCCAAGGCTTAGCCAATTTCATTTTGCAAATTTAATGTTTATTTTTGAGTATCAATAAGAATCAATTACCTCACAGATGGACGTAAAAATTTCGTCGATGGATCCTACTCCTTCAATTTTCGTTAATTTACCTTGAGAATCATAGTAGGAGGCTACAGGAAGCGTTTCCTCCAAGT
Organism: Cytophagales bacterium; assembly: GCA_038209145.1. GTDB lineage: Bacteria > Bacteroidota > Bacteroidia > Cytophagales > Cyclobacteriaceae > Lunatibacter. The sequence goes on along the minus strand of JBBQXZ010000032.1, from coordinate 10,429 downwards.
ACACTTGAATTCGGGTATTTATTTTACTTTCGTCTTGGTCATCAGCCCTTCCGGATGTTTTACCCCGCTCCTTGATTCTATTTCTCAGTTCCTCTTCCGGTACCTCCAAAGAAATCATGCCAGATATCCCCAAACCTTTTATCTCGAGCAATTCATCCAACGCCCTGGCTTGGGCAACAGTCCGGGGGAAACCGTCAAAAATAAAACCATTTGTCCCGTTGGTGGCATTTATTTTCTCATCGACCATGCCTATCACTACCTCATCTGGTACCAATCGGCCTTCATTCATGTATTTTTGGGCAAGTTTCCCCAAATCAGTACCTTCACCCAGGTGTTTTCTGAACAAATCCCCGGTAGAAATATGATTTATGTTATAATTCTCGATCAATTTCTCACTTTGTGTTCCCTTACCAGCACCGGGAGGCCCAAACAAAACGATGTTTAGCATAATTATTTCTTTAAAATTTATTTATTAATCTTTAAGTTGAAATATTTCAGGTAGGTTTCTTCCAAGTCCGTCAAAATCCAGTCCATAACCGACAACAAACTTGTCGGCAATTGTAAACCCGAGATATTTAATCTTTACTGGCTGCAAGAGGGCATCTGGTTTATGGAGCAATGAGGCCACAGCTATGCTTTTTGGTTTCTTTTGAAGGACAAGATTCTGGATGACTGCCATACTTCTTCCCGTATCCACAATATCTTCCACCACTATCACATGCCTGTCCTTGATTTCATCACCAAGACCCAATTGAATTTGTACCTGACCCGTTGAAGATATGCCAGAATAGGAAGCTACTTTCATAAACGACATTTCAACAGGTAGGTCAATTTTTCTTACCAAATCAGCCAAAAACATAAACGATCCATTCAACACACTCAATAGGACGGGAGGTTCATCGGCATAGTCTGTACATATCTGTGAGGCTATTCGGTCCACTGCACCCTGTATGGTAATGGCATCTAAGTAAGGGATGAATGGCTTATTGTGTATAAATATCATCTAACAAATTAAAAATAATCCAGGGTTCAACCAGTCACAAAGGTAATCAATAATGCTGAAATAAACGAAATTTGCAATTCATTAAAGTGCCTTTAAAAGGAACCGATACATTTGAACCATGGCTTCCAAATCAGCCCACGAAACTCTTTCCCTCGGGGTGTGGACGCCGTCTTCCGGTGCCCCAATAAAGCACCAGTCCATCGCATAAGGTGATTGCTGGATTTCTCTTCCATCACTGCTTCCAAAGCTCTCGACTTCGAGTTGATAAGGAATGCCACTAGCTGCCGCTAGGGACAAAATCCGGTTCAAAAAAGCCCTGCGGGGAATATTTCTGTCTCTGAGGGAGATCACGACTCCTTTATGATGACTTACCCCCTCAGTCACCCAAGTGATGTCGGATATTAGTGCCTGCTTTATTTTCCACCTTTCTGTTATAAATTTTAACAGCATGGGTATGGATCCTCCACCGTGCTCCTCATAAGTGGAAAAGACAATCAATCCGTTTTCAAGTGTTTCACATTGCTTAAGCGCATTGTAAATACCAAGCCGGTTGTCCAGATAAGCCGCTTGAATAAATTCATCCCCGAACTCCACTTGCTGGGCATAAGTAAGGATGGTTCCTGGAACTATCCCTCTTTTAAAATCATGGAAAAGAGTATCTTCTACAATCCTGGCACAGCATGAAATGGGCCCGTAGGCATCATGGCCTTCTAAAAAATCACCATCCATTACCTCAGGTCCCCCAATAGGAACCAACTGGTTTTCGTACCTGGCCATAAAGCCTACTGTGTCCATATGCGCAAATACAGCTGTATGCGGTTCCCCAAAAAGCAAGACAATATTATCGTGAAGCAATTCACCAAAAAAAAGCTTTGGTGTAACCTTCCATTCGGTCCCGCGTTTTAAAACATAGTTTAAAATGAAAGCAGATATTCTTGACTCGTCACTTGAAACGCTTTGGATTCTTAAAATTTCATCCAATAATTTGGGGTATGGCATAATTTATGTTAAATCTTTTACCAAATTTCGGATTATAAATTTAATTTTATAAAACAAAATCTAGATAAGTTAAGAGTTTTAATAAAATATCATATATTTGTATCTGAAATTATACTTCGAAACAACAATCAATTCAATCAATCTAAATCTAAAAAGTGTAAAAAATTTTTTATCATGAAAAAATTAATACTATCAACACTTATGGCAGGCGCTTTAGTCATGGGTACTCAAGCGCAGGACGACTTCAACAAGTGGTCAATTGACTTTAATGCGGGATTTAACAAAGCCATGGCTCCTCTAACGCCAAGTTACTATTCTCCGATTCTTGGTATCGGCCATTTAGACCTTGGCGTCCGTTACATGTTCAATGAGAAATTTGGAACCAAGCTGGATTTTGGACTTGGCAATTTCACGAACAAGGCAGATAATCCTTCTTTCTCCACCAATTATTATCGGGCCAACTTGCAAGGGGTCGCCAATCTTGGAAGAATAATGAATTGGGAAACATTTACCCAAAGATTTAATCTACTTGGGCATGCCGGAGCTGGAATCGGACGGATAATCCCTCAAGAAAACGAGTTGGCTGATTTTAAAGACAACAACTACAATTTTATTGGCGGATTGACCGGTCAGGTAAAACTGGGTGAAAGAGTGTCCCTAAATGGAGACATTAGCACCATTATCAATGGAAGACAACAAGTAACGTTTGACGGAGATACACCCATTCGTGCGAACGATGTTGGTTATTACGGTCCCAGTGCTGTCTGGTGGACTGGTACTTTAGGAGTTTCTTTTTACCTAGGCAGTGGAAGTACACATGCTGATTGGTATATTAGAGAAAACAAATACGCTACCAAGGAGGAATTGGCCAACCAAATTGGAGAAATCAAAGACATGCTGAAGGATTCTGACGCTGATGGTGTTCCTGATTATTTGGACAAAGAGCCTAATACTCCAGCTGGTGCTAGAGTTGATTCACATGGCAGAACGTTGGATTCTGACGGCGATGGCATATCAGACCATATGGATAAATGCCCTTTTGTTCCAGGACCAGCTTCACTTAGTGGCTGTCCTCCGCCTGACACCATTGAAGAGGTTGATTACTTTATGAAAGCAATCAACGATGGATATGTGAATGTGTACTATGCATTTGACAGTGCAAAACCACTTGGCTATTCTGCTTCAGCAATCAATTATGTCGCAAATTTCTTGAAAAGAAATCCAGGAGTTAGTGTTGAATTGAAAGGATATGCTGATGAGTTGGGTCCGGAAAACTACAATATGACTCTATCAGAAAGAAGGGCAAAAGCAGTTTATGATGTAATGGCAGCAGCTGGAATTGACACTTCAAGAGTCACTTACAAAGGTTATGGTGAAGATACTAGCGTAGACAAAGGATCGGCAGATGCCCGGCAGTTGGCACGAAGAGTAAGTTTCGAAGTTAAATAAACAAATACAAACAAAATAAAAAACCCGATCTTTACCGATCGGGTTTTTTTGTTTAATTTCGGCCATGTTTATCCTGAACCAAACCAATTCCGTTGCCAATGAATACCTTTCCGAAATTCGTAATAAACATAAACAAAAAGATCGGCTGAGATTTAGGAAGAACTTAGAAAGGCTTGGCGAGATCATGGCTTATGAAATTTCCAAAAAATTGACGTATTCAATTCAAAAAATAGAAACGCCATTCATGGAAGTACCTATACCTCTTATAGAAACCCAGCCGGTCATTGTTTCTGTGTTACGGGCAGCAATTCCTTTTTTTCAAGGTGTTTTGAATTTTTTTGATCAGGCTGACTGCGGTTTTATCGGTGCCTTTCGAAAAGAGAGTGATGCCTACGAACCGATAGAAATTGAACTCGGTTATACAGCAGCTCCTTCCCTAAATGGTCTGGAAGTCATTTTGGTAGACCCTATGCTTGCTACAGGTAAGTCATTTGTAGAAAGTAGCAGAAAATTATTAAAAAATGGAACCCCAAAAAAGATCCACCTACTTTCCATAATTGCGGCTCCCGAAGGATTGCGTTATGTTGAACAAAACCTTGATCTGCCCTTTGAAATATGGACATGCGCACTTGACGACCACCTTAATGAATTCTCATATATTATCCCGGGTTTGGGAGACGCCGGGGATTTGGCTTTTGGCCCGAAAATTTAATTTCATTTTCATTTCATGATCAGTTATATATTACTATTTACCGGACTGTTGATTTTACTAGTCGGTGGAAAATTATTAGTGGATGGTGCAACTTCCATCGCAGCTCGGCTAGGACTAAGTGCCGGGCTGATTGGGCTGACTGTAGTTGCTTTTGGCACCTCTGCCCCCGAACTTCTGGTGAGCATAACCGCAGCTCTAAAGGGTGCCAGTGATATAGCTATTGGCAACGTTGTGGGGTCTAATATTTCAAACATTACCTTGGTACTCGGAATCAGTGCCTTGATCTATCCGATTCTAATAACCCGGTCAATCCTGAAATTGGACTATACCTTTACCGTTGTTACAACGGTGGTTTTTTTCCTCCTTTCCTGGAATGGGATAATTAGTTTGGGTGAAGGAATTTTTCTTATCATCTTACTCGTTGCCGTGAATTTTTACTTTTTCAAAAAAATCACAAGAATAGGAATCGACGATGATGAAAATTCTCGACCAAAACAACGATCCCCGATAATTACTGTTTCTATGATTCTTGCTGGTATAGCGGGTTTGTATTTAGGGTCAGAAATGTTTGTAGATAATGGTGTATTTATAGCTGGAAATCTTGGAATAAGTGAACGAATTATCGGCGTTACGGTAATAGCCATAGGGACAAGTCTACCCGAATTGGCAACTTCAGTCATGGCAGCCTTAAAGAAAGAAACAGATATAGCTATCGGTAACATTCTGGGTAGCAATATGATGAATGTATTGTGTATCATAGGAATTACGGCTATTGTAAGACCCATAGAAGTCTCTACCCTATTTATCTATGGCGATTATCTTTGGATGATAGGATTTACTTTATTGCTTTTTCCGCTAATGCGAATTAACTATACTATTTCGAGGGTAAGCGGAGGGGTTTTAATTGTAGGTTACTGTGCCTACCTGTTGTTACTGTTATGATGGAATATTTCGCTACTTTTTTTGGCATTTACTTAGTCTGCCTCTTCAAATTTATTGGCGGTCCGATATTAGGAACGGCAGCAGGCTATTCTGTTCTTGAAATCGAGTTGGTCACCGTGTCAGGCATGATGACATCCGTCATCGCATTCACCTATTTGGGTGATTGGATCAAAAATACCTGGACGATCAAAATTCGAAAAAACCCAAAAAGATTTACAAATAGGACTAGAAATATTGTGAAAATTTGGCAAAAATTCGGCGTCTATGGAATTGCGGCGTTGACTCCCATATTTCTAACGCCGATAGGCGGTACCATTATATTATCTTCTTTTGGCATTGACAAACATAAAATCATCATTACCATGCTGGTAAGCGGACTTATTTGGGCTTTTATTTTTGCCATCACTATACAGAACATCTTGTCCAACCCTTTTTTTACCAAGTTGATGAACTTCTAAAAAGGCCAACTCCTGACTTTAGGTGTCAGGAGTTGGAATTAATTTATGTGTAAGGCTACTAGACATGCATGACCCGTCTACATCAGCCCTTGTTATGCTATGATGATAACTATTACGGATTGATGAACCTTTACAAAACGTTAAATAGCCCTGCTGAAAATAGAACTGGAGTGTACGGCCTCACAAGATCTATCTGTTCTCCTTTCTGAAATAAATCCGCCCGAATATCTGAGGGTATAATTTGGATTGAATTGTTATATGCTGCAAAAGAATAAACCAAAACTTCCACCTTAGCACCTTTTCGGACTCCTTTCAAGCCATGATCGAGAAAAGGTAGATTTTCCTGTCTTCCCAGGGTCACACTCGGCCTGTTGGTTGCACTGGATTCGAAAGTGGAAGTTGTTTCTCCCATATGAAATAATTTGAAATCAAAGGAAACTACATCAGTATTTTTAGTAACATCCTTTTCTGCATCACCTTGATCCAAAATCCTCCTGTAGATCCCATCCTGAATTTTTTCGAATCCTTCCAGTTCATTTGCGGCAATATAATCAAGGATCATTTGATCTTCTCTTTGTTTTAATTCCGCCTCGGTATATCTTTTTGCAAATTTAATTCGCATGACCAAATTCGAATTTGGCAAAATCAATTGCTGATAACCGTAGTTACCAAAAGCTAAATACGATGGAGAATAGACCATCAACTCCTCCCCAATTCTGGAAAGTCCCGCAGAATAACCAATGACGGATGGCCAAATACCGTCTATAGATTGCTTGAAGATAATTGGCTCTTTGGTCTCATCCAGGTAAGACTTGATGAGCTGTCCATCCAAAGACTTGATTTCAAAATAAATTCCTATAAAATCATTGTTTTGAAACTGGGGAGCATCAGGCTTTTCGAGGATTTTATCATAATAAAAGCCTGATTGTACTTTTGTCGCTTCGATTCCATTTGCATCGATATACCGCTCCAAAGTGGCATTATCCCTTTCGATGATTTGATCCAATTCAGACTCAGTCTCCTGAAGGCAGCCTGTCATAATGGCAAGAATAAAAAAGGCACTAAGAAAATTTAACTTATTGTTCATCAGTAATATATGGTTTTGTATATGTTTAGTTAATTAAATAAGACGGAATTTTAAAGGAGGTATTTTATTTTCCTATTTTGAAATTCATTCTCAAGTTCAATCCACCGATGGAAAACTGCTGGTTGGCAAAGGTAAGGTTCCCCAAAGGTAGCTTATAAAAAGGCTCCAAAGAAATGAACATCCCGTCGTTTAAGTTATATTCGTATCCAACGGATAGGTTTAACATGCCTCCTACATCTACGCTGTTGCCCCCTCCCTCAGGAGCATAGACCGATGTGAATTTTTGTACCGACGGTGCAAAACTCAATCCCTCTGCCGAGGTGGTAAAAAAAGAATTGGTTTCGAAGGTCTCAGTGGCTTGTTGGTCTAAGTAGACCATACTGGATAGCCCCGTTATCAGAAACAAGCCGGTGTTTTTGCGATTCATCACCCTATACTTAAGATTTACTGGAATATCCAAACTCGCAAAATTTAGTCGCATTTCAGAGCCGATGAAGTTACTGCTTGTGCGGATATTTTGCACATCCATATTTTGACTGGAAGAAGAGAATGTCGCCATTTCCATTGCCATGCTTGGGGAGCGGTCAGGCATCATGCTTTGTCGGGCATAATTCACTCCCACATCAAGTTTCAACCTTCTGGTGAGCGAAATTTCTGACATAATTCCAGCCCCGAGATTCATTTCTCCCGATCCGTTGGAACTAGCTTGCGGGGAAACCATGACTCCGAGTTTTAGGGGACCGGAGCGTTCCTTTTTCGGAGTCACTGGCAAGCTGCTCTCATTTTCAGCCAACCATTCGTTTACCCTATCCAAAGCTTCGGATTGGTTCATGGATTTGGTGGTAGGAACAGTCGGCTGTATGGCGGCATCCTCGGCTAAATTTTCGTTGATTCCTAGAACTGGCAATTCCGTTTGGGGCTGCTGTTCTTTAAATGGATCCAGCTGTTCCTGATTTTGAATTGGGGATTTTCTACCGTCATTATTGGGCTCTCTTTTCACCACGGCATCGCTTGGGAGGTGTGGATACTTCGATTTCGCACGAGAATCTCCAATCTTTTCGGTAGATTCAGCGGAATTTGTTTCCTCTTGAAGCGCCATGGAATCATCATTTGAATTAAAATCCCTGGGAGTTATTTCCGCTTCCGGGAGACTAGAGGTATCAACTATCGCCGTATTGCGCGAGTTCCTTTCTATGCCCAGGGGGACATATAAGAACACCAACAATAAACTGGCTGCTATGCCTGTCGCAATTATAGGCCAATAAACCTGCCATAACGGTCTCCTGGACTTAAAATAAGCCGAGGAAAATTTTTCCCATTGTGTAGGATCAAAAGGCTCTTCATGATTGCTGAAAGAACTCTTTATTTTCTCCACCAACTTTTTATCGAACTGCTCCTTCATTCCTTGTATAATTTAATGCGATTATTTTTTCTCTCAATTTCTCTTTGGCCCTAGCCAAATAAGTTCTGCAAGTACTGGAGGGTATTTGCAATGACGCTGCTATTTCATCATGCTTATAGCCTTCAATTTCATACATATTGAAGATCACCCGTAAAACTTCCGGCAATTCCTGAAGCATCTTGAGAATATCTTCTTTGGAAAGCTCATCAATAACATTGGGATGGTAGGTCTCTGCATCTACCCGGTCGATATCTATTTTACCGGCATGTTTGAGGTTTTTACGGTAATAATCTACCGAGGTGTTTACCAAAATCCTACGCAACCATCCTTTAAACGAGTCTTCATTGGTAATTTGATCTATTTTATCAAAAGCCTTCATGAAGCTGTCGTTTACAATTTCGCAAGCCTCTTCCCTGTTGGCGGAATACCGCAAAGCAATACTCATGGCATAGCCATAAAAGTGCTTATAGAGCCTTTCAAGTGATCGGGGATCCCTGCTTGTTGCTTTTAGTATGAGATCTTTCTCCAACAGACTGCCGTTATTTTAACTAATTATTGTAAAGACGAGAAACTATGTGTAAACGCTACAAAAGTCAGTAATATTTTTTTTAGTCCTGCGGAAAACCTGCCTTAATCGAACTTCTGTAGGCTTAAGAGGAATAATAACTCAAAATAAGTTTACCTTCAACTTTTTATAGCACGGAGAATCTGTTATTTTTAGTTTTTGATCCATAACAAAAAGCACAAAAAAAGCGTTAAATTTCTAATCTTGAACAAGAAATACCATGTATTACTCAACAGTACTGATTCTTTTATTGATTAGTAGCTCACCGCTTCTGGCCCAGCGTGGGGACGCGGGCAACTATGAATACGATAGGGAAGTACTTTTTGGAATTAACAAAAATACAAACGGAGGTCTTATAGGGGGCGTAAGCCTTAAAATAGGATCAAGCATTAACGACAACTTGTATCAGTTTTTTCAGGTGGAACTTGTAAATGTGAAAAACCCGAAAGAAGTTAGGTATAACACCTCGTTGGGAAACAGTTATATTTTTGGAAAATCAAATTACCTCTATGCGATCCGTCCTCAATACGGAAGAGAAATCGTCATGTTCAAAAAGGCTCCCCATCAGGGGGTGCAGGTTTCAGCCTTGGCTGCCCTTGGACCTACACTGGGAGTAGTAGCACCCTATTACATTGAAGTGTACAAAAGTCGGACTGAAACCGTTCGGCAACAATACGATCCTGAGCTCCACCAAAGCAGGTTCGATGTCTTGGGGCCTGGAAGGCTCTTTGAAGGTATTGGAGAGTCGGAAATTGCCTTTGGCGCACATGCAAAAGCAGCCTTGGCTTTTGAATTTGGTTTTTTCAAATCGAATGTAACTGGAGTGGAACTTGGTTACCTTTTCGAGGGTTTTAGTAAGGAAATAGAACTTATGCCTACCACGGAAAATAGGCAGCTTTTTCATTCCGCTTACTTTACCCTATTTTATGGATTCAGAAGATAGGGTTTTTGATGCTTGACTTCGAAAGCATTATCTATATACCTGATTTAAACGCATTATATGATAGAATTACCTGTAATATCTGAGGAACGAGCCAAACGAAAAAAGCCTGATTGGCTCCGGGTAAAGCTTCCTATAGGTAAAGAATATGCAAGTGTACGAAAACTGGTAGATGAACATAAACTGCATACCATCTGTGAAAGCGGCAACTGTCCCAATATGGGAGAGTGCTGGGGGGCAGGCACGGCAACCTTTATGATACTTGGAAATGTATGCACGAGGTCATGTTCATTTTGTGCGGTAGCTACCGGCCGCCCTCCTGAATATGACACAGACGAACCACGTAGAGTAGCTGAGGCCATACAGCTCATGAAAGTTAAGCATGCGGTAATTACCTCCGTTAATCGGGATGAACTCAAAGATAAAGGGGCTGAAATCTGGTACCAAACCGTGGTAGAAACAAAAAAACTTTCTCCTGGAACTACCATTGAGACATTGATCCCCGATGTGAAGTCTAATTGGGAGGCATTATACCGCATGATCAGTGCCGGGCAAGAAGTCGTTTCCCACAACATGGAAACAGTGGGAAGCCTGTACCGAAGAGTGCGTCCACAGGCTAAATACGAACGTTCCCTTGAGCAGATCAAACTTACCAAAGCCTTTGGCAAACGAACTAAGACTGGCATCATGTTGGGATTGGGTGAACAAAAGCAAGAAGTTCATCAGGCAATGGACGACTTGGTAGCTCACGGCTGCGATATCTTAACCTTGGGCCAGTATCTGCAACCTACAAAAATGCATATCGAAGTAGCTGAATTCATTCACCCGGATCAATTCGCCGCTTACCGAGAAGAAGGCCTGAAGCGGGGATT